>JAJZXF010000021.1 GCA_021802485.1 Actinomycetes bacterium | reverse complement strand
CCGTTTCGTCCTTACCCTGTAGGTTGTCTGCTGGCGCGGATTGCGCATCGACAGACTGAGGAAGCATCTGCTGGTGGGTCTTCTCGCTTTCGTACAACGTAGACATCTTGTTCACCTCCTTTTCGATGTCTTGGTCTGGTCAACCTGGACTTGGGGGAGATTCCCCTAAGCCCACGGCTATAGCCGTCAGGTGGTTGACCGTGCAATTGCCCTCGCAAGGTCCTTGGCAAAGTAAGTAAGTACTATGCCGGCTCCGGCTCGCTTGATCGCGGTTACCTGCTCAAGCATCACCGCTGGGCCATCGATCCAGCCCGCGAGCGCACCAGCCTGGATCATCGCGTACTCGCCGCTCACTTGAAAAGCCGCAACCGGGACATTTACGGCTTCACGGATCGCTGCTATCACGTCCAAATAAGCGATCGCGGGCTTCACCATGATAATGTCAGCGCCCTCTTCCACATCGAGAGCCACCTCGACCAACGCCTCCCTTGCATTGCGAGGATCCTGCTGATAAGTGCTTCGGTCGCAAACTGTCTCGCTCGAAGCGATACGCACCTGTGCGGCATCCCGGAATGGTGCATAAAGCGCTGATGCGTACTTTGCCGAGTAGGCAAGTATTCCCACCTCCTGGTGACCATCGCTGTCAAGGGCCGAGCGCACAGCGGCAACCTGGCCATCCATCATGCCGCTCGGTGCAACCATATGGACACCCGCACGTGCCTGCGCAATCGCAATCTCGCCGTAGAGCATCAGCGTCGGATCATTGTCGACACCTCCGTCCTCGCCGATCACACCACAGTGGCCGTGGTCCGTGAACTCGTCCAGGCACAGGTCCGCGATTAACACCAGCGAATCTCCGAACTTCGAGCGAAGCTGGTAAAGCGCTCGTTGAACGATGCCATCAGGGCTTCTCGCTTCGGATCCGGTCGGGTCCTTGGCTTCAGGCACTCCGAAGAGGATGACCGCTCGGATTCCGAGCGCCATGAGCTCTTCGACCTCCTCAACCAGCGAGGACAGCGTGTGTTGCAATACCCCTGGCATCGAAGATACGCCTTCGGGTTCAGAAATCCCCTCCCTGATAAAAAGCGGGGCAACGAGGTCGTCGACCGCGAGTGCGGTGCCGGCCACTAGGTTCCTGAGGGCTTCAGAACGCCGCAGGCGCCTGGGGCGGGAGCTTGGAAAGCTCATGACAAGAGTCTATTGCCTCTCAGCTCGGAAGGTACCGTTCGGTGCGAGTGTCGCTCGCTCTACAAGGGCATCGACCAGACCGTCGACAGTATGGGATCTAGCAACCACGTCGATCACAAGGCCTTCTTCTGCCGCGGCATCTGCAGTGGTCGGGCCGATACAAGCCAATATCTGCCGTCTAGGCTCCTCGCTGCGATCGCCCCGGGCGTACCCCGCAAGCGCAGACCCTGGCGAAGCAAGCATGCCGGTACGCAACAGCTCTACATAGCTAGCTACCGCAGATGGGGAGCAGAAGGTGATCGCTGTTGCTCGCGCGAGCTCCGAAAGGCCGCTTGCGTCCGGCACGATGGGCTCGGTGCGGTACGCTTCGACCTCGTCGACCGTCCACCCCGCTTGTCGCAACGCGTTGCCAAGGTTCTCACGCGCCCTCGCCGAGCGTGGGAAAAGCAACCGTGAAGTACCCTCGCCGCGCCCGTCTGAGACGAGAGCGCTGGCGAGATCCTTCGCTGAATAGCTTTGCGGAACAAGGTCTGCAACCAGGTTATGTCTCTTCAACGCGGCCGCAGTCGCCGAGCCGACGGCCGCAATCCTCGCGCCCGAAAACGCTCGCGCATCCCGCACATGAGCAAGGAAGCTCTCGACCGAGTTCGCCGAGGTGAAGACCACCCAATCATATGAACCGAGAGACTCCGCAGCGTCGCGGAGCTGCCTGAGCATCTCTGAGGACGGCTCGATCGACAAGAGCGGGACGAGGATAGGCTCGGCTCCCGCACCAGCGAGCCGATTGGAAAGCTCGCCAGCCTGAGCGACATCCCTGGTAACAGCTATCGACCATCCGTAGAGCGGGCGGCGCTCGATCCAGCTAAGGTCCAGTGCCGCAACATCGCCGATGACGATAGTCGCTGGTGCACAGAGCTCAGCGGCAGCGAGGCCGCCAAGGGTCGTTCTCACGCTGCGCTGCGCAGCCCATGTGCCCCATTCAACCGCGATAACCGGCGTCAGGGGATCGCGGCCTGCCGCGAGCAGCCGCTCGGCGATCACTTCGCGGTTCGCCACCGCCATTAGCAATACGATGGTCCCGCCAAGCTTCGCAGCCGCGTCCCAGTCCAGCTCACCCGTGTTGTACTCCCCGGAACGGCCCGTGAGAACCGTAAATCCCGTCGACACTCCCCGGTGGGTGACAGGCACCCCCGCAAACGCTGGCGCGGCCAGAGCTGAGGTGATCCCCGGCACAACTTCAAAACTAATTCCCGCACTCTTCAGAGCTTGCGCCTCTTCACCCCCCCGACCGAGAACGAACGGATCGCCGCCCTTCAGGCGGACAACACAGCGCCCAAGACGCGCTTGAGACACAAGCAGAGCGTTGATCTCGGCCTGGTCAAAGGGCACGCCGGGCTTCTTGCCGACGTCAATCAGCTCAGCTGACCCAGGCGCCATCGAAAGCAGCCGCGGATGAACGAGCCGATCGTGCACGACCACTTCGGCACGAGAAAGAAGCTCCGCACCTCTGAGCGTGATTAGGCCCGGATCCCCTGGTCCCGCTCCCACCAGGTACACAGTTCCGGGCTTAGGCAACTCAGCTCGCATCGGCGGTTCCCAAAAGGGCGTTGCCGCCATTCTCGTCGATCAGGGAACGAGCGAGCTCCTCGCCCAACGTCCTCGCGAGCAGCACCCAGGCATCCACGCTGGCCGGAATCGGCTGTTCTACCGCGGCAGCCTTCCTCAACATGATCCGACCGTCGGGGCTCGCCACAAGGCCTTCGAGGGCAAGCGACATGCCGCTGCGACCGTCCTTGCTGCCTGCGGGATTGCCGGATTCCTTCGCTATGTCCATCGTTGCATTCCCCGCAACCGGCAGGTCACAGGTGCCGCCGATCTCGCGCAGGAAAGCTCTCTCGGCCTCGACGGACACCCGTGAGGGCATGTGGTCGATGCCCCCGGCAAGTACCCGCGCGGCGGCGTCGTCCGAGCGGCATTCGATCGCGAGTGCTCCCTGACCCACCTGGGGCAACATCATCGACGGCGCCAAGACCTCGTCCGCGCAGTTTTCGAGCCCCAGCCTGACCAGCGCTGCGAACGCGATCACCACTGCATCGAAATGCGCTGCTTTCGCGAGGCGCGTGCCAATGCTTCCCCGCAGGTCCGCGAAGCATAGATCTGGCCTCAGCCAGGCCAGTTGAGCCCTCCTTCGCACGGATCCGGTGGCTACAAGCCCACCAGGTGGCAAGTCCTCCAACTGAGAGCCGACCAAGGCGTCGCGCGGGTCAGCTCTCAGCGGGACCGCAGCTATGCAAGTGCGCTCCGGCGTGACAGCCGGAAGGTCCTTCGCTGAGTGGACCGCAAAGTCTGCTCGCCCCTGCAGAAGCGCGACTTGGACCTCCTTTGCAAAAACCCCCTGGCCGCCCAGTGCTGAAAGCGGCAGATCGGTGCGGATGTCGCCCTGAGTATCGACTGTGACCAGCTCTATTTCAATCCCAGGAGTCGCTGCTTGCAGGAGGGCTGCTACCTCCTCGGCCTGCTTGAGCGCAAGCGGGCTCTTTCTCGTCGCAAGCCGCGCCACAGCCTCATCACGCATTATCGCAGGCACCATGGGCCACTACCGGCCAGGCGAAGTGCGACACCGCTCACCGCCCGGGACAACTAAAGGTCGAACAAATCACGCAGCGCCTCTGCTAACCGATCGGCCGATCCAGACCGACCGGCCTCCTTGAGCCTCACCGCTGGCGTGTGGAGAAGCTTGCTCACGATCGCCTGAGTCAGCGACTCGAGCACCTCGCGTTCTCGCTCACCCAAACCATCGATGCGCTGGCGGTGACGGTCCATCTCCGAGCGGCGGATCTCCTCAGCTTTCTTGTACAGAGCAGCGACAAGGGGTGCAACGTCTCGCTCACGTCTCGCGAGCCTGTGACGAACCACCTCTTCGCCTACCATGGCCCTCGCTCTATCGATCTCAGCCTCACGTCCGGCCATCTGCGCGTTCACAAAAGACCGGAGTCGGTCCAAGTCGATAAGGGTTACGCCGTCAATCTGTGCGACATGCGATTCGACGTTTCGTGGAACCCCCAGATCCACTACGAGCAAGGGCTGGTGAGAACGCGCTGACATAACCTTTCGAACCGTGCCTTCGTGCAGAACAAAGGAGGGGGTAGCCACCGAGACCAGAACGATGTCAGCCTTTTCGAGCTCGTCATCGAGCTTGGCAAGGCTGTTCCAACGGGCCCCCATCTGCGCTGCAAGCTCTGCAGCGCGGTCAGTGGTCCTGCTGACAACCACCACGTCAGCGCAGAGTCCTTCTTCTGCTGGGTGCGCGATGCCCGCAGCGTCGAGCGCTCGCGTTGACGCGGGGCTCCTTGCAGCGAGCATCTCAGAACGCAAAGCAGAGGCCATACCTTTCCCCATGGCGCCTGCCCCAAGCAGTAGCACCCGCTTGCCCGCAAGGCCCCCAGCTGCTTGATCTGAACAGAGCGCGACCGCAGCATGAGAAAGAGAGGTTATCCCTCTTGCTATGGCCGTCTCCGACCGCACTCGTTTCCCCACTACGACCGCCTGGCGAAACAGACTCGATAGCGCTTGCCCGGACGCACCTCGCGCGTGGGCAACCTCCCATGCACGGCGCACCTGGCCGAGCACCTCTCCCTCGCCAAGAACAGGTGAGTCGAGTCCCGCTGCCACCTCGAACAAATGCGCTGCAACCGCCTCTTCGTACTTGCAATAGAGAAGGTCGGAGACCTCTGTAAATGAGGAGCCCAACAGGTACGCAAAAAAATCGTAGATATGGGATACGCCCTCGTGGAAACGGTCAACAAGCGCATACACCTCAGTACGCATACAGGTCGACAGAACTACTGCTTCACGCACCTCAGGATGCTCCAATAGGGTCTCGAGCGCCTTCGCAAGGGCATCCTCGGACAGCGTGGCGCGCTCGAACACATCGATCGATGTCGCATGCTGGTTCAAGCCAACGACGGCGAGAGACTCACCCAAGACGGCTCCTTCTCCGTTTGCCACCCCTAACACCAGCGATCATTTAGCTGGCTCTCCGGACCCTCTAGCCCGGTTTCTTCGAAACCAGAGTGCCGCACCTTCGCGCCTCCTGCCAATTGCCCAGCCTGTGGCCAGGAATAAAACGATCAACAAGGACCCGACGATGCTCGCAACCATCCACGGCACCCACACTGTCTCGGGTCCATAGACCACGGTTGCCATGGTTGGCGCACCCGCGGGTATGACAGCCCCCGTCCAGAAGCCGTCCACGCATATAGCTGGGGTTGCAGAGTTACCCGGCCGCGCGATACTCACCTGCCAGCCCACCTGGCAGGGCATGTCTGTGGTGAGTAGCTCGGGCGAGTGCCGTGCGGGAAGGCGGATGGAAAAGGAGCTCGCTGTCGCTCCCGCAATGGCCAGCGGCACGCTCCGGGGTCCATTGGCCTGACGTACCCGAGACGGGGACGGGCCTTGAGTGCTTTGCCATCCCGATATCACCAGTCCTGGGGGTGCCCGCAGCCAAAGCCCTACCTCTGCAGCTTGGCTCTTCGAAAGCACTGACACGATGTTCAGCGCGTTAGTACCAGTGTAGTTCTCGATGCGAAGCGTATTAGCGCCCTTGCGGCCCTGGAAACTCCCGGCTACCACCCACTCGAAGCGGGTATGCGATCCAATGGTTCGCATGCTACGCGCTGGAGTGCCGTCGACACTGAAATCGATGCCCCCTCCCACGGGAGAGACTAGTGTTCTCGCAACCAAGAGGTAAGTACCAGCTGTACGCAGGTCAAACGGGACTGTCATGCTCACCTGGCCCTGGACGGTCCCGCTAGCCATTATCACGCCCTGGTTCATGTCAAACAGGCCATTGTCCGCGAGTCCGGCTCCGAGAATCGCAGAGTCCCAGCCACCGAGCCCAGAGTCCATCGGCGCCATCGTGCGCATCGAGTTCCAATGCGTGTTCGAGGTTGCATAAGAATCCACCTGTGCCGGAGCGATAACGCGAGACGTGCAGGAGGCATCGCCAAGGACTTGCGACATCCCCATCACCGTCGCTGAGCATGCCGGGCTGGCTGAACTGTAGCCCCGTGGTCCCGGGGCTCTCCCAGCCTCCATCTTTGCCAGAACTACCTTAGCTCGGGACGGGAGCAGGCTCTGCGTACGGACTATGAACGGTGACGTCGGAGAGAGGCTCGTTAGAGCTGATACGAGGCTGTGGCCCCAGAGCGGGGGCGCAGCCGCAGACAGCGTGAACGCCTTGCGCGTGCCAGGGATGCGAAACAGGTAGACACCGCTGCCGTACGAGCCGACCTCGTGGGCAACTCTCTGAAGCGTCTTCAGCTGCGCAGCACCGGTTGCCTGCGCTCCGACCACATCGTTATGGAACAGCACGTAATGCACATCAGCCTCCTGCATCAAGGCGAGGAAGCCCTTCGGATTGCTGATCGCGAGCGTCTGCGCCCACCATGCGAACTTCTGAAGCGGCGTCGTCATGTGATAGTACGCAATCGTCCTTGCGGGGATGCTCGCCGCTACGCCATACCCGATGATCCGGGAAGGGTTCCAGGTGTAGGAGGCTTCGTCCCGAAGGCTATTCTGACCTTGACCCGCGTAGTAGGGGGCAAGATCGAAGACCTGGCCTTGGCCAATGCGCAAGCTCGCTATCTTTGCGAACGCCCGGCTGTAGGCGGTGGGAAGGACGATCGGCTTGTAGTAGTAGTCCAGGATCCGTACCGAGTTCACACCGCTGGTCACCCCAAACGCGACCAGGATCGCAAGCGCTCCGGCCGACCTCGCCATAAACGGGGCCAGCCTCGCTATTCGGGGGTAAGTGGTAGAACGCGAGGCCAACCTCTGCGCAAGCCACGCTCCGGCCTTGTGTCCTACCACGGTTATCCCAACAGCCAGGAACACGGGCTCTGCAACCCACCACAGGTAAGAAACCTTTTCCGGAACACGGAGCACCCACCCAAGCGGCATGTTGAGCACGAAGAAGTAATACGACCTCCTGAGCACCGGAACCGCAGGCCACGCAGAGACCAGCATCGCTACGATTCCCATCGGGTAGCACCACCTGAGCAGGAGCGAGCGGGGCCGGAGACGGTAGGTGACGAACAGCGCCAGCACGATTGCGAGCACCGGCGTAGCAGCCACCAGGACGGTCCGTACGGTACCCGTGATGAAAATAGGGTGGTACCAGTCGACCCAGAGGTTCCTGCCAATCAGGACGTCGAACATCGAGCTGTGAGCGCTCAAGGTCTTCAACATGTCAACATTGAGCCTGTAACCCGGGGTGATGAGACCGTCAGCACTGAGAAGGAACCCGGGAACGAGCCAGTACAGGTTCGCGACGAACACAACACCGACGAAGTAGGAGAATCGTCGGAGCACGACCTTGAGCGCTTCACGGCGCGCCTCGCCTTCCATGAGGCGGTGTGCCTGCCAGAGAGCCATCGTGACCAGAACCAAACAGGCAACCGCTGTGAAGATCGTGTACTGGGGAGTGGATGCCATCACCGAGAAAACGAGCGCCACCAGGACAAGAAGGCGCTTGTTGCCGTTTCCCAGGTACCTGTACAGGAGCAGGGCAAGCGCTGGCGTGCCTGCATAAGCGAGGTAGTAGAAAGGGGCCTGATACTGCTGCGCGGCCCAGGGTGAGAGGGCAAAGATGAGACCGGCAATTACCGAGCTCGCCTCGCCAAGGCGTGAGTTGGCGAGCCCAACCTCGGAGAGGATCGCACGGACAAGGAAGTACATCGCGTACGCGGCCAGCAGGAGGCTCGCTAGCAGGTAGAGCTTGTACATGGTGGACAGCGAGACACCCAGCAGGTGCCCCGCCCAAAGGAACGGCGTCGTCGCCCAGAACCTGTCGATCGAGGGGAGGTTCGACTGCTGCAAGCCCGAATCCCAAAGAGGCATAAAATTTCCCAGCCAACGGCTCACGCTTGTTGGGAAGCTCATGTCCCCGTGCATCGGAAGGCCTGAGGCCACAAGGTCTGGCAGGGTTATCACAAACAGCGTGGCGCCGATGATGATCTTGGGCCACCGCACCTTAGAGTGCCGCGTAGCTTGTCCGCACAACGCACCAGCAGCTACTGCAGGAGGGGCGGGAATCGCTTCATCGTCATGCCCCTCGACCTCGGGTCCCTGGGTACCTACGGACTCCCTCCCATCAAGGTTTTCATCGACCGCGACCGCAGAGCGGTTCCCGGTCTCGAAGATCCCTCCGGGCCTCCATGTCATCTGGTGTCCACCACATGGAACGCTGTCATCTGGTGTCCACCACATGGAACGCTTCAGCAAGCCGCCCCTCGGCCAGGTTCGCACGAACGGCATTGTCTCGGAGCCACCCCCGGATCATCTCCGAGAGACCGGACGCAGCGCCAAGCTGGCTCTCGTGGCAGCGAAGTGCGGCGAGCTTCAACTCGAACGTCTCCGTGACATCAACCACACCGGTCGGCTGCGATGATGCCATCATCCATACCTCTTCGACCACATGGGGCTCGAGGCCCTCCTCCAAGAGCTCCGGGTAAGCAAACGGGTTGCGCGCGTCGGGATAGACGGATCGCAAGACCGCCTCTCCGGCTGCTAGGTGATCAGGGTGGCTTGCGTGAATTCTGGACCAATTCCTCTCCGGCGACTGGCAGATGATCCGCTGAGGGCGCTGTCGCCTTATGATCCGGGTGAAGTCTCTTCTCAGCTCAATCGTGGGCTCAAGGCAACCGTCGACGTAGCCGAGAAAGAACACCTCGCTGACGTCTAGAGTCTCAGCCGCGGCACGTTGCTCAAGCTGACGGATCTTTACCAGGTCATCGGGTGCGATGGTGGGGTCCAGCGCCCCTTTTGCGCCATCGGTGACTATGCAGTACGAAACCTCGATGCCCTTCGAGGTCAACGCTGCGACCGTTCCACCAGCGCCGAAGTCAACGTCATCGGGATGGGCGGACACCACTAGTACGGGACCGGAAAACTCTCCGGCGGCGATATCTATAAGAGATACAGGGGGCTGCTGGCTGCTCGTCATCGTTGCTGAGCTGTCGCGTTATCGGCAATCCTGGGATTGTAAGGCACCTTTCGACGTTACCAATGTCGAGCCTTGCACCACACGCGTCTGACCGTGCCGTATGCTGGTTCACCCAAAGGAGCAGCTGATAGGCAATAACGGAGATCGTCGTTGGAACGCACCGCGAAGGAAGTCATTATGTGCAAGACTTAAGGAACCGCAACGCTAGGGGGAAGCATTTGACATTTGAGAAGAACGGGAGCTCGGATCACGGGCTGAGAGGGCATTGAAAAGTGTCGACCGTTGGACCTGATCGGGATAATGCCCGCGAAGGGAGGTAGCGAGATGCCTGCAAATAGCAGATCATCGTCTGGAAATGAGAATACTCGTGCAGCTATCGAGAGTACCGTGAATGCTGCTATCGAGGATAATCCCGAAGGTGACGAGACCACGGCGAATGGGAGCACAAGCGTGTCTTCATACTTGCGAAAGGTCTACGTAACCGGGACCAGAGCCGATGTGCATGTTCCGTTCAAAGAGGTTCTTCCCACGAGCTCTACAAGCAAAGTCGACTCCGGAACCGGATCAGGATCCTGCTCCACAGACGGCCGACCTGCTTACCTGATCCGGCTCTACGATACCGAAGGACCCGGCTCCGACCCCACGCAGGGGCTCCCCCCGCTACGAAGCGACTGGATCCTCGAGAGAGCCGACACCTCGGAGTACGAGGGACGCCCGAACAGCTCACGCGACGAGGGCCACAGCTCATCACGGCACCCACGCCCGCTTCGAGTTGACGCAAACACCAAGACACCAGCTAGAGCCGGGTCCTCTGTCTTTCCTCACGAACCAAGAACGCCAAGACAAGCATCTCCAGGTGCTGGTCCCGTCACCCAGCTCCACTATGCACGCCAGGGAATCATCACGGCGGAGATGGACTTCGTTGCCACTCGAGAATCGCTCGACGCCGAACTGGTCAGGCAGGAGGTGGCCGCTGGGAGAGCGATCATACCGTCAAATGTCAACCACCCAGAGTCCGAACCGATGGTTATCGGGAGCAGGTTCCTGGTGAAGGTGAATGCGAATATCGGGACCTCTTCCGTCACCTCATCAGCAGCCGATGAGGTTGAGAAACTCACCTGGGCGCTGCGGTGGGGAGCGGACACTGTCATGGATCTCTCGACCGGCCCGGCTATACACACGACGAGAGAGTGGATCCTACGGAACTCCCCGGTTCCTGTCGGCACCGTTCCCATTTACCAGGCGCTGGAGAAAGCTGGAGGCAAGCCTGCGGATCTCACCTGGGAAATCTACCGGGACAACCTAATCGAGCAGGCAGAGCAGGGGGTAGACTACTTCACGGTTCACGCTGGAGTCCTGCTGCATTATGTTCCGATGACCACCAGGCGGATCACCGGCATCGTCTCTCGCGGTGGATCGATCATGGCCTCCTGGTGTCTCGCTCACCACGAGGAAAATTTCCTCTACACCCACTTTGAGGAGATGTGCGAGATATTGGCAGCCTACGATATCGCCTTCTCTCTCGGCGACGGCTTGAGGCCCGGTTCGGTTGCAGACGCGAACGACGAGGCTCAACTCGCAGAGCTCGCCACCCTTGGCGAGCTGACAGAGGTCGCATGGCGCCACGGCGTCCAGGTCATGATCGAGGGACCGGGGCACGTGCCGTTGGACAAGATCGCTGAAAACGTCGAGCTGGAACGCGAGTTATGCCACAACGCACCCTTCTACACCCTCGGTCCGCTGACGACGGATATCGCTCCAGGCTACGATCACATCACCTCTGCAATCGGCGCCGCGGTCATTGCGATGCACGGCACCTCCATGCTTTGCTATGTGACCCCGAAGGAACACCTCGGCCTGCCGAACCTCGAAGACGTGAAAGAGGGTATGATCGCGTACAAGATTGCAGCTCATGCGGCGGACGTGGCACGGCGCCATCCCCACGCACAGGAGTGGGACGATGCGCTCTCAAGGGCCAGGTTCGAATTCCGCTGGGAAGATCAATTCAACCTTGCGCTGGATCCAGACACTGCACGCCGCTTTCATGACGAGACATTGCCGGCGGGGCCCGCCAAGACCGCTCACTTCTGCTCGATGTGCGGACCGAAGTTCTGCTCTATGCAGATCTCACAGCAGGTTCGCGAATTCGCAAGCGAGCACGGCCTGGCGCCGGAGGAGTCTTTGCAGATCGGGCTCTCCGAGAAGGCAAGCGAGTTCCGCTCAACCGGGGCGCGCAGTTATCGCATAGCTGCGAGTGGGTCTGCGGACTAGCCTGCGACCAATGGCGTACTGGTGGGCTACGTCGATGCAAGGAGGATGACCGATGGTGTGGGTGCCAGCGGTCGTGGTTCTGGTCGTTTTCGAGCTTGGCTTGATTGTGGTCTTTTTCGCGGTCCAGGTCGGCAGCGGTCGTGGACTCTTAGCGCGCATCGTAGGCAGCCAGCAACGGAAGCCGTTTTGGAAGGTTGTCGGGGTTCTCGAAGTGCTAGCTATCATGGCCGTTTGCATTGGAATAGTCGGACTGACCGCCGGTACTTTGCTGGCCGGTCCGGGACTCATGGCAAGCTTCTGGATCAGGATGACCTTTCTCCAGCCCAGCTGGTGGCGGTATCCGGCCGATGATATTCGTTCCATGCCGCCATACATGGAACGAGACCGCGAACCGGAGCTCATAACCGGGCCGGACCCGCCAGCACCGATCGACCCGTTCCCGGGCGAGAGGGAGGACCCGATGCTGGAGGCGGAGAGGCGCTCCTACGAACGGCACTGGCACGAAGTCACAGATGATCTACCCCGCGATGATCTGATCGTTTCGTGGGGGAGCGAGTCATCCCAGCAAGAAGACCCGGGGGAGCGCTCGCCTGGACCTCCAGCTATAACACCTTGAGAGACGGACCCTCGGCACACGCCGTGATCATCGGCCTCCACCGGGCTCGCCCGGCCCCTACGCTGGCCTCGGAGCGCTCGTCAGGCGAGTGGTTTACGACCCCGGACATGGGCAATCACCGCTGAATAGTCCAGATCCCCGTAACCGCTTTTCACGGCATCTTCCAGCCATGAGCGAGCGGCCCTGGCAATACGTGGGTCGCGACCGTGGCCTTCGGCAGCTTCGACAGCGAGCCGCGCGTCCTTGGCCGCGAGCTCGAGCCTGAACCTCGGCGGGTAACGACCCGAGTCCAAGTGGTCACGCTTGGAGCGAACAGTCGTGCCGATTGGTGAATCAGCGAGCATATCCAGCACTCGTCGCTGGTCGAGAGCGAGGGCATCGGCAAGCGATAGCGCCTCTGCAAGGGTCGACATCAAGGCGACCAAGGTGGAGTTCACCACCAGCTTCATCGCCGCCCCTGAGCCGCTCGGACCCACGTAATTGGGATCGCCAATGGCCGAGAGGAGGCCAGCCCAGCGCTCATATATATCGGGCTCGCCTCCGACGAAGATGCGCAACGTGCCCTCTAACGCCTGAGGAACGCTCCCGAGGACCGGCGCGTCGAGAACCTGGGCTCCTTTGGGCAGGACAGTAACCGCTTCGCGCACCGCAGCTGGACCCACCGTTGACATCTCTATCAGAACGGCGTCCGCAGACATAGCCGACGCCATCCCGCTGTCGCCGATCAGAACACTTTTCAGCGCGTCAGGGCCCGCAAGCATGGTGATCACCACTTCGGCTCCCCGCACTGCCTCCGCTGGTGTCGATGCGATCTCTGCTCCCCTCACGGCGAGCGGCTTCGCTCGCGACAATGTCCTGTTCCATACGGTCACCCGATGTCCAGCTGCAACCACCCGTGCTGCCATGGGAAGTCCCATGAGGCCGGTACCGATCCACGCGACTCTGCTCATGGATACCGTGTTTAGCGCGCCTGGAGCCCGTTGTGCGGTACAGACTCTTTCTCGCGAGTACGTTGTCTTGACGTCAAGTCCCCCGGCAAGCGAGCGCTGCTTGGGCGCGAGAGCATTCTCTTGCTAGACTCCAAACTCATCACTCCTCGCTCATCTCTCACCTCCGGACATCGCGCCTCTCCACTGTCAACATTGACCTTGAGCGACGGCGCTCAAGGCAAGGTATTGCACCTACCATCACCTCGGGCTCTAGCGCGCCACGCACTGCCATCACTCCTCGAGGCAGTCGTCGCTCCGATGGTGCTGTTCTACATAATCGTGCTCTTGGTCGGCTTTCAAGGAGCTCTTGTAGCTTCGCTGGCATGGACCTATGCGGCAATAGTCCGGCGAATCATCCAGGGCCACGGGCTCCCCGGCGTCCTGCTTCTGGGGGCGGCTGTTCTAACCGGTCGCAGCATCCTCGCCCTTATGACCCACAGCGCGTTCCTTTACTTCATCCAGCCAACCGCTGCCACGGCTGCGGTGGCACTCGCCTTCATGGCGTCCACACTGATTCGACGCCCACTTGCGGAACGTCTGGCAAAAGACTTCTGCCCCTTTGATCCAGACCTGCTACGGCGACCGTTTATCAGGCGTTTCTTTCTCAGAATCTCCCTGCTATGGTCCGTTGTGCTTTTCGCCAACGCGGGCCTCGTGATGTGGTTTCTGATCCAGTCCTCGCTCAAGTCCTTCGTACTCGAGCGAGGACTTGCTTCACTCGGGCTCGAAGCAGCTGGCATCGTTCTCTCGGTGCTTTGGTTCACCCGAATGATGCGTGGCGAGGGGGTGGCGCTGAGATGGGGGCGCCATGCTCTCAGTGCTCACAGTCCATCACACGAGAACATGACCACAGACACTGCTCTCAGCACGGGCGAAGTCAACTAGAGCGCTCGCGGGTCTCACCTGCAGTACGCCAGCACGACCTGAAACTGGGCCACCTGAGCGAAGGCTCGCACTTCCAGAAAACCTAGACGTTGCGAGACGCTCCGTGTCTTTTCGCCTTCGTTTCGCTCTCCAGCGGTTGGGCCAGCTTTCCGCTGTGCGGGCAGCGCAGGCCTAGCGTGCTGCTCCGTTCGTCGAGGCCACCACCGATGGCGCGGGGACGGGATCTGGCAGCGGTGGTGCAAGTGTCGTCGATCTTGGCGTTGCAAGCGAGGTGGACTTTATCGCCTTTGCATCCTTGCTCCGGGTACCGCTCCCTCTGACTTCAGCGCCGTCCCTCGTGACATCCTTGCTTGCGTTCACGACTTTCGGCTCGACCTCGGGGCTGGCTGCGCTCGCAGGGTCGCCGATCCCAAGGTTCTTGCGTATCAGATCGTTGAGCTCGATCACGAGTTTGGGGTTGTCCCTGAGGAACTGCTTGGCGTTCTCCCTTCCCTGGCCGAGTTGCTCGCCCTGGTAGGTGAACCACGCTCCAGACTTCTTGACAAGGCCCTGTTCCACACCCACATCAAGCAAGGACCCTTCCCGGCTGATCCCCTTGCCATACATGATGTCGAACTCCGCAACCTTGAAAGGTGGCGCAACCTTGTTCTTCACCACCTTGACCCGGGTACGGTTACCAACCATGTCGGCACCATCTTTGATCGACTCCACTCTGCGAATATCCAAGCGAACCGAGGAGTAGAACTTGAGCGCCCTGCCCCCAGGCGTTACCTCGGGAGAGCCGTACACCACGCCCACCTTCTCCCGAAGCTGGTTGATGAATATGGCGATCGTACGAGACCTGCTCAGGGTTGCAGTCAACTTCCGCAAGGCCTGCGACATGAGCCGAGCCTGCAGGCCCACATGAGTGTCCCCCATATCACCTTCGATTTCAGCTCGTGGCGTCAGTGCTGCAACGGAGTCTATGACAAGGACATCCAAGGCCCCAGAGCGGATCAGCATGTCTGCGATCTCAAGAGCTTGCTCACCCGTGTCGGGTTGTGAAATAAGCAAGTCGTCGATGTTCAGCCCCAGTCCCCGCGCATAGACCGGATCCATGGCGTGCTCCGCATCGATGTAGGCGCAGATCCCGCCGTTCCGCTGCGCCTCCGCGACAACATGCATCGCTAAGGTGGACTTCCCAGATGACTCGGGACCGTAAATCTCTACCACCCTGCCCCTCGGTAGGCCTCCCACGCCGAGAGCAATGTCAAGTGCTAGCGCACCCGTAGGTATGGACTCCACGGTCATGTGGGTATTCTCGCCCATTCGCATGATTGAGCCCTTCCCAAAGCTCTTCTCGATCTGACTCAGGGCCATGTCCAGCGCTTTGTCACGTTCCATGTCTGATTTGCTCCTTAGTTCCGGGTTATCTCCGGACTTTCTCTCATCTTGTCCTAAATGGGCTATCTTCGCTTTGCGGCACGCTGATGGACCCACGCTCGGTTGCTTGCTCCTCGGCACTTTCCTCGCTGCCTTCACAGTACAGGGAGGGTGTGACATCGTGGATGTGCATATTGCTAGACCTGTTGCGATCCCAGTACATCAGTGGTCCTTGCCTCGCAATGGTAGTGTAGTTCAGAACGCGTGTTCGTGTGCGGATTTGCGATAGCCGCTTGTCGTGACGCCATCGGACCACGGACCTCTCCCGCAGCGACAGCTCTGCCCACCAGTAGAAGTCACCCCAGGACATCCGGCGCCGGGAATGGGATCGAGGCGACGACCTCGTATCGTGCTCCCGTATGCGCGAGCGTCGATGCCACGAGCGTAACGCTGTTCACCGGCCACGTCGCAGAAAAGCGCATGCCCGCTAGGGCTCTGAGATCACCGGTCCTCCCACGTGCCCGGGCAAGCGTGAGATGGCCCGTGAATGAGTTCGTTGCAGGCTGCGCAGCGTGGCCAGCGGGCGGCACCGCCTCACGGACACAGGATGCCAACCTTGAGAGGCCGCCGACCGGAAGGTAAAGCACGTGGCGACCAAAGCAAGCCGTCGCTGGCCCCACCTCGGCCAATGCACCTCTCAGGGAAGCAAAGTCCATCTGCTCGAGCGCAGCCTTCGAGCATTCAGCGCTCGCGTCGTTGCCAAGAAAACTAAGAGTAACGTGCCACTGCTCCGGCGTTGTCCAGCGCATGTCGCCGCGCGGCAGCCTGTCTAGGCGTTTCAGGCAATCGACAACCTCCACCGACGGCCAGACGGCGACAAACATGCGCATACACGATCATCATGCATCATCTTCACCACGCTGGTCTTCACATTCGGACACGCCCCCCTCTGCAGAGTCGCTCAACCGAGCCGCATCCGGGTTCACCCGATCTCGCAAGCGCCTTAGGACGTTGACGACCATCTCCTCCTCCCCAGGTTCCAGCAGGTTGCCAAAGAGATCGTCGAGCTGGTGCCGATGGATCCGCATCACTCGTTCCATCTGCTGCTTACCACGCGGTGTCATCACTGCAAAAGCACCGCGCCGATCATCCGGGCATCCCTGCCGACGAACGAGACGCAACTCGGCAAGCCGGTCAACAGCACGGGTGAGGCCGCTCGGTGTGAGCGCCGTCTGAGCGGCGAGGTCGCTTAGCCTAAGCCGTTCACCAGGGCTGCGGACAAGGCGGATGAGAGCCTCGAGATCGCCACTTCCAACACCAAGCTCTGCTTCGATGATTGGGTTAATGGTCCTGCGTAGGCCAGCAGCCACTTCAAGGATCAGACCGACGGTGGTAACGCGGTCAAGCGACTCACTGGGACTCGGAGCTCCATCTGCGCCCGCATTTGGCTCAAGGGACGGTCTTGGCTGCATTCAAAGAAGTCTAGCAGGCTAGTTGCACGCGCAACGATCTTGATGTAAGGTTAGTTGCTTGAGCAACGTTAGTGCGCGCAACTAGTTAACCGCAAGCGAAAGGAGATGAGTCATGACAGACATCAAGAACGCCACTCCAGCCGAATTGACCAGGACCATAGATGGGGTCACTATCCCCTCCCCAGGCACCTTCAAGCTCGATCCCTCGCACATCGAAATCGGTTTCGCTGTGCGGCACATGATGGTGGCGAAGGTACATGGCCGCTTTGCGAAAGCTGACGGCACGGTCGTAATCGCCGAAGATCCCACAAACTCGACGGTAGAGGTGACGATCGAGACGGCAAGCATCGATACTCGTGAAGAAAATCGCGATGCGCACCTGCGCTCGCCGGACTTTCTCGATGTCGAGCGCTTCCCCACCATGACCTTCAGAAGCACCGAAGTCCGAAGAGCGGGTCAGGGAAGATGGAACGTCGTGGGCGATCTCACAATACGGGACGTCACAAAGCCGGTAGCGCTCGATACGACCTTCGAGGGCGTGGTTCAGGACCCTTACGGAAACCAAAGGATCGGCGTCTCTGCTGTCGCAGAGATCGACCGTGAGGAGTTCGGCCTTACCTGGAACGCAGCCCTAGAGGCAGGAGGAATGGTCGTGGGCCGCCAGGTCAAGATCGAAATCGAAGCAGAGGCAATCCGTCAGGCGTAACGGCCGCGTCCGGTATGCTTCCCTAGGAAACCGGTGGGTCGTCTCTTAACCCGGCGGGTCGGACAAGCCATTCAATTCCATTGGCGGCCCGTCGGGATCCCAATCAGCACCGCGGGCCCTGCGGAACGGATACCACTTACCATCCTTTCCCAGGCGAAGCTGGCGATCCCCGTTGGTCAGCCGATTCTTGCGGGCCCTGGTTCCAGATCCCAAGAAGGCCCTACCGGCCTCCAGTTCGGCTGGCATTGCATCCCAAGTATCGACAAGCGCGACAAGCCCGCCCGCTCCACCGGCTTGCCAGGCTAGTGCGCGGCGCAGGAGGTCACGCTGGGTAATTCCCGCAGCGCGCGCGAGGTCCTCGAGCTGAACCCCGCCCCTCGCGTTCCCGCCTCGCATCGTGGTGCCTTCTGGGACATCTAGCAGTTCCGCGGCACGGCGAGCAAAATCCTCGTCGAGCGAGAGGTCGCTTACCGTGCTCCGCTGGCCCACAGCTAACAACCAGGCGCGCGACGCTGCATCAGCAGCTAGGCCCTGCATCGTCTCTGCTTGAAGCCCGCTCCACTCCGGAGGATCGACCGCGAGCACCGTTGGCCGTCCCGGCCGTCGCGGTGGCAACGGAACGCTCGGAAACGGAACGGGCTCGCGCTCCCATGCTTCGCGAGCAAGGATCCCATCGTCGACGCCCCAGTCACTCGGCGCCTTCCCAGGCGATTCAGCCTCACGGAGCTGTCCCCGGCGAGCCCGGAGGCCGGAAAGCAGCTCTTTGCGATCGCGACCACGCAGGAGAAACAGGACGAAAGGGTCCTTGTCGAGCTCATCAGCCACCAGGTAGCACACAGCAGCAGAGTGCTTGCATGGATCCGCCCAGTCCGGGCACGAGCAGCGAGGTTGGACCTCGCCTGCCCCTGGCAGGAGATCAAGCCCGACAGAACGGACGTCATCTGCTACCTCAGGCGGCAGCTCTCCATCCATGAGAGCTGCGGAGTGCCCAATCTGCTCAGCCAGAGCGTCAAGGACACGGTCCCATTCATCCACCGTGAAGGTTCTCACCCTGACCCGAACGTCGTATGGCTTCGCGCGGGAACCCTGCACGGACGCGAGAACCTCTCCCACAAGGACCTCGATTCCTTCCACTGCTCCGGAGCGCGCATAGGTCCGTCCGCGCGGAAGCCGGTTCGGATCGAGCCGTGCACGCTGTTCGAGAGCGTCCACCCATGCAGTGCCCCACCAGGTGCTGCCAAAACCACGCCGGCCTTGCGCCCTTTTTGGTCCTTTGCCGGGGCGCCGAGCAGCAGACTCGGGCCACCAGTGGTCGCCTCGATCCTGCCCAGAGCGCCTCCTGCTGAAAGCGCTCATTCGCCGCCTCCGAGCCGGACCAACTCCGCTAGCTGGTCATCCGAGAGCTCCGTAAGCCACGCCTCTCCCTCCCCGATCACGGCCTCAGCAAGGGAGCGTTTCCGTTCGAGTAGCTCCGCGATGCGATCCTCAAGGGTTCCCTCCGCAACGAAGCGATGGACCTGCACCGAGCGCTTCTGGCCGATACGGTGAGCACGGTCGGTCGCTTGGTCTTCGACAGCGGGGTTCCACCAGCGGTCGTAGTGCACGACATGCGTCGCCTTCGTGAGGTTCAGCCCCAGCCCACCGGCTTTGAGGGACAGGAGGAAGATCGGCGCTTCACCCGCTTGGAACGCTGCAACCATCTCGTCACGCTTCTTCGCCGGCACACCGCCATGCAGAAAGACGGTCGCAACGCCAAGCGCTGCGAGACGAGCTTCTATCAGGGAGCACATCTCGACGTACTGGCTGAAGACGAGGATCGACTCCTTCTCCGCGAGAATGACCTCGATAAGGTCCTCAAGGGCCGCGAGCTTGCCAGACCGGCCTGAGAGCGGGCCAGGCTGGTGCAGGTACTGAGCTGGGTGGTTGCAGATCTGCTTCAGCACCGTAAGCAAACGCAGGACGAGGCCACGACGCTCCATGCCTTCCGCTGCTGCTATAGCGGAAAGAGCCTCGCGCACTTCCGCCTCGTACAGCGTCGTCTGCTCGATGCTTAGCGCTACAGCGTGGTCCGTAACGGTCCGCGGCGGCAGGTCCGGCGCAATCGCGGGATCGGTCTTTCGCCTTCTCAAGAGGAACGGCCGAACCACGTTTGCCAGCCGCTCTGTCTCCGCAGGGTCGCGGTAGCGTTCGATCGGAAGCGCCACGGTGCGTCGAAACCGCTCCAGTGGACCGAGAAGCCCAGGCGTAGTCCAATCGAGAATGGACCACAGCTCGGTGAGACGATTCTCGACCGGCGTGCCCGAGAGTGCTATACGCACTTCGGCCGGGATCGCCCGAAGTGCCCGCGCAGTGCCAGAAAGTGGGTTCTTCGCCTGCTGGGCCTCATCAGCGACAACAAGTGAGAAGCCGGCCCCCGCGAGCTCGCTATGGTCTCGGCGCACGACGCCGTAGGTGGCAAGGACAACCTCGTCCGCTGCTATCTCATCGAGATGGCGCCCGCCACCGTGATAGCGCCGCACCGGCACCCCTGGTGCGAACCTGTGCAACTCACGCTCCCAGTTCCCAAGAAGCGAGGTCGGGCAAATCACAAGCGTCGGTCCCGCCTTGGAGGCCTTGCGGTGGAGGTGAAGCGCTATAACCTGGATCGTCTTACCGAGACCCATATCATCCGCCAGGCACCCCCCGATCCGCAGCTCACACATCTGGTGCAACCAGGCGACCCCGCGCTGCTGGTAGGGACGCAACTCCGCCGCGAGCCCTGGCGGGGCCGGAAGATCCACAGAACTCGTATCCGCCAGAGATCGGAGACGGTCAGCGATGGTGGCAACCGAACCGCCAGCCACGATCGGCACCCGTTCCCCGTCGATCTCGATCTCACCTGCGAGGAGAGCACCAAGTGCCTCTGCCATGCTGAGGCGCCGTGAACGGCGGCGGCGGAGGCGGGCGAGCAGAGCGGGATCGGCCGCAATCCACCTGCCGCGGATGCGCACGAGGCCCCGCTTTGCCTCCGCCAACTGGTCAAGTTCATCATCGGTGAGCAGCTCGCCAGCGAGCGTAACCTGCCAGCGGAACTCAAGCAGGGTCTTGAGGTCCAGCCCCGCGGAGACCACAGCGCCGGGCGCCGCAGTTACTGCAGCACGGAGCGCAAGCCCATCGGTGACGATCTCGGTTGGCCAGAGCACCTCGATCCCGGCCCCCTGGAGAGCTGCTGCACCGTCACCCAGAAGATCCGCGACGTCGTCATCTCCAAGTGCGAGGTCGCCGGGTACTCGCTCCCGCAGTAGGGATTCAAGCGGCTTCCATGCCCTGGCGCCACGCCGTAACGCGAGAAGAAGGTCCGTCTCAGCATCGTCCCCGAATCGGGCAAGCACTGCTGCTGGCGAGGCAAAGAGATCGCGGGCGTCTACGACGAGGCTAGGATCAGCGCGACTCGTAAGCTGCAGAGTCGCCCGGGCCGAACTCTCCTGCCCAGCCGCTACCAAAGCGGAACCGTCGCGAGCAGCGCTCGCCAATTCCACGGCCGTGCCGGATTCGCCCTCCGGTCGCTCCAGAGCTTCTTGCACCGCAGGGCTGTTGTCAAGCTCGACCCGCAGGGCAACCTGGGCTCCACCCTCGAGCCCCCGACCTGCCTCCGCGAGCCAGGCCTCCAGACCCGCTGCGTCTTGGGGCTCGCTGGCACTGAACAGCGGTGTGCCGGCGATCAAAGGGGCAGCCGGGGATCGTGGCAGGACATCCGCGAGCGCGTCCCAAACAGAGCGGATGAGCACTGCAGGTGAACGGAGTCTGAGTGGGGAGCGCCCATCAAGCCTCAGTGCAAAGGCTACTGGAGGGAGGGCAGCCGCAAGCGCTTCCAAGAGACGATTGTCACCAGGGTCGAGGGGTCCTGTCCTCCATCCATCATGCCCTCCGGGAGTCACTGCGGGAATGATCCGCCCACGGGCGATCAGCCCGAGGCCCGCGGTGAGCGTCGTCGACCACGCTATGACGCTTGCGGCCGCGGAGTCCCGGTCGATCCCTAGCAGCAACGGCAATGCCTCGTCGACCGAGAGAAAAAGAGCGCTTACGATTCTCCGGCGAACCGTTCGCCCCGCCGGAAAGATTACCTCCAGCTCGTCCACAACGGCACCGGTTCTCGCCCGGAGCGCGTCAGGTGAGATAGCACGCCTAACCGGGGCGCTTGCCTGAAAGAGAGCGAAGCGGCCCGTTCTCGGGGGGTCGCCGGGAATGAAGGTCGCCTCGTAACCGAAGAGATCCCTTAGCCACCCGTCGTCAGAGCGCTCGTCTCGGGAAAGGCCGCCCTCCTCCTGCGCCTCACCAGACCGCAGGTCGCATTCTTCACTCAGAACAGCCGTCATTCGCCAAACGTTAGCCGCGGGGTCCATCAGTTGCATGGGCCGCTCCCCCGGCTGGCACACCATGCCAGCCGGGGGACCTCCGTGATAGTTTCATGCCCGAAGCGATAACTTGAGGTTTATACACATAGTATCGTTTGTTACTAGCTTGAGTATATAAAAGGAGAACCTGTGACATCTGAGCGACCCGAAGTGATCTCATATCGCAAGACCTGCCGGGCGAGCGGAACCGGTCTGTCACACTACGTGCTCTTGACGCGGGCACAGCGCGATGGATCCGTTGAGATGAAAAGTCTTGAGGCACAGCGCAAGCTGGTCGACGGTGCTGGCAAGCCCGGGGCTGCGCAAAACCAGCCGGCCCGCGAGGAAAGCCAGCAGCTGACGACCACCAGCTCTTGAGCGCACCGTTCGGCAAGCTGCAAACCCCAGGCGGTCGCAGTGGTCAACACCCACCGATGAGCAACCTCGCCGCCAAGCGCGATATGCCGCGGGCCAATGCCGGTGATGGACCAGTGCTCGCACCACTGGACATCGGCCACGAGAAGTACATCGCTCTGGTCGAGCCAGACACTGCGTTCTGGTCTCTCGTCAAGAAGAACCGGCTTGCAGATTTGATCTGCGATCCGGCCTTCCTGGAAATGGTACGAGAGCATGCGCATGAGTTTGCAACAGAGATGGAGACCCTGCGGTATGGCCTCACGCCGTCGGCGGTTTACTTCAACCCGACTGAACGATGCAATCTCAACTGCACCTATTGCTACCTGCCAGAAGCAATGCGCAGGCACGGGATTCACATGTCACGAGACGACCTGTTCCGGGCACTTGAGACACTTCGCGACTTCTTCCACCCGACGATGCCTGCCAATGACCGACCGCAGGTGATCTTCCATGGCTCCGAACCTCTTATGAACCGGAAAGCCATCTTTACGGCGATAGACCACTTCGGTGAAGACTTCGTGTTCGGAATCCAGACGAACGGAACGCTCCTCGACGACGGAGCAATCGAGTTCCTGACCTCGCGACAGGTGAGCATCGGCCTTTCCCTTGACGGTCCGCTTGCCGAGATAACGGACCGCACTCGGCACACCTTCTCAGGACATAGCGTACACGACCGGGTGCTCAAGGCTCTCGATTCCTTGCGCGGCTACGAAAGCTACTCGGTTATATGCACCGCTACATCAGAGAACCTCGAGCATCTTACCCGCATGGTGGAACTCCTCCACAGTCTGGAGGTGCCCACCTGCATGCTGAACCCGGTGCGGTGCACCCTGGACGGGGGCAGGCGAGTTCGTCCTTCAGACCTCGATCTAGCAGCAGCGTACACGCGGGCTCTCGATCGCAGCTACCAGCTGTACCTGGAGACCGGACGCAAGCTGATAGTCGCGAACTTCGCAAATATCTTACTTGCAATCGTTGCACCAACCGCGCGGCGTCTCATGTGCGACATCTCCCCGTGTGGCGGCGGCCGTTGCTTCTTCGCTGTCGATGCACACGGAGCTCTCTTCCCCTGTAGTGAGTTCATCGGCATCGAAGGCTTCAAAGGCGGCAACATCTTCAGCGGCGACCTTCAGCACTGCTTCGACACCAGCGCCTTCCGCTCCGTCACGCAACGCGGCGTCGAGATGATCGAACCGTGCGAGCACTGCGCCTTTCGCCACTTCTGTGGCGCTCCCTGCCCCGCCGAAGCACATGAACTTGCAGGCGACAGCCTGCATCGAGGAGCGTTCTGTGGCTTTTACCAGGAGCAGGCTCGCTACGCAATGCGCCTCATCGCAGATGGGCGCGAGGAAGCATACCTGTGGGACGGCTGGGACGACGACACGCACACCACCTTCGACTTGAACATCGCAGATCGGAAGGGATAGAAGCGCGCTTGGCCGAGCTGTTGCGCGGACATTACCAGCGGAGATTTGCTAGCGAACAGCCACTGGGGACGATTCCACGTTCCGACCGCGTGGAGGACACCTGTCGAGGCTCCTACGGGCAGTCTCGACGCCCACAACTGCGATCGCAACAGCTGCCGCCAACATTGGGGCAGCTGACACCCCCGCTGCGCCGGTGAGGCTCGGGGGTGAGATCGCAAGCACAGCAAGAGCCAGTGCGACCACGCCACCAAGCTTGCTAGCACCAGCAGCAATACCCGCTCCGCTGGAGCGCATGCGGGTCGGATATACCTCCGCGCTGTACGGGCATAGCACAGAGATCGAGCCCCACATCGAAACGAGTAGAACCACAAGCAGCGTAGTCAGAACAATGGAGTCCGATGTGATCTGGGAGCCAAATACCGCGAAGAGACCCAGGCTTGCAGCGCACGTAGCGGAAAAGAAGACCATGGCGACCTTCGCACTACGGCCATAGAGCCAGGCGGCAAAGACAGCGCCAGGAATGGAAAATACCGCTGCTTCCGAAAGGATCGCTGTGATCTGGGCCTGATCGATTGCGGTACGCGCGCTGGCAACATCGGTGGGCAGCCAGACTATGAAGCCAAAGCTAACGACTCCCCAAGCGAGCCCGTAGAGCACCAGCGAAGACGTGAGCCCCGTGAACGGGCGGTGAAAAAGCTCACGAACGCTGCTCTTGGAAGAGGAATAGGCCATTGCGGGCATTCCGTCCTCTCCTTCCCCAGGCACAGCCTCGACAATCGCAGCGCCGAAGGTCCGCATGATCGCCAGGGCCTCCTCGTCACGTCCCATGGCTAGCAAGAACCGCGGCGACTCCGGCATGAACTGGTTCAAGGCGATCAGCGCAACGCCAGTTGGGATACCCAGGAACCACATAACCCGCCAGTTGAACAGGGGTATCAACCAGTGCGCAGACAGGCTCGCGAGCAGGAACCCGGCTGCGGTTCCGACACCTGCTACGAGCACCACAACCTGGCCTCTTCGCTCAGACGGCACGGTCTCAACCAGAAGTGAGTATGCGATTGGCAAGAAACCCCCGACAGCAAGTCCCATGATGAAGCACATCACCTGGTTTTCCCAAAATGCGGGCATCGCTCCGCAGGCCGACGAGCCGATGAAGATCATAGACGCGAGAAGCATTGAAGCCCGGCGGCCCATCTTGTCGCCCAAGTAGCCCCAGACGAAGGAACCAAGTGCCGTGCCGAGAATGCCAAAGAACGGCAGGAGCGCAACCGGCGCGTGCCCAAGCACATGATGTGCAGGCGAGCTGAGGCCATACTCCTTGGCAACACCAGGGAGGATAAAGGTAAAGGTGTACGGCTTCAGGGTGTCGATTGCGATTGCCACCGCAAGGACGACCATGAGGCGGATATGCGCTGTGCTGATGCGGGCGCCGTCTAGAGCCCGGACATCGATGCTTGTCCCCCGCGGTTTGCCCGAGGACCCAGATGGGCTACGAACCACCAGGCCGTAGGCTACGAGGGCGAGACCCACAACCATTAGCACCATGCCTATCAGCATCTCCGAATCCATCGGCATTCCTCGGAGTACGAAGTGCTGATGCCGCGCATTGAAATACATGGGCAACTGCAGCAGAACCCCAACGGTGACTGCGGCTGCTCCGGACCAGAATGACATCGGATGGCTAAATCCCGCTACGATTCCACCTCGATCCGACCCTTCCATCCAGCCTCCTGTCCGCTGAGCCAAGGCCTCCTCACGAGCCCTTCAGATGTTGCGCAACCGATTTACATGGAACGTATACCTATCTGGTTATGGTGTCAAGAGATTCTAGCCCTTCAGATGTTGTGCAACCGGTTTACATACCTGAGCGGTCGCCGAACAGCCGGAATTTGCTCCAGCACCCCGCTTTCCTGCAAGCGCAGGTGGGAAATGCACAGGCACCGGAGCAGGAGCTGGCTGGCCGACATCGAGCTGTATGACAACCACCTTGCCGAGGAGGATGTTCCGCGGATTGCCACTAAAGCGCTTACCGTTTACGAACGCAGTAACCGGCCCTTGCGCCGGTCCAACCTGGTCGGGTCCGAGGGGCTGTCCCCAGATATCGAAAAAATCTCCCAGGGTGAACTTGCGGCGCACGGGGGTCTCGATATGGATAATGCCGTCGGCAGCGTGGGTATGCAGCCAGTACAGGCACTTCCCGTTCACAGCGAAGACTCCGTTCAGCGTGAACTGCAGCTGGCGAGGTGGGACTATCCCAATTCCATAGGGTATCTGGCGTGGCGACCCGTTCACGAACACCGCGAGGTGGGTATGAACGTGCAAGATCAACTTCGGGTTGACTTCGCATAGGATGCCATCGACCGGCTGGCCGTGAGCCATAGACGCAGTGGATGCAAGAACCGGCGCTGTGGGCACGGGGACACCCTCGGGGCCCATCACCGATGGATATCGTGCAACGAGGCGAGCGCGCTGCTTCACCCGTGTGCCCTTGGCCCCGGCAGAGCTACCGGTAAGCGCAAAGCCAAGCCCCGTTCCGAGACCCGCGAGAACTACGACCGTCACCACGACAAGGATCCACATCGTGGACCTCCTGGTGGATCGTGGCCGCTCAGGTCCTCCCGGCTGCATGCCAGAGCCGCTGGGCTCTCCCAACCGATCGGGCGACCGATCGGGCTTGCCCTGCTCGTTCGGGTCGCTGTCAGATGAACTGTCCAAGCTGGGCATCTCCTCCGGGCTCACGCGCCAGAGCATACCACTCGCATACTGCGGATCGGCGCGCCTCTCTGAGAAACTTCGTGAGAAAACAGGATCCAGCCCGCCAGACCACCCGATACTGCCACTGGTGAGTTCCGTCTGGTCCTGCGCAAGAGCTTTCGTTACACGTGCCTGGAATTGGAGATGAGCTCGCGGCGGAGAAGGTCCAGCGCTGAGATCGAAGCCAACTGCCTGACCTGCTCTCGATCTCCCGGAAGCTGCACCGAGAGGACCGCAGTATGCTCGCCCGGCCCCGACAGGCCGACATGCACCGTTCCGACTTCCACATTCTCCTGACGGTCCGGACCCGCGACCCCGGTCGTTGCAAGCCCGATCGCTGCGCCAAAGAGCCTGCGAGCTGCTTCTGCCATCTCCCGAGCAGCTTCACGTTTCACCACCGGCCCGTCGCTGATCCCGAGCACATCCTGCTTCACGCCTGAACCGTAAGCGACAACGGAGCCTCGGAACCAGGTGCTCGCGCCGGGCGTTGCAACGATCCTGGAGGCGATGAGCCCTCCAGTAACCGACTCTGCGAGTCCCAGAGTGAGACCACCTTCTGCCAACATGGCACCCACGGCAATCTCCATGGTAACCGAGTCGACCCCGAAAACAGCGTCGCCGAGCAGGCCCCGCACGATCTCTTCCTCTGAATCGAGCAAGATCGTCGCCGACAGGGCGTCTGCTGCCTTGACCGTCACACGAACCTTCACGCCATCTATCCCGCTTGCCTGAAAGGCGAGCGTTGGGCTCATCCCGTTACCGCTATCGGCAGCGTTCGCGTCAAGCTCGCGGATTCGGGGCGCGAGGATCTCCGCTAGGACAGACTCGGGAAGGCCCCAGGTTCGAATCACGCGGCTCATGATGACACTGCCCGACCCACGACGACGGATCAACTCAGGAAACACGGCGCGCAGCGCCATCTCCTTCATCTCTGAGGGTACCCCGGGAAGCGCATAGATCACCTTCGATCCGGTGGGAGACTCTACGGGGCAGATAAGACCCGGCGCAGTCCCGATACGTTGGGGGATCACCATGGCACCACTGGGTACGTCCGCCTGGCGAGCATTGCTAGCGGCCATGGTCCGTCCTTTGGCCACGAACATGCCCCGAATCTTTTCCACCAGAGCATCGTCTCGCACAAGCGCGACCTTCATGACTGCAGCCAGGGCATCACGGGTCACGTCGTCATGGGTCGGTCCGAGACCGCCGCAGACGATCACCGCCTCAGCACGTGAAAGTGCCGCGGAGAGCGCCTCTACTATCCGATCCACATGGTCGCCGACCGTTGTGATGTGATAACAATCGACTCCAGATCCGGCAAGCTCCCCTGCAAGCCAAGCCGCGTTCGTGTCTACGATGTGACCAAGCAACAATTCAGTTCCAACGGTCAGGATCTCAACCTTCACTTGAGGTCCTCGTCTCATCGTGGGTCCTCATCTCGTGGCTCCCTGTGCCGACATGTGCACGTCGCGTCGCGTCGTTCAAGTACTGCAGGCCGGAGGCGACCGTTAAAGCTGCAGCAGTCCATGCCGCAGCAGAGACCGCAAAGTCATAGCGAGCAGCCACAGCAGGCACGAGACCCAAGCTGACCGTCAGATACTGGACCAGTGTCTTGAGCTTCGCTAGGTTCCGCGCGGGAACAGAAACCCCGCGCGTCGCAACCAAGGACCTGTAGACACTCATTGCCACCTCGCGCGCGCCGATCAGGGCCACCGGCAGCCACCAAAGCTCACGAAGAGCAACTAGGGCGCTCATTACCCCGAGAACGAGCAACTTGTCGGCAAGGGGGTCGAGAAAGGCTCCGGAGTGAGTGACACCCTGCTTACGAGCCACCCATCCGTCGAGACCATCGCTTGAAGCAAGAAGCACCCACAAGGCGAGAGCGAGCCATGAGGGCCCAGCAACCGCCACAGCAGCGGCAAAAGGCGCCGCGGCGAGAAGCCTTGCGAGGGTAACGCCGTTCGCTGGCGTAAGCAATGCTGACGGGCCGAAGGTGTCGGAAGGCATGGTATCCACAGGATACCTCTCGGACGATCCGGCACATCGCCTTTGGGCGCATCTAGGTTCTCAGTGGGTAGCCCTGGTCATGGGGTAACGGGGCAAAGTTGGAGACCGCCGAGGTGGAACCAGATTGCAGGCTTGAAGTGCTCCCGGTTGCGGTACCCGCGTGCTGACACCCGGATCGCCTAGATACGACTGTTTAAGCTCCGCACCAGCGTTGCTCACGCGATGTGCGAAGTAGGACATCAGCCCAGCCTCGCGACGCTTCAAGGTGTGGGCCGCGTCGATCACTGGCTGGGTGGCCCAGAAGTACCAGCGCTTCCAGTGCTTCTCCGCCCAGCCCCAGCGCTTGTAGGACCAGAAGTCGCGCCGGCTCTCCTTGATCGCCAGCGCCCGAGCAGTCTTCAGATCACCGCCTCGGAGGGTGGCGAAGCGGTCCTTGTGACGCTCGGGGAGGTTCTCCTTGGGGTACAGCCACAAGTACTTCGTACCCGCCAAGGTCTTGTCGTCCGACGCGATGAGCACCCGGTAGAAGGCGGCGTCTACCAGCACCTTCGCCCTATAGCCCATCGGCCCGTGGACCTGAGACGAATCGACTACGATAAGAGCGGTTCCAACACCAGGAGAGGTGCGAGAGCGGCCGAATCGGACTCACTGGTAACAAGCGGCTCGCTTATCTCCTCCCAGGGGCCGGGGCGGCGGCTTCGTACGAATATGCAGATCAGCCGCAGCCTTGGAGTTGAGAGCCCGTGGCCGTACGTCGCCGCTGGTGGCCAGCCATGGCGCCGTGAGGTTGAATCTGGGTTGCATGGGACCGCCGACATTCGACTTCACTTTTTGTGACTTCGCCCCAGCGTCTCGCCGGACGGTGCCGCATGACCGTGGACTGCGCGTTGCATGCAAGCTCGAAAGTGCCGACGGACGGCGCTTATTCGGCCGACTCCTGGTTGGGATCGAGAGGGTCGGTGGCCTGGGTCGTGACGAAGCGATGGATCATCGCCCACCGGAGGGCGATCCGCTCCTCCGCAGTAAGCGAGGGCGTGTCGTCCGGGAGATCAGCCGACAACGTGCTCCAGTACGCCTCGGCGAAGATGTCGACGAGGGCTTGCGGGTCAAGAAGACCGGCGATCGAGTCGTATGTATTCCGCTCGACCTGGCTGCCGACGCGAAGCCCGGTCACCATGCTCCACCCCGTCGGCATGAACGCTCAGACGAAGGCCAGGGCCGTCTCGACGTTGGAGTGGCAAGCCTCGTTGAGGTGACACTCGATAGCCTCCCGGCCTGCGCCACGAAGCCAGTCGTAGTAAAGGTTCGGTGCGTATCGAGGCATGGAGGTGAACAGAGGCTCGGCTGCAGATTCCTGGGCGATCCGATCGGCAAGGACTGACTTCAGTTCCGTGATCTCGGACGGCGTGAGAGCTCGTGCCACTTCGGCGACGTCGTCGCCCGAGGTGATGCGTGACCTGCGGAGCACCTCGGATGCGAAGGGAAGGGACGGAGTCGTCTGAATGATCGCCCGCACGAGCGGAGCCCGTTCGCTCGGATCGAGACGGGCGAGAGCCACTGCGATGTGCATGGCTGCTTGGTCGAAGGCGCTGACGACGCCGGACATTGGTCCTGCAAGATGGTCCGGGAGCTTGTCGCTCGTGTCAGAGATCGCAAGGGCCACGGCCCGCAGGGTCGGACCGTCCAGCGAGGATTCCACTGGCCTGAGCTTCTCCACGAAACGCTTCGCGCTGGAGGTCTCGTAGAGGTGGGCGAGGGCGACAGCGGACTCCTCCTCGCTCATGCTGACAACGCCTGAGAGGAAGCCCTTCAGGTCAGCGTCGGCGAGATCGCCGACTGGGATGCCGTAAGAGAAATAGCGATCGAAGTAGTTCGGAGCGCAGATGCGCTGTGCCTTGTGCCAACCGGGGATCGACTCGTGGCCGTAGTGATAGTTCGACTAGAGCCGCTCGATCCGGGGGAATAGCTCGCGGAGCGCTCCCGTCACGTCGTCCCTCTCCTCTTTGGAGAGCCCCTCGAAGAGCGGCTCTAGTTGTTGACGCACAAGGTCTTCGACGTTCTGGAACCCATAATCAAACGCCTTCCCAGCAGGGCGTCCTTGCCGTTTGGAATTTTGCGCACGACCTTGGGGAAGAGCACGCCGAACGTCTGCATGAGGAGAAGGTCGGTGATGTTGACTTCTCCGGCCACGAGCGGCACCACGAACTCGATGGCGTTGGCGATCCGCTTCACCATCCGAGGGGTGTCGATCCGGGGACAACCGAGGTGCCCGGCAAAGACGGTCGAAAATCGATTGGCGTCCGCATCGTCGAGTTCCACACCGACGCCCTTGAGGGCGCCCTCCATCGCCTCCAAGGTCATCGTCTGGAGAACGTCCCTGTCGGCGTGCGGACGTTCGATCGGGACCTGGACGATCTTCTTGATGAAGCTGCTCCCAGACTCATCGGAGCTGGCGTAGCGCTTGGCGAGCGCTCTCGACACGACCTCCTGGTCGAAGGTGAGGACGTAGGCGGTGTGAGTGAAGTCCGCTGCGAGTTTGACGAGCTTGAAGATCGTGGCGATCTCGGTGTCGTCCAGCCGGTCGATGTCGTCGATCATGATGACGATCCGTCTGCCCGACTCGGCGAGTAGGGCTTCGAGTTGCTGACGCTTCTCATAGATGTCAACGGACGAAAGGCTGTTCCCAAGGTTCTCGACCGCGGATCCGGGACTCACGTTGACAAAGCCCACCCCGAGGGAAACCGTTCCGAGTGCGGAGCCGAGCGTCCGGAGCCACTTGCCCATCTCCTCCTTCTTCGTCTTCAGACTCCGCCCGATCGCCGTTGCAAGAGTCTCGAAAAAGGAGAGAAGGGGCTGGGACTCGCCCTGGTAGAGCCAGGGGTTGAAGCGGACGCAGACAACGGTGCCCGACCCGGCGAGTCGCTGCTCGATGAAGTTGAGCACGGTCGTCTTGCCCTCACCCCAACGGCCGTAGATACCAATCACGAGACTCGTTGGGTCGGTTCGGGCGCTAGTCGTGTCAGCGACCCGATGGGCGAAGGGTTCCCGTCGGAGGCGATCCCGATCGGGATCGTAAAGCGGGGCATCGGCCAGGTAGCCGACAGGCGCGAACTGGTCCTCCCCCTCCTGATCGTCTTCCATGGCGGTCATGTATTCACTCAGCAGATGGCGAACACGTCTTCGCGATTTCACCTTATGGAGTCCGTTGTCCTCCCACATGTGGGGTAGTGGTACGTGAGAGCCCACGGATCTCACACCATGGCGGCCGCCTCAAGGCCACCCCTATCGGGTCGGCATCTGGAGGATGGCAATAGTATGCCCAAAACGCCACGGTACTGACGTTAGCTTCCAAGTTGGAGCGTCCATACCGTGCTAAACCTGCTACACTCCAGGTATGCCGACCACTCCCTACGACCGCCTTGTTAAACTGGCTGCCGATCAGCACGGCTTCGTCCGGACCGAGGAGGCTGAGAAGGCTGGCATCCGCCCCGACTACCTCCGCCGGCTGGCCATGGCGGGCCGCCTCGAACGGCGAGCCCAAGGCCTCTACCGCCTAACGGCACTGCCTGTGGGACCGCTCGATGAATACCACGAGGCCGTTCTTACGGCTCGCGGGCAGGGCGTTGTCGCTGGCGACGCTGCGCTTGCGCTGTGGCGCCTCGCGGACGTGAACCCCCGGGAGATCGAGGTCATCCTCCCCGCCGGCCAGCGAGTGCGCCGGGCCCATGATCGCCGGTTCCGGCTCCGTCAACGGCGCCTCGAGCCGGACCAAATCGACCATGTCGACGGCATTCCCGTGCTCGCGCCGCAGGCCGCTATCGAGGAGGCCATTGCCAAAGGGCTTGAGGGCAACATGGCTGAACAGGCGATCGCGAACGCTCGGCGACGGGAACTCGTCGGCGAGCTTGGCGCCGCAAGGTTGCGGGTGCAGCTGGCTGATCGCAATGCACGTGTGCACGGCGGCACGAGGACGAGGGTCCGTGCGTGAGCACGCCACCGCAGCGGCTACCGGGCGACCGCGGACACTTGAGCCGACTCCTCGATGTCTGGGCCAGAGATGCCGAGGCGCGAGTCACGTCCGGCCGCCTTCGTCGCCTGGTCGGCGTGATGGCGATCATCCAGATGCTCGAAGGCCTCAAGGACGAGGAAGGCCGGGAGCGGATCGCCTTCAAGGGAGGGGCCGCCCTCGAGCTCAGGTTCGGGTTTCGGGCCCGGGCGTCGAATGACCTCGACGGTGCTTACCGGGGCGAGGTGAGCGAGGCGATCGGCCTCATCGACGAAGGGGTGCGCAGGGGATGGAGCGGGTTCACCGGCAGAACGACCGAGGGTGAGCCAATCCTGGGTACCGGGCTCGCCACGCCCCCGGTTCGCTTCCGGGTCAAGCTCCTATACAGGGACAAGGACTTCGTGACGGTTCCTATGGAGCTGTCTCCCGAGGAGGGTCGCTCACTCGACCAGGTCGAGGTGCTCCCGGCGGCCGTGTCTCTTGCGCCTGTCCAGCTCACCGAGGCAGAGTCGATCCCGTTCCTCCCCATCCGCTACCAGGTGGCCCAGAAGCTCCACGCGTGTACGGAGGACATGGGCGAGGAGCATCCAAATCAGCGGGCGCGCGACCTCGCCGACATCCTCCTTATCGAGGAGCTGGCACTCGATGAGGACCAAATGCCTGACCTCCGGGATGCCTGCGTCGAGATCTTTGGGCTCCGTGGCAAACATCCGTGGCCGCCGACGGTCCTCGCGTGGCCAGGTTGGTATGATATCTGGGCACGGCTTGTGGAGACCGAGCAGCTTGACTACTCGATTTCCGATGCAGTCGCACGAGTCCAGGATCTGGTGAACCAGATTGATTCGGCCCGTCCCTAGCGCCGATTTCCGCACAACTGGTTCGGTGAAAACATTGTGCTCGAGTAGGTAAAGCGTCTGCGTCGAAGAGCCCAGTGACCTGTGGTTATGCCTCCTGAGCGGATCGGACTTACCTCGGAGAGTTGCTGGGTTCTAGCTGGTGAATGATGTGGCTGTGACTTGCCTGTCGTCCTGGCCGGATCGGCTTCGGTGGCAGGCGTACCTGCTCTGAGCGGGGGAACTGGCAAATCATCCGATCGAGTGGGGGACGCTAGAGGGTCCACCATTGGCGACAGTCGATCTGGTATGCATGACATATGGCAGCGTGATCAAGACAATATGAGGCCGGGGAGTGGTTTACGTCGCCCGAGGAGGTGAACCGCCGCCGGTACGAGACGCTGCGGGCGGTTTTCGTCGACGGGCTGAGCGATGCGGCTGCAGGCGCCTGGTTCGGCTACAGCCGCTGGTCGGTGGTGAACCAGGTCCGCGACTTTCGCGCTGGCAAGCTGGCGCTGTTCGCGCCACCGGGGAAACCCGGTCCACCCCCAGGTGTCGCCCCGGCCAAGGACCGGGTTCGTGGCCGAGTGATCGAGCTACGTCGGCAGGGCCTGTCGACCTATGAGATCTCGACCCAGCTCGGGAACGAAGGAACACCACTCAACCGCACGAGCGTTGCTGAGATCCTCACCGACGAAGGGTTCGGTCGACTGCTGCGCCACCCTGCGCCGGAGGCTTCTGTCTCACCGGGCACCTTCGGCCGCTACACCCAACTACCCCGGGCGTCGGTCATCGACTTCGCAACATGGCCGAGGCGTGTGCACACCAAGATGGCCGGCGTGCTGTTGACCCTCCCCGATCTGGTTGGCCTGGATTTGTGCGACCCGGTCCGCCGGGCAGGGTACCCGAGCACCCGGCTCATCCCCGCGACCAGGTGGTTGCTGTCACTGCTCGCGCTGAACCTGACCGGCGCCCGCCGGGTTTCCCACGTCGATGACATCTTGCTGGTCGATCCCGCAGCAGCTCTGTTCGCTAGGCTCGCGACCATGCCCAAGAAGACGGCGCTGACCGACTACTCCTATCGCACCAGCCACAACAACCAGCGCGGTTTTCTCGCTGCCTTGGAGGAGCAGATGATCAACGCCGGGCTCGCTACCGCGGACCAGGCGGTCTTCGACCTGGACTTCCACGCGGTCATGCATTGCGGCCGCGACCCCTTCCGCAAGAGGAGCGTGCTCACGTTCTTCACACAGGACTCTGACACCCACAACCTCGTTTACACCGACGCGGATGTCGCCAAGACAACCCAGGTGTTGAGCGACAGGTCATTTGATCACGACAACGACACAGAGCGCGAGGATGGAATCCATCGTATGGACGCCCACATCGTCGCCGACGAGGAAACTGTCAAGGCCGCAGACGACCCTCA
>JAJZXF010000115.1 GCA_021802485.1 Actinomycetes bacterium | reverse complement strand
GCGAAACGACAGTATCGGTTCCCCGACAGCTTCCCATAACCCCTGTCGGGCGTTCTCCACGCTATCCAGCGGCCCTCCGGGCCGCTGGAGGCACCTCTACTTCAGGAGTCTCCTAGCGGAACTCGCGGTAGGTGCTCGAGGAAGATTCTCTAGCGAAATACTTGAGTGAGTACTCGAACCGTGTTACGGTCACATGTGAACCAACGTTGCATCAGTTCGCCTTCGGGTTGGTTTGGGGTAGTCCAGCCAATGAAGGGAGTAGTCGACAAGAGCCTAGGAGGCGTTAGAAAAGCCGAAGTGAACAGGCAGTGCTGAGTAATGTAGTCAAGTGATCACGGAGGCATGCCGATAGTTGCACATGAGGCACCCGCAGTGTGTGACTGCAAGGCCAAATGGTTCAGACAAGCCAGAATGAATACAGGTAATACTCGCCGATAACAATCATCGCGCAAACTGCGGGAGCGGCGAACGATGGAGGACAGGAGTCAAGTGAGCCCTAAGCGAATTGTAAGGACACTGCGGAACAACCCGGTACCATCGGCTTTGTCAGTTCTTTTACTGGCTGGCCTAATCTCAAGCGCACTGGTCACAACGTCATTTACTTCCTCGGGCGGCGGCTGCGGCTACGGCTACGGCTACGGCTACGGCTACGGCTACGGCTACGGAACCTGCCCGCCACCACCGACGATTACAACCGGGTACTGGCAGGTCGCTGCCGACGGCGGTGTCTTTAGCTTCCACGCGCCGTTCCTCGGCTCCATGGGCGGCAGGCCGCTGAACAAGCCAATCGTTGGCATGACATCCACTCCAGGCGGCACGGGCTACCGGTTCGTGGCATCCGACGGCGGTATCTTTAGCTTCCACGCACCATTCTACGGCTCGATGGGCGGCAGGAAGCTGAACAAGCCGATAGTTGGCATGGCTGAAGATCCCATGACAGGCGGCTATTGGGAAGTGGCATCGGACGGCGGTATCTTTAGCTTCCACGCCCCGTTCTACGGCTCCATGGGTGGCCGGCCACTGAACCAGCCGATCGTCGGAATGGCCGCAGACCCTGCAACCGGCGGGTACTGGCTGGTTGCGGCCGATGGCGGCATCTTCAGTTTCCACGCCCCGTTCTTCGGCTCCATGGGCGGCAGGCCGCTGAACAAGCCGATCGTCGGTATGACTGCGACTCCTGACGGCCAGGGCTACCGGTTCGTGGCCTCCGATGGCGGCATCTTCAGCTTTGGGAACGCTCAGTATTTCGGCTCTATGGGCGGCAGGCCGCTGAACAAGCCGATCGTCGGTATGGCGTTGGATCCCGTGACTGGCGGGTACTGGCTGGTTGCGGCCGACGGCGGCATGTTTAGCTTCAACGCTCCCTTCTACGGCTCCATGGGCGGTCGTGCTCTCAACGAGCCGATGGTCGGTATGGCAACGATGGTTCAGGCATCGAAGCCCGCGTGAGCCGCTAAGTCTCTAGGCGTCTTAGATGTTGGGCTCGGGCGTAAGCCTGAGCCCAACATCGCGTCCGGCCGGATGCTGTTGCACAGGCGGGCGAATGGTCTACAGTTGCGCAAATGGGAATGCGTGCGCCATTGGGAGTGGCATTAGTGCGGTTCCTGCGCGACAGACCTGTCCAGCTTGCGCTAGCAGCATCGCTGCTATCCGCGGTTCTGGTGTCTTCAATCGGGACGTTCCAGGATGCGCGCTCGGTAGGTGCCGCTGGGTGTGGGTACGGGTACTCACCGACGATCGGTTATGGCTACGGGAACTGTCCCCCTCCGCCAGCACCAGCGCCTCCAGATGGCTACTGGATGGTCGCATCCGATGGTGGGGTCTTCAGCTTCCATGCGCCGTTCTACGGATCGATGGGCGGCAAGCCATTGAACAAGCAGATCGTGGCCATGGCTGCAGATCCTGCGACCGGCGGGTACTGGTTAGTCGCATCCGATGGTGGGGTCTTCAGCTTCCATGCGCCGTTCTACGGATCGATGGGCGGCAGGCCGCTGAACAAGCCAATCGTTGGCGTTGCCGCTGGCCCTGGAGGGAGGGGTTACTGGATGGTTGCCTCAGACGGCGGCATCTTCAGCTTTGGTGATGCGAAGTTCTTTGGTTCGATGGGCGGTAGGCCCTTGAACAAGCCGATCGTGGCCATGGCTGCAGATCCTGCGACCGGCGGGTATTGGATGGTCGCGTCCGATGGCGGGATCTTCAGCTTTTCGGCGCCGTTCTACGGTTCGGTGCCGGGCTTTGCGACCCAGTTTGGTGACGTCGCCTTGGCAACCCCTGTGGTTGGCCTGGCCGCTCAGTTGGCGGGGCATGGCTATTGGGTCGCGTCCGCGGGCGGCGGGGTCCTGCCATTGGGCCCGCGCTTTCTCGGATCAGCAGCCGGAATCCGGCTGCATAGTGCCGTGGTTGCTATAGCGACGCGGGCGTGATATCGCTGAGCTTTGGGGATTCAGTGTTGTGCTACCTGTGGGGACTGCCCTCCGCATAGCTGGGGTCAGCAGCACCTCCAACTCGTTTGGGCCCCTCTCGGATTCTGGACAGGAGTCGCTGGCGAGGGAGTTGTGGGATGAGCAGCGGAAAGGCGCCAACAATACCTGCTTCCTGGACGGAGTAGTGCGGTGCACGTCAATAGATGACTAAAGCGATCGGAAAAGTGGGGTATACTGTTGCCATGGCATTCGATAGGAGTAGATCTAGCAACCCTGGCCGTGTGTTTCTTGGCGAGCGGATTGCTGGCACGAACAAAGATGCGCAAGGTGAGCGGGGCGGAAAGCTTGTGGATCCGCGTGGCCCTCGTTTCAACCAGGCAGTGGTGTGTGCGATCGTACTCGTGGGATTTGGGGCTGGTGTGTATGCAACGGTGCCCGCTGTCGCTGTGATTCTTGCACTTGGCGTCGTGTTTGGGCCGCGCTACGCGCCGTTTATTCGCCTGTACTCTGACCTTGTGCGGCCCAGGTTGGGGCCACCTGGGTACCTTGAAGACCCGAGGCCACCTCGTTTCGCGTCAGTGCTCGGGACAGTGTTCCTGCTTGCCGCGACTACAGCACTATATAGCGGCGAATCCGCGATTGGATGGGGACTTGCTCTGGTCGTTGCTGCACTGGCGGGGCTCGCGGCTGCGAGCGGCGTTTGCATTGGCTGCAAGGCATATGTAGCACTTGTGCGCTTGCGAGGTGGGTCCATGTCTGCTCGCCAGGATGTCGCCGGCGGGGCCGAGCGTGGCGCCGAAGGTGCGCGTCTACCACGGCTTCCTTTGGAGATATCGTCAGGTGCAGCACGTACGTGGGTGGTCTTCACTTCGCCGTATTGTGGCAGATGCGCCCCTTTGGTGGACGCAATTCGCTCGAAGGATTCGCAAGGGCACCTCGTGACTCTGGACGTGGGTAGCCACATCTCGCTGGCGAGGTTATACAACGTCTCCACGCTGCCAACGGTGCTGCTTGCGAGTCAGGATGGCGCAGTTGTGCGCGTGCTGCGTGGCGGTGGCGCTGAAGGCGATCTGGACTCGATGCTGAACGCGTTGGATCGCGAGTCGCCAGAAGTGGCGGGCTTAGTGGCAAGGTTGTGACGACGTGGCAAGGTTGTGACGACATTGTGCGTGACCGAGCGGTGGACCGGCTAGAGTGTTGATTGGGAAGTGCGAGCCCCCCGGTGTCCCCCCTACCGGGTGGCCGCCTTCCCAGATTGGAATGAAAACGAAGGGCGGTGCTGGGCTACTGGGCATGATCTCGTTGGATCGATCGAAGATGGTGCTCGCGAAGCATCATGGTCTCGGGAATGACTTCTTGATCCTGATCGACGGTGACGACTCATTTCGGTTATCGGCTGCGGACGTACGGATTCTCTGTGATCGCCATCGTGGCATTGGCGCTGATGGCGTGATCCGGATCACCCGTGGTCGCGATGGTGTCGATGTTGTGATGGAACTCCGCAACGCTGGGGGCGAGGCTGCAGAGACGAGTGGCAATGGTCTGAGGTGCGTTGCTCAGGCAGCGCTGCACGAAGGTCTCGTGGACGCTCAGGCGGAGAGCATGGTCGTGCTCACCGGGGCAGGGTCGCTCAAGGTCACCTACAGGCCTGCAGCGCTGAAGGGTTTGGGAGAGGCGAGCGTGGAGATGGGGGCTAGCAGCGTTGAGATCCTCTCCTCTGATGAGTGGATGCTGCTCGGGGCTCCCACTTCTGATGACACGCTTGCGCCTCGGAGTGGCGGGGACGTGCCTCAGAATCTGCTGGCTGGTTGCGGGGCTGGGATTACTGCAGCTTGTAGGGTGCGGATTGGAAACCCGCATGTCGTGTTGTTCTGCGAGGATGCGTTGGCAGTCGATATAGCCGCGGTCGGCTCGCGTCTCGACCGCTCCGTCGCCGGAGGGACAAACGTCGAGGTGGTGTCCGTCGGACCACGGACTAGCGAGATCGCGATGGTCGTCTGGGAACGCGGGGTGGGGGAGACCCTGGCGTGCGGGACCGGTGCGTGCGCAGCTGCTGCAGCAGCAAGAGCACTTGGCGTGTCAGGCGACTCGGTCAAGGTTTCAAGTCCGGGGGGGGTGCTGAGGGTCGAGCTATCCGGCGACCCGCTCGCGCCTCGGGCAGTCCTGAGCGGTCCCGTGCAGCGCGTGGGTGTGGTGGAAGTAGATCTTGATTCGCTGCTCCTTGCATCTGTCGATGAGGTAGGAGAAGAGCAAGTCGAGATGTCTGCTGCGACATAGCGTGGAAACTGTGGCTTGCTCACGATCGGGTATCACGGCGTGAGCCTGATCGAGCGAAGTTTTCGAGAGCGAATCGTTCTCGTTGGAGTCGTGTTCGACAGGCGCGGCGTTGACGAGGTCGAGGCAAGCCTCGATGAGCTGGCAAGCCTGGTCAACACCGCGGGTGCCGATGAAGTTGCGAGGGTGGTGCAGCGGCGTGTGCGTCCAGACCCCGCTACATACGTGGGGCGTGGCAAGGCAAGCGAGCTTGCTCAGCTGGCAGATGCGGTCGATGCTGACACGGTTGTTTTCGATGACGAACTCTCACCTGCTCAGCAGAGGAACCTTGAGGCAATCCTGGGAAGGACTGCAATAGACAGGACAGCGGTGATCCTGGATATCTTTGCCCAGAACGCCCGGACCCAGGAGGGCAAGGTCCAGGTGGAGCTGGCAATGCTCGGCTACAGGCTGCCGAGGCTGCGTGGTCGGGGACTTGGCATGAGCCAGCAGGCTGGCGGTATCGGGACTAGAGGCCCTGGCGAGATGCAGCTGGAGGTTGACCGCAGGCGCCTCCTACGGCGTATGCACAGCTTGGAGGCTAGCCTCGCAGACGTCTCGCGGGTGCGCGCTGCCCAGCGAAAGGCACGCCAGCGCTCGAGAACTCGGGGGATCTCGCTCGTTGGCTATACGAACGCGGGGAAATCTACCTTGCTGAACCAGCTGACGGGAGCGGGGGTGCTGGTTGAGGACAGGTTGTTTTCTACCTTGGATCCGCGAACACGTAAGCTGCGGCTTCCAAGCGGTGAGTGGGTGACCTGTTCCGATACGGTCGGTTTTGTGCGCAAGCTTCCTCATCAACTCGTCGAAGCATTTCGTTCCACGCTCGAGGTGGTTGGTGATTCCGACCTGCTGGTTCATATGGTGGACATCTCTGTTCCAGCTGTCGAGTTACGCATCGAGGTGGTCAGGGAGACGCTTGCGAAGATCGGGGCATCCAGCGTGCCAGAGCTCCTAGTGTTCAACAAGGTGGACCAGCTTGGTCCCGGCGCTGACGGGAGTTTGACTAGGAAGCTCGGGGAGTATCCGGGGTCATTGGCCCTCTCAGCCTTTGGCGGCGCGGGGGTCGAAGATATGCTCGACGCGGTCGCGGGCCGCCTTGCAATGACAGGCACTCTGGTGGAGCTCGCGGTGCCGTTTGCTCGTGGTGACATTATGGCTGCTTGTCATAGGGAGGGGGAGGTGGTGGACGAGCGACCGGCCGACGGATCAGTCCTTATCAAGGTCATTCTAGATCCACCCGCTAGGGCGCGGTTTGCGGAGTTTGCATGTCCTCGTGCGAGCGTCGAGTCGCGCCAGGGAGAAGTCATGCGCGCAACTGGCCAGAACGCGAGAGGTTGAGACGTGAGAGGCCAGATCACAGCTGCGATCGGGAAGTTCGAGATCCCATCCTATCCGTACGAGGCGCTTTCGTCGCTGAAAGCGCTTGCAGAACGCCACGCGGGGGGCGTCGTTGACCTCTCTATCGGTTCGCCGTGCGATCAAGCGCCGCGAGTAGTGCTCGAAGCACTCCGCAGTAGCGCTGATGCGAACGGGTATCCCGCGTCGGCCGGAAGTCCTAGGTTCCGTGAGGCCGCCTCAGGCTGGATGCGAAGACGTTTTGGCGTCGATATACCCCCCACGGACGTAGCAGCGTGCGTCGGGACCAAGGAGCTAGTGGCGAGTGCACCTGGGGTGTTGAGGCTTCACTTTCCAGGCCGGGACACCGTACTATACCCAGCCGTCTCTTACCCGACTTATGAGATGGGGGCCCTCCTTGCAGGCTTGAGGGCGGTTCCCGTGCCTATCGGAGAAGCTGGCGCGATGGATCTCAGTGCGATCTCGCCTGATGACGCGTCGCGTGCACTCGCGCTCTGGGTCAACAGCCCGTCGAACCCGACTGGAAAGCTGTCCGAGCTGGAGACGGCTGCCAACTGGGGGCGCCTTGCTCGGGTTCCGGTGTTCAGTGACGAGTGCTATACGGAGCTCACCTGGCTTGGGAGGCCCCGGAGCATTCTCGAGCACGGTAGCGAGGGAGTCGTCGCTGTGCACTCGCTGTCGAAGCGATCGAATCTCGCCGGGCTTCGGGCGGGGTTCTACGCGGGCGACCCCTCCCTTGTCCACCTCCTCAGAGAGGTGCGCAGGCATGCGGGGCTGATGGTTCCCGGACCCGTTCAGGAGGCTGCGGCCGCCGCGCTCGACGATGACGAGCACGTTCGCGCCCAACGGCGGGAGTACCGGAAGCGCTTGGAGCGATTCATTCAAATCCTAGTGAGCATTGGAGTCCCTGCAACCCTGCCAGAGGGGGGCTTCTACTTGTGGGTGAAGGCTGAGGACACAAGAGAGCTTCCAGGGGATAGCGTTGGTGTCGAGGGAGACGAGAAACCCCTTGCCAGAGGGGGCGGATGGGCGCTTGCCCGCAGTCTCGCACGACAGCTCGGAGTGCTGGTGGCGCCAGGTGATCTTTACGGTCCACCCGGTGCTGGATACGTTCGAATTGCAATGGTCCAGCCGATGGAGCGCTTGGACCTCGTCGCGGGCAGGGCCGCGCGGTGACCTGGTAGCTTCGGAGCGTGGCAGACCTAGAGGATCAGATCAACGAGTTGTTCGAGCGGGCTGGCGAACTCGGTCCTGAAGATGTGGACGCGAAAGCCTTGGCTGACGAAGCAGTAGGCCTTCTTGATTCTGGGGCTGCGAGGGTCGCTGAGGTGGATGCGGCTACCGGGCAGGTGGTGGTCCATGAGTGGCTGAAGAAAGCAGTCTTGCTTGAATTCAAGCTATGTGGAGTTCGTAGCGAAGAGGTTGGCCCGTTCGAGTACGCAGACAAGTTGCCACTGAAGAAGGGATTCGAGCGCGCTGGCGTTCGTGTCGTCCCCGGTGCGTCAGCGCGGTGGGGCTCATTCCTTGATCGGGGGGTGATCCTGATGCCGAGCTACGTCAACATCGGTGCCCGGGTTGGATCTCAGACCATGGTGGATACGTGGGCGACCGTGGGATCCTGTGCACAGATAGGA
>JAJZXF010000114.1 GCA_021802485.1 Actinomycetes bacterium | reverse complement strand
AGGGCAGATCCCACCTTTACTGCCTTCCGGTCCGACGCGATCACATCACAAGTATAGCGTACGGGTGTTCGCATGGGGGATTTCGTGGGCCCCAACAGCGCGACCTATTGGGCCACGCGCCCTAACGCAAGCAGGTCTCGTCCGAAGTTCGTTCACCGAAACCTCGAAAACTCCACGGCCCAGTAGGCTTGCCGAACAGCCCAGGCCTCTTGCTCAGCTACCTTCGCTTGTCTTGGGTCTAACCTGATGCGCCGCTTGACCCAGAAAAGGAGGAGCCGAAGTCGATGTACCAGTGACCACCATGTTTCACGCAAGGTATTACGAAGTTTCCGTTGCCGCTCCCACCGCTCGCGGAATTGACAGCTGCAGTGAACGCAGCTTGAAAGCCTGAGGCACTCTTCGGCATACCAGCTGACGGATTACTGTTCCCACTGCAGTGCCGGCCAGGGGACATAGGACCTGACATGCTGGTACATATGCGTCCCACCACCGAAACCAACGCCTGATTGCCTTGTACCTGCGTGTGTGCAACCCCAATGTGTCCCGTGACATGGATAGCCCCCATGGCTGTACCTGTCTGAGATACGGTTGCCTTACACGCACGTTGCTCGCTCGGCAACGCATACTTGCATATGCTGGGGAGGTTTCCCTTCATCATGGAACTGACAAATCCATTGACGACTCCATCCGGTGAGCTACTGCCACCAAGAAGGAGAACTGCCGCGGCCGAGACAGCGCCAATCAGGACAACCGCTGCGATTGCAACCCCAATGATTACGCCTCGGCCCTTGGAGCCACTGGGAGTCGACATCGGCGTCGTGAACGCTGGCTGACCAGGGGGAGGCGGGGGAAGAGTCGGGGCAGAACTCGGCGATTGCGCCTGCTCCATCAGTGACCGCTCAGCCTGCTCCGCTCCCGCAAATGGAGCACCACATACTTTGCATACGGCGTCAGCCGATGTGTTGTCAGCACCGCAGTTTCCACATAACACGGCAATATCTCCTCAAGGCCGGGTAGGAAAGGCGGCCAAGTCCGTCTCACTATAGCGGACCTGGCATCAAGGCGCCTTGAATTGTGATCGCAGCGCGCACACGAGCGACCCGCCATCCTAGGTCGCACCTTGCACTCTCTTACTCGTGTTTATCTCATGCCATCTTTTTCAATCGCTCGTCGATCTCCAACAAACGCTTCTCGGCTTCCAATGCAACCCTTTCGTCGAGACCCAAGCGTCGCGACAGCAGTGCTTGCCAAGCACTGCTGCGGCTGTCCTTCACGAGTTCGAGGATCACCGAACGTCCCTCGGCAAATGCCTCGCTGGTGGCAAGTTCGCGCTTGCTCGCTTCGAACGACACAAGCTCAGCGCTGTGGGCAGCAAGCGCTCTGCGGACGCCATGGGCTACCCGGAACGCGGCATAGGGCCAGCAGAGGTCAACCAGGAGGTGAGACCAGCGAACAGGTCGCGTTCCGAGGAAAACACCGGCTGTTACGCACAGACCCGTACCGGCTGCGAGCAGGCCCCGCTCCCTTCTCGACAAGTTGTCGAGGCACAGCCCCGCTACCAACGCCGGCGCGACCAAGGCGCCGTTCGATGAAAAGCGCTGAATTCCCTCCGGGCTTATTGGCTGCGATGACCCAGCCCACCCGAGAAGAAGCATGGAGACCGCAGCAAGGACTGCTGTCGGCCTGAGGAGCTCGTCGGCAGTTGCCTCGTTCAAGAGTCCGTAGACACCGAGCACCGCAAATGCACCGGCTGCAGGAAGACAAGCTGATAACGGGACGGACCCCCAAGGCCGCAGCGCGGGCCCGAGTACCCAGACAGCACCAAATAGCGCCGCAAACGGAGCGAGGTCTACAGGCAGCGGCGGGAGGTCCTCGTCCGCTGGAATGAAAACCTCTTCGCCGGAGACCAGCATCCGAAGCTCTCCCCCGGGAGGAACCTGGTTGCTGTAGGCGAGAAGACTCACGTCAACTGGACCCGATAGCCCAAGGGCGTCGAGGCTCTCGTAAAGGGCCTCTACCTGTGACGCAGTGAGCAGCGCTGTTGTCTCCCCCTCGGGGAGGTTAATTGTCAGATCACAGCGAAGTTCCGGGCGAGTATTGCGAGTGACGGCATACCCATCAAGGGCCTCCTTGAGGAAACTTGCTCTACCACTAGCCGAGGCCAGGGCGTTCTTCCATTCATGCAACTGATCCGCTATCGCTACCACTTCGCCACCTGCCTCGAGTAGGTTGAGCAGTGGAAACAGCGCGTCAAGCACGGAGTCCCCGCCCATAGCTAGCGAAGCTCGACCAGCGTGATGCGCCTGCGCAACCTGCGCAGAGGTTTTCGCCGCGAGGCGAGCCTCGGTCGCCTTCGACCAGCGCTTGGCGTAGCGGGCTGCAGCCATGCCGCCCATCCAGGCGAGGAACTGCCATGAGAACGCGCCGACGCCGGCTTGCCTGTGACGAAGCCTGCGCACGACAGCAGTCGCTAGTGCGCCAAACGCAGGCGTGGCTACCCCGTGGATCCCGTAGTAGAGCCCCGCCTCGATCGACAGCGGCGCACCGGTTAGGACTGACGCGTCGTAGGGTCCGTCTGTCGCCAGGCTCCAGGCACAGGTATCCACGGTGTCAACAACCAGGCGAGGGAGAACGGCAGTGCGTGACGTCCGGCTGAGGATACGCGTGAAGACGATGTCGAAAACCGCTGATGCAATAGAAAGGCACTCCGTCTTGCGGGACGGGGGCTCCTTCGCACGCGCCATGAGAAACTGGTATCCCCGACTCGCCAACCTGTACTTGCGCGCAAAGCTTGCGCGTTCGGAGGAGAGGATGTTGACGATCGGCGTCGGTCTAACAGGCGCTGCCACTTGGCCCATCTTCATCCGGATTGCACGATCGCGTCCACTCCGGAACCTCCGAGGAACGCCCAGACACCACGCAGCTCAAGACATCGGTCAGCTGCGACCGGGTGGCGCGCTCAGCGAACACCGATTAAGGTACCCGCGTCGTGAACGACCTCAAAGGCAAGGTTGCCGTCATAACAGGAGCAAGCCGCGGCATCGGCGCAGGTCTTGCCGATCGCTTCCTCCAGCGCGGGCTGAGTCTTGGCCTGTGTGCCAGAAACATGCCCGCCGAGCGCCGAGACGCCGCGGTCCAAGACCCTCAGCGGAGAAACGTCATCTCATGCTCACTCGACGTCAGCGATCACCAGGCGCTCGAAGGTTTCACTGATCGCGTCATACAGCGCTTCCAAAGAATCGACCTGTGGGTGAACAACGCAGGAATCCTCGATCCCATTGGCCCGCTGCGCGACCTGGATCCTGAGCACCTGGAAAACAACTTTAGAACCAATATCACCGGTGTCGCACTCGGCTGCCGGTTGTTCGCCCGCCACGTCCGAACCCGCCCCGGTGGCGGCATTCTCGTGAACATCACCTCTGGCGCAGCACTCACGCCCTACGAAGGTTGGGCACCATATTGCTCATCGAAAGCCGCAGTCAACATGCTCACCGAGATCGTCGCCCTCGAGGAAAGCGATGCAGGCCTGCGGTCATACGCTGTGGCGCCAGGCGTAGTCGACACTTCAATGCAGAAGACGATTCGTGCCTGTACTCCCGAGCAGTTCCCCGCGGTTAGCCGCTTCATCCAGATCGCACAGAGCGGAGGCTTCAGCTCCCCTGCATGGGTTGCAGATCAGCTCCTCGAACTCGCTTTCACCCAACGACCCTACGCACCCACCCGCGATCACGTCGTGGTTCGCCTACCGATCCTTGACACTTAGCGCTACTGACTCCACGAAACAGCGTTATGGTGCCGCGTCAGCAAGGACGCGCGGGTACTGCACAACGGTTCGGCGGACGCCGTAGCACCTACCAGATAGCTCTTCGCACCAACAGCGCGGAGTGCCGAGCGAGCCAACACGAGCTATGACCGTTCGCGCTGCCAGGCCGGCATCATGAAACCCCCGGCGTCTCGGTAGACGACCTCAACCGGCTCACCAATCCTGATGGTCTCCGGATCGACGCTGTTGATTGCAGCCCCTGACCCTTCGACCAGGTTGCCAACCATCCTGATGGTGTCATCCTCGCTCAGCGAGACAACAATCACGTTGTAAGGAGCAAGGGCAGCGTACGCTGGGAGCAGCGGCGGATGCGGAACCGCAAACGACCACACCGTCCCCTTGCCAGAAACAACCCTCCAGTTACGCTGGAACGATCGACAGCTTGGACACATGGGGCGCGGCGGGAAACGCAGGCGTCCGCACGCGCTACAAGCTTGTACTCGCAACTCACCTTCTGACACACCTTCCCAGAAGCCCGCATCCTCGCCGTCGCTTCTCATGCCAGGGGGACGTATGAACTCGCCCGCTGGCACCGGCTGGTCATCGCCAGGCGTCACGAGCCCATCCGCATCAGACATCTTCCTTACCTCCTCAGCAATATCGCGCTCGTCGGCACACCTTCCCCGGAGGTCACAAGACAGGTCTCCGCACCCTCGACCTGTGCCGTAGATGTGCCGCGCATCTGGTGCACCCCCTCTGTGATCAGGTTGAATCCGTGCACATACGCCTCGGACAGGCCACCACCAGAGGTGTTCACCGGAAGGCTGCCGGTACCCCAGGATATGTTCCCGCTCTCAGTGAACGACGCCCCTTCTCCTCGCCCACAGAACCCGTAGCCTTCCAGCGACAACGGCACGAGAGGGGTAAAGGCATCGTAAATCTGGGCTACACTCACATCCGAAGGACCGAAATCCGCACGAGCCCACAGGAGTTTCGAACACGTCCACGACGGCCCGGTTAATGGATCCTCGCAAAAGAAGTTCACCATGGTCTGGTGCTGGCGCGGGATGCCCTGGGCAAAGGCGTGAATGTACACCGGCACATTGGGACAGTCCTTGGCCCGCTGTGCAGAAACGATCACGGCAGCCAGCGCGCCGTCGGTCTCCAAGCAGTTGTCGAAGAGGCACAACGGCTCCGAAATCCACCGCGAGGCCATGTAGTCCTCCCGGGTCATCGGCTTCGAGTACATAATCGCAGCGGGGTTGCGGTTAGCATGCGCCCGGATGCTGACTGCAACGTTCGCAAGGTGTTCACGAGTCGCGCCGTATTCGTGCATATACCGGCGCGCGAGCATCGCAATTTCGTCGACCGGCCTGAGCAGTCCCCAGGGCCGCGACCAGTAGCCATGAGGCGCCATCTCCTTTGCGCTCTGTGCCCACGGCTTCGGACCTGAGCCTCGCTTCCTCGCTCTCCACGCCACGACGACGTTGGCCTGGCCGGCTGCGACCGCCATCGCAGCTTGCCCGATCGTCGCGCACCCAGCACCTCCGCCATAGCCGATCTGGCTAAAGAATGTAATCTCGCCCGTACCCAGATTGCGGGCTATCTCCACCTCCTCTGTAGCCTCGAGGGTATACGAGCACATTCCGTCGACCTCACCAGGATCGATCCCTGCATCATCCAGTGCGCCAACAATCGCCTGCAAGGCAAGTTCGCTCTCTGTGGCATCAAGGGACTTTGCAAAGGTCGTCTGACCAATGCCCACGATCGCGGCTGCATCCTTCAACTGTTTGGAACTGCTCACATCCGAACAATACGTGCGAATGACGACCCCGTCACATCTGCACGCGCTCCCCGCTTCCCCACTTCGCATCCTGGATGAGACACTCGAGCTTGTCAGGCAGATTCGAGGTGGAGAAATGCCTCCGGCCTATAAGCTTGTTTCTCAACAGCAGATCCCTGTCCGGCTTTTCAATGAACGCGGAGATGGCATTGACATCCCCTAACCCGAACCATTGGAAGCCAAAACTCGCGAGCTCTCGCGCTACCGGATATAGGCCAATCGCAAGCGGCCGGGAGTGCATTGCCGATTCGATCGCTGGGTTGCCGAAACCCTCCCAAGTTGATGGGAGGACCACCGCGTCGGAGGCTGCGTAGGCGTCGTGGATGCTGAAACAGGCAAGTCCAGCCTCTCCGGTAGTCGGCATGCCTAACAACACCTTAACTCCCGCACGCGCCACGATCCGCTCCAACTCTGGGCCATAGCCATCCTCCGGCGGTCCTAGAAGCCAGTAGGCAGCGCCCAGCGCCTCGGAAAGCTCGACTCCACCTGGGATGTTCTTTCGCTCCAGAGCCCGAGTTGGCTGCAAGAGCAGCCGATCCTGCTCACGGATGCCGAGAGCATCTCTCATCCCTATCCTGTCCCCAGGAGGAGGGCTCGGATCGAAGGCATTGTGGATTGTCGTAGCAGCGATGCCGCGATCGGCAAGCTCCCTGCGGCTCAAATCATTAATCGTCACATGCCGCCAAGCTGGGTCGTCCGGCGGCGGAGGCCAGCCGGCAAATCGCTCCCGTTGCCAAGCCAGATCATGATGGCGAAAGATTGCAGGCCGCCGAGACAGCACCCGCGCTACGGCCTCTGCCGAACGCGGATTCAGCGGCAATGAACACAGGTTCTCCACCACCACGAGATCCGCTGAGTCCAGGGCGTTCGCGATCTCAGAGTCCGTTGGCGGCTCCGCTGCCCCGATCGCGAGCCCATCGAGGAGATGGTCAACCGGGCCTTCGCCTGCCACCGTGAAGACCTCAAAGCCAAGGGTTCCTAGGGCGATCCCCCACTTCGCGGCCTCGATCGAGACCCCGTCCTCGCCTCCGAGACGGAATGACACAATTGCTGCAGCTACGATACCAGCACTATAGCCATGTCGATTGGATCTCCCGCACGCTAGGGTCATGACCGTGGCAACTTCGTCCTCCGATGTCCTTTACGAGTCTGACAACGGGATATCCCGCCTGAGCATCAACCGCCCTGAGCGTCTCAACGCCCTCACGTGGGATGCGGTCCGTGAGTTGCGCTCTCGCGTCGCTGCAGTGAAGGCAGACCCGCTCGCCCGCGTTCTAGTACTAGCAGGAATCGGCGAAAAGGCGTTCTGTGCAGGTGCAGATCTGAGTGGGATGGCCCCAGACACCGGCTTCCTCGAAAACCACGACGCACGAGGCGAACTTGCCGCGCTCATGTCCGAGCTGTGGTCCCTCGGCAAGCCAACCATCGCCCGAATCCAGGGGTTCGCACTCGCTGGCGGGTTCGGATTAGCGCTCGCCTGCGACCTAGTTGTCGCGTCCACGGAGGCAAAGTTCGGAGCCCCGGAGGTAAACGTAGGTCTGTGGCCCTATATGATCACCGTACCCATTCTGCGATCCATGCCCCCGAAAAAGGCTCTCGAGCTGATGCTGACCGGTCGCATCGTCGGGGCGAAAGAGGCCGAGGAGATCGGCTTCGTGACAAGGCTCGTCGCACCCGAAGATCTCGACGACGCTGTGGGCGATCTCGCAAGACAGATCTCATCGAAGTCCCCAGCAATCCTAAGACTCGGCAGGGACTCGTTCTACAAGGTTCTCGACATGAACTCTGACAACGCGCTAGCCCATCTACATGCGATGCTCACACTCACGACAATGACCGAAGATGCCGCCGAGGGCATCGCTGCGTTCAGGCAAAAACGTCCACCGCACTGGAGCGGCAAGTGACCCCCAAGTGTCGGTGTGTGACGACAGCCTGGCCAACTGCAGAATAGGCTCGCATCACAAGCCGGACTACCACACCGCATCGACCAACCTTCACCAGGCTGGAGTGGTCGTTCCTCGGTCCGGAAAGGGCTCGATTGGGCCTGGCTAGGCCCCAAGTAACCAGAAATGCGGCCACAAAGGCGAAGCCCTTTGCCAAGGTGGAGACAGCGAGGTACGTAGCAGCTACGTATTCTTATATGAAAGGTGAGGGTTGCCAACTGCTGCCCAAACCATCACCGACTATGTGCGAACGTATGTGCTAGTCTGCCAATGTGAGATTGTCGGAGTGGGCAGAGCGAGAAGGGGTGCACTACCAGACCGCCTGGCGGT
>JAJZXF010000113.1 GCA_021802485.1 Actinomycetes bacterium | reverse complement strand
TGTCGCAACAAGGCGAGAACCTGGTCACGGAAGGGACGCAGCTGGCAGGAAAGGTCAGCTTTAGCGAACCAGGTTCACGTCAGAACCCACGCCAGGGTGGGGATTTGCCACTGTCAAGAAAGTGCGAGACTCCACTGATACACCCTTGTGCAATAGTGAAGACGTGCAGTACTGCTCGTCCAACATCACGGTGCTCTCGGTAGTCCTTGGGCTCTGCGTGGAGCACGTAGGAGACAGAGCTACCCGCGACTTCGTGGGAATACGAAAGACTCTTCGTGGGCGCTGTACTGCGATTGTTCCCCAGAGCGAAGACCTCGGTGCGTGGCTGGGAGAGCTCCTACATGTGACGCGGACAAACCGCGAGTCCCGCGTTGGCGTCCTCTCGGACATTGTTCGTTGGTTTGGATTTGCGAATCGTCTGGCAAACAGGCGCTCCGTAGAGCACCTTGGCCTGAAGACGGTACAGCTATCCCCGCTGTGCCACCTGTCGGCGGTTCGCTTACGACCTTCGGGGCTGCGTGATGATCAACCGAGGAGACATGTTGGAACCCCCCGTATTTTCGTGTGTGGCGGGGCCGAGACGCTAGGATTTCTCCAGGGAGGAGGGGTGGGCCATTAGCGTTCGGTTCTTGCACACGTCGGATTGGCAGCTCGGGATGACACGCGCGTTTATGCCTGCGGAGTCACGTGCTCGGTATGCGGACGATCAAATCGAAGCGGTTCGCGCGATTGCTCGGGTCGCGGCCGAGCGCGAATGTGCATTTGTCGTGGTTGCCGGAGATGTATTTGATTCGATCACCCCGGATCGGCGGGTTCTCAATAGGGCTTTCGATGCGCTGATGAGTTTCACGGTCCCTGTTTATCTGCTTCCAGGAAATCACGACGCCTATAGTCCTGCTTCGTTCTGGTGGTCTGTCGGGATGATTGATCGGATGCCAGCGCTGGTGACGGTCCTGCGAGACACAAGTCTTGTGCGAGTTCCAGGCGTGGATGCAGAGGTGATTGGCGCTCCGTGGCCAAGCCGGCATCCCGACTCCGATCTTGTGTCTGCGGCGCTTGAGAAACTGGATCCGATTGATTCAGGTGGAGTGCGAATCGCTGTTGGCCATGGGGGAGTCGACTCGCTAGCTCCTGATCGGCTGGATCCTGACCTCATATCCGCGTCCAGGTTGGAACGCGCTCTTGGGGAGCATCTTGCGTCATATGTCGCGCTCGGCGATCGTCACTCTGTGACCAAGATCTCTGATGCGGTGTGGTACTCGGGGGCGCCTATTGCAACTGATTACCGTGAAGTCGACGCCAACAAGGCGCTCATTGTCGAGGTGGGCTCATCGGGGGTTGTCGTAGAGCCTGTGCAGATAGGTGGATGGCGATTTCTTGTCGAGACGTTTGACGTTACGGGACAAGACAGCCTTTCAGTCGTGGAGGCGTTCCTTGCTGGCATAACGGATAAGGAGCGGGCAGTCGTGAAGCTCGGCTTCGTCGGAACCGTCAGCTTGTCAACCAATGCAAAGTTGGAAGAGCTACTGGAGCGTTATCGGGACCTGCTGGCTGCTCTGGAGCTATCCGAACGCAGAAGCGATCTCGTCGTGGTCGCAGACGACGACGACCTTTCGAGCCTTGACCTTTCCGGGTTTGCCCAGAGCGCCCTCAGTCACCTCGCTGAGATCGCCGCAGGGAAGTCAGATGAGGCCGATATAGCGACAGACGCGCTCATGCTGCTGCGTCGCCTGGCAACGGGTCGCTCCAGATGAGAATAAAGCGCATTTCGATCCGGAACTTTCGGGGCGTGCTGGCTTGCGAGGTCGCACTTGCGACCACAGGCGTGACCATCATCGAAGGACCTAATGAGGTGGGCAAGTCGAGCCTGGCAGAGGCGATTGATCTCCTCCTCGATTACCCCGACGACTCCCGGCACAAGGACGTCAAGTCTGTCAAGCCCGTCCATCGTGACGTCGGTCCCGAGGTCGAGGTCGAGCTAACGACCGGCCAGTATCACGTCGTATATCGCAAGCGGTGGTTTCGCCAGGCCGAGACGTATCTGGAAGTCATCTCTCCAAAACCAAAGAGCCTGGTGGGTCGAGCGGCCCACGACCACATGACGGCGATCCTTGGTGAGACGCTTGACCGTACCCTCTACCGAGCGCTCCGGTTCATTCAAGGTGACAAGATCGAGCAGGCGAAAGTGCGCGACTCCACGAGTTTGACCGGCGCTTTGGACCGGGCAGCGACCGGCGGAGCGGCCGATCCGAAAGCAGAGTCGACCCTCTGGCAGGCAATAAAGGAAGAGCGCGAGCGTTACTTCACGCGAACGGGCAAGATCTCTCAAGAGCGCGAGAACTTGAAGACCAGGTTGAACAAGGCCACCTCTGAGGTTGACGAGGCGAGGAGCGCCTTGGCCGCGCTCGAAGAGGTTGGTGAGGAGCACCGTAGGATTGTTTCCCAGCATGACCGGCTTGTACGAGAGCTGGCTTCGGCTGAGAAGGAACTGGAGGGTGAGAGAAAACTTAGCGATGAGCTCAAGGACCTCGCTTTGGAGGCTGAAAGGTCCAGGCTGAGCGCGAGCCAAGCCGAACTCGACGAGCGAAATGCCGCTCATGCTCTCGAGGAGCGCAGGGAGAAGGTCGAGTCGTTGAAAAACCTTGAAGACAAGCGAGCAAGGCTATCGACCGAGCTTGAGGAGGTTAAGCTTTCGCTCGAGGCCAGGGAGACAGAGCGCGATCGTGCGGCCGATGATCTTGCGAGCGCGTCAGAGGCGCGCAGGCAAGCCAGCCTCGCTCTGGAGAAAGCAGAGGCAGACTCCGAATACAGGCGGGCCAAGACCTCACTGCAGCTGCTTCGGAACCGGCACGAGCAAGTCGTAGCATCGAATGAACAATTGGCCAAGGCCCGGCTCTTCATCGAATCCTGCAAGGTGGACAAGCGGGCGCGCAGTGCGGTTGACAAAGCGTTGCGTAGGCATGTTGAGGCGCGCGCCGCCCGAGATGCCGGCAGCCCATCCGTGCTCGTGGATGCCTTGGCCGACGTCAGTATCACTCTTGATTGCAGCAGTGAACTGCTGCACGAGGGTGAGAGGCGCGAGATCACCATTGCAACCGATAAGACGATTCGTATTGACGACAGGGTGCTCCTTCACGCTCGCAGCGGCGCGTCGAGCACGGATCTCCAAGCGGAGCTCGAGTCTTCAGAGCAGGAGATCCGAGGGGTGGCAGATCGCTACGGTCTAGATCCGGACAACCTGAAGGCAAGTGCGGAAGAAGCACTGGACAAGCTCCGCGACGCCGAAGGAGAACTCGAGATGGCCGAGAGGTTGAAGTCCGCAGCGCTCGTGGATCTTAGCGAGCAGGAGCTCGAGGCCAAGTTCCAGCATGCCAAGGAGATCGTCGATGGTTACGAGCGTGATCGCACTGGCCTTGCAACCCCAGACGACCCGGACGTGGTCTCTCGCGTCCGCGAAGTTGCAATGCAGAGGTGCCGTGATGCTGAGCGAACAGAACTCGAACTGCGCGAGCGCCTGAAGGTCGTTGACAAAGCCGTGAACGAATTCCAGATCAAGGCTAGGACCACAGGGGATCTTCTTGGCCAGGCAATAGAGGAGTTCGAGAGGGCTGAGTCGAAACTCCTCGCTGCCAGGGTAGAGCGATCAGACGAGGAGCTGGAAGCTGACCGCGATTTCGCGACGAGCAAGTTGCAGGGTGCAGTCCGAGAGCGAGATGACGCTGTGGCGAAGTATGACAGTTGTCATCCCGACCTTGCCAGGCAACGCCTTGAGAACGCGGAGCAAAAGATTGCGCGCGTTCGCGAGGAGCAGGGCGCATGTGCGAAGCGCCAGAGCGACATCGAGGCGCGGCTAGACCTAGCGAGGGATGCAGGCCTGCAGGAGCGAATTGACTCCATCGAGCCGCAGGCAGAGCAGCTGTCTCGGGAATACCGGGATATCGAGCGCCGGGCATCTGCGGCGAACCTTCTCTATGAGACATTCTCCCGACATCGAGACGACGCCCGGCTTGCGTACGTAGCTCCCTATGGGGAGCAGATCAACAGGCTGGCAAGGCTCGTCTTCGGTCCAGGCACTTCTGTCGAGGTCAACCCCGATGACTTTTCCTTGAAGACCAGGAGTCTCGATCACGTGACGGTTCCATTCGAGAGCCTGTCCACCGGAGCTCGCGAACAGTTGGGGGTGTTGGAGCGCTTGGCATGTGCGATCTTGGTGAACCCGGTCAACTCGGATGACACCAACGAAGACGCTGGAGTCCCCGTCATCTTGGATGATGCCTTGGGTTATTCTGATCACGATCGTCTACGACGCCTGGGGCCAGCCTTCACCGAGGCCGCAAAGAGGGCCCAGGTGATACTCATGACCTCGACGCCGGAGCGCTACTCAAGTATTGGGAGTGCTACCGTCGTGCAACTTCCGGCCGAACTCGCTCAAGGACCTCTCCGCGATGCCGTACACAATGCCTAGAAACAACGGTGAATCACTCCGGGCAAGCCTGCGAGAGCCCGCGGGCGCATCTGGGGCGTCCGGGCAGGACGTGCTGGCGGGCTCTGTTGGCCCGCCAGGAGCTGAAGTCCGGCTTCCACTCCGCGGCTTCGCTCCGGCACAGATCGAGGTCTTTCTCGGGCCGACCAACTCCGGTAAAACTCACCAGGCACTCCAACACCTGGCACGTCGCGGCACAGGTGTCTACGCTGCGCCGCTTCGGATGCTTGCCTACGAAGCCTACGAGCGTCTGGGCGAGCAGATCGGTCTGGACCGGGTGGGTCTCGTAACTGGTGAGGAGCGCGTGAACGCAGGTGCCCCGGTTATTTGCTGTACGGCTGAGATGGCGCCGATGAACGCCGAGCTCCTCGTGCTTGACGAGGTGCAGTGGGCGCAGGATCCTGAGCGTGGTTGGGCATGGACCCGCCTTCTGGCAGGTGCTGAGGTAGCGGAACTCTACGTGACTGGGGAGGTGGGAGCAGCACCGCTTGTCCAGGCGATCCTGGGCGAAAGCACGCCTGTCACCCTCTTGGACCGCTTGTGCCCGCTGGTTGTGGATAAGAAGCCGGTCAGCCTTGGCGAGATCCCGAAGCGTTCGGTGCTGGTTGCGTTCTCCAGAAAGGCGGTACTTCATCTTGCGGGCCTTCTGCGCGAAGAGGGACGCTCGGTGGCGGTGCTGTATGGTGCGCTGCCACCTGATGTGCGAAGAGCTGAGATACACCGGTTTATCACAGGGGACGCTGACGTTGTGGTAGCGACGGATGTCATTGGGCACGGCATCAACCTGCCGGTCGACTGCGTGGTGTTCGCAGAGACAAACAAGTTTGACGGCAAGCAGCGGCGAAGCCTCGCTGCCTGGGAGGCGGCTCAGATTGGGGGTAGGGCAGGGCGTTTTGGCTTCTCTGAAGTAGGCATCGTCTCGTGTCTGCGGCCGCTGGAAGGCTTCGAGCCTGACCCCGACGTGATAGCGATGATCGATCAGCCAAAGGTATCGGTCTCGGGCAGGAGAGCCTATCGGAGGGTTACCTATGGTTTCGTAGCCCCAGCCCTCGACGATCTTGGTGTCAAGAGATCTACGGAGCTGCCCGCGGCGCTTCGCGAGTGGCGGAACAGGGCCGTAGGGGAGCTTGCCGGCTTATCCTGGGCGCGAGTCGCTCCTGTCGAGCCTCTGATCAAGAGGCTGGCACTACTTCGACGAACGGCACACGGATCTTCGAAGACTCTTCTGTCCCGCCTTCATCTGGAGGATGCATGGGCTTTGGCTCGCTCGCCCTGCGACCCAGATGAGGACGCGGACGCGATGATTCTAGGTCTGCTCGGACGCCAGATTACAGGCGATGCGAGTGCCGTTCTTAGACACATTGTCGAGGAGTCCTGCTCCGGGCTTGCAGCGCCCGCACTCGAGGCCCGCGCTCGTGAACTGGTCATACTCCGCTGGGCTGCCTTGCGCTTCAGGGGGCGCATTGATATCAGCCATGAGGCGGTCTCTGAGAGCCTGGACGAACTCACCGACGAGCTGAACGCCGCTCTTTCCCGTGCGGTCGAGCACGGCATCGCGCGCTGCGTTTCATGCCACAAGATCTGCGCGCCATGGTTTCCGATGTGCGACCGCTGCCACGCGAAGGCGCGGTCTTGGCGAATGCAGCGTTGGGACCTCGATGAGTTGGATTATCTAGGCTACACAGATTATTCCGATGGTATTGAAGACGAGTATGAACTCCCACCGCCTCGCTCGAAGAAGCCGGCAGGGAAGCATCGAAGGAAGGGGCTCGAAGCTACCCGGGATGCCATCGCGCGCGCTGTGGCAATGTCTCCGGCATGCGAACGCATTGCCAACGTGTCGAGGAGCCGCTGGGCCGACACGTTTATCCCCGCGATCCTTGCGCTTGAACGGGAGTCAGAGCGTGGCGAGCTTCGATCTGCTCTCGTCACCTTATTCGCGTCACAGACGAAGCTGACACAGAACGCATGTGTAGCCAGGAAGCAAGCAGCAGAGTTACTTGACGTCGCCCGCCAGCTGGTTTCCAAACGGGCGTCATTGCACTGATTGGGAGAACAGCAAGCAGGCTTGCTCGGCCCTGGGTCGAGCGGTGAATGACGGCCGTACTCCGCTCGGTACACTTCGGCGCATTTCGGTAGGCTTCCCACAAGTGGATGAGTTGACCTTACGTACGCTGCTGGATCGTGTCGAGACGGGAGAGCTTGCGGTAATGGATGCCTTGCGCGAGATGCGCCGGCTCCCATTTAATGATCTTGGATTTGCGAAGGTCGACCACCACCGAGCGCTTCGGCAAGGGCTTGCTGAGGTTGTGTACGGCCCAGGAAAGACTCCGCAGCAGTGCGCTCTGATCGTAAATGACCTGCTGTCCGAGCGGCAAGACTCTCCGGTTATTCTCTCTCGCGCTGATAGGGGTCAGGTTCGTGCGGCGCTGGATTCGAACCCAGGAGGTGATGCGGTACCTCTTTCGGAGCAGGCTGGCGCTGTCAAGCTGGACGAAGTGGACTTGAGGGAGGATGCGAGGCTGGCGACGAGGGGGCTGGGCCTGACCGACATGTTCACCGTGGTGTGGCGTCGAGCTAGATCTCGACCCGGGGCCGTGACCATCGTGACAGCGGGCACTGCCGATCTGCCCGTGGCAAGGGAAAGCATGACCGTTTTGTCGGCCCACGGCGTGGATGCCGTTCTGATCCCGGATTGCGGTGTCGCGGGGGTGCACCGTTTGGTCGCGTCCATGGACGAACTCACGAGAGCCGACGCGGTGATCGTTGTCGCAGGGATGGAGGGTGCACTTGCAAGCGTGGTGGCTGGGCTCGTTTCGGTCCCGGTCATAGCGGTGCCCACGAGTGTCGGATACGGAGCGTCTTTGGAGGGTGTGACAGCGCTGCTGGCCATGCTGTCGTGTTGCGTGCCGGGCGTGACCGTGGTTGGCATCGACAATGGCTTTGGTGCCGCGTGTGCGCTCATACGGATCATGGCTACAAGCTGGGGAGGCAATGACCGAAAAGCGAGCGCAAGCCCATGGCTTTAGCTGTGGGTCGAGCGAGCCCGGTCGATGCGGATCAACGTAAGCGTTACAGCCTTGTGGAATCATAGGCATATGCAATATCGCACGTCGAGCAAGACGGTGTTCTCGGCAAAATACCACCTCATTTGGTGCCCGAAGTACCGACGCGGGGTGCTCGTCGGCAAGGTGGAGGCACGCCTTGCTGCGATCATCCGTGAGGTCTGTGCTGAGCATCAGGTCGATGTTCTCGGACTTGAGATCATGTCGGACCATGTGCACTTGCTCGCCGAAATCCCTCCGGGTGTCGTTCTTTCTAGGTTCATGCAAGTACTGAAAGGCCGGTCGTCCCGTCTGCTCCGCCAGCAGTTCCCTCATCTACAGAGGATGCGAGT
>JAJZXF010000112.1 GCA_021802485.1 Actinomycetes bacterium | reverse complement strand
CCTCGGGGCCCAGAACAACGCAACCAAGCTTCTCGCAACCCAGCAGTGCGCCCTGGTAGTCCCGCCGGTAGGCCTCGGGGCCCAGAACAACGCAACCAAGCTTCTCGCAACCCAGCAGTGCGCCCTGGTAGTCCCGCCGGTAGGCCTCGGGGCCCAGAACAACGCAACCAAGCTTCTCGCAACCAACCAGCGCGCCCTGGTGGCGGCGAGCGCCCGCGATGGGGCAGTGTCGCAGAGCACGGAGCACGGGTTCTCATGGAGAGAGATGAGGAGAACCGCGAAGCCTTGGAGAAGATTGCGGCCCGCGAGACAAGCGAGAGAGGACAACGAGCCGAGAATGGCGAGTTCCATTCCGCGGGCGCTAGCGCGCAGGCTGGCCTGGAGCGTCAAGATCAGGAACTGGGCTTGCGTTCGCAGGTCGAGGGCTTAGGTAACGTTGCAGCGGCTCAGCGCGGGCGAATAGATGGACGAAAGCGCGACTCCATTCGTCCGGGTCGACCGAGGGATGGCGAGCGCTGGCTTCCCGACACGTCGATCTCTCAAGACCCCGCGGACGTACTCTCGCCGGAGGTGCTTTCGAACCTTGAGCGCCAGGCCAATTCGGCAAACACGGGGGCTAGGTTGGGTTGGCTGTCAAGGAATATGGCTAATGGTGCGCGTGCGTATCGCCGGGGTGACTACCGCCAAGCGGTTGTGGCGCTGAAGGGCGTGGTCGCTAGCGTGCCTCGCTTCGCACCTGGCAGGGAGCTTTACGGGCTCAGTTTGTACCGGATGGGGAAGTGGGCGGATGCCATGAAGCACCTTGAAGCGAATCACCGCTCTTCGGGATCGTTTGATCAGCATCCCGTGATGATCGATTGCTGCAGAGCACTTGGCGATGAGGCTCGCATGGAGTCTCTCTGGGATGAGTTGCGTAGGGGGGCTCCGGCCCCCGACGTGTTGGCTGAGGGGCGTTTGGTACTTGCGACGGCCAGGGCAGAGAGCGGGAACATGGCGGGTGCCCTCGAGTTGCTTGCAAAGGTAAGAGTGGGGCTTGCCCATCCCCGTGAGCGTCACTTGCGGCAGTGGTATGTGCTTGCCGACCTACTTGAGCGCACCGGTGACGTGCCAAGGGCGCGCGCTCTCTTCCAGGCGATAGCTTCACACGATCCGGGCGCGTACGATGTCGATGAGAGGATCGAGGCCCTGAGCTGAGTCATGATGAGAGCGAACGGGATGGTCCGCCCGACTGCGAGGCGTAAGCGGCTGCGGCCTTGGCCGACGCCGCTGGTCTGCTTCGCGTCTTCCATACAGACCGCAATGGATCCGAGCGAGGCGTAGCGCTCAATGATCCGTGTGGCGCTGGTGGCGAGGTCGGTGCTGACCAGCGCCACGTCGTAGGCGGTCTTCGACTTGTCTCGGACCAAGACGACCTGGACTGCTTGCGAGCCGAACACGCCACACCAGAGGCACCGCAACACTGCGGCTGAGACAGTGGTGGTCGTGATGTAGTGGGTGACGGTCGCGGGGCGAACGTGGTGCTGTGCACGAGCTTCGCGAGCATTGCCAGCTTCGCTCCTTTGGGTCCAGGCGACCAGCGCTTGGCACTCCCGGGATGGTGCCGAGGTCGTATAGCGCAGCGTTGGGCCTGAGCCTGGAGGTCCAGGTGACGTCTCGAGGGAGACCACGTAGTGCCGTGCCCGCGTAGGCTTAGTCGGCTACCACCTTGATGCGTCGCCCAGGTAGGGATGCGGCCAGCATCTCAACCAGCCCGTGGGCGAAAGCCAACCGTGAGGCCCGGAAACCCGAAATGGGACTTTCGGCCCTGGCATTGCCGGGGGGGGGGCTAAAGTTGACTGTGTTGATTGCTGCTCGTGTTTCATATTCGACAGAAGCGGGTCTAACATAGGGAGGAGTAACGACAAATGGGGAAGACAATGGCTAAAGATCAAAGGCAGCGAGCAGCAAGCACGCTAAGCCGGTTCGTCGTATGCGCGAGCCATGACGGCCATTTCATGTACTACCCGCCGTGGACTGCGACGTGTCCGACCCTGATCCAGAATGACGCCTGGGCTTGCAGCAGTGCTATTGATTATTTCGATGGCATGCACTATACCGGCAGTATGTGGGTATACAGCACTGAAGGTTGGCAGTTTGAATCGGAGTTCTGGAACGAGTACTGCGACTCATCGGTGCCTTGCTACACCATGCTGACCAATGTGGTGAGCGGTACCTACGAGAACATCTCGTCGTTCTACTTCCAGGGTGACTATATTGACGCCTGGGCCTGACGCTACCGAGGCTGTTGCGGGAGGACGCCAGGGATCCCGCCCTGTCCGTCTCGTGTTCGCCGTAGCCTTTGCTGTGGGTTGCGAGCGAACCGCTTCGACCGATCTGAGCGGTACAGATCCAAGGTGTCGCTGTAGCTAGATGCGGGGAGGTGCAGTGCTAGTTCGAAAAATCCGCCAGCCGAGCGAGAGATGGATACGAAAGAGATCAGGCCGCACAGGATTGCCGCTCAGCATAACGGCAATCCTGTGCGCTATCGCCGTGATGGGCGTCGCCTGCGGCACGAGTGGACGGCTGCACCCCACAGCTTCCAAGTCCAAGACGATCACAGGTGCCTCGAAAACTGGACAGCCGAGCATCGACTTCACCATCTCCCTGTTCACTGCGACATCCGCGGAGTACAACAGCAAGGCGGGTCAGACTCTGCAGCGGTTCATATCGAGCATCACTGTTGCCGCGGTCGATCGGTGCTTGACCAGGGACGGGTTTACTTCGTCGCAAGAACCGTCTACCGCACCGACGGGTATCCCCTACAATAACAATCACTATCCTGACGTTGCGCAGCTGGAATCGGGCAACTGGGGTGTGCCGAGCCCATCCAGTGCGCCGATAACGTTACCGACGGCTGGGATGTCAAGCATGGAAGCACTGGCGTACAAGGCCGACAGCACCGCGTGCACGAAGAAGGCCAATGCGCTTTTCAACCCGGCGGTGAGTGCTGAGATGGGCTCACTGGAGCAGCTCTGGCAACAGGCGCGGATCCCTGTGTACTCCGACCCACAAGTGATAAAGGCCTGGTCAACGTGGAAGACCTGTGTGAACGCGGCTGGTGTGCAGGCCTCCGATGCCAACGATTTCTTCAATATTGCGAACCAAGCACAGGGCAATGACCCGGCCCGAGCGGCTCAGCTTGCCAAGATCTACGGTCGCTGTGTTGCACCTGTTGCTGCGACAATGGATCGCCTTCGCCTGCGAGCACGATCTCGCTTCTTGGAACAGAACGCCTTGGCGATTCATCAGCTTGACACGCGGCTCAATTTGTTGGTGGCGAGACTGTCAGCTCGGTTCAAGATCAGCGCGACGGCCAGCTCGTAGGAGATGTCCAGCCGAGCTCGTGCGCTCTGGATAGGTGGCCTGCTCCTCGTAGTGCTTGCTACGGCAGCTGGTCTGTTCGGCAGCCACATCGAATCGCCACGCCAAGCTGCTGCCACTGCGGCACCACCACCGCCGGCGGTCCTGACCGCTCTCGTTGTTCGCAAAGTGTTGTCCAACACGCTCGTATTTCGAGCCAATGTCGTTGCCGCAAATGCCACTCCAGTGGAAATGCCGACATTGCCGGGAGGCTCGCAGCCGGTCGTCACCGCGGTGGAGAAAAAGGCGGGAAACTCGGTCAACGAAGGCGATGTGCTCTTCGCGGTTGCGGACCGCCCAGTCATTGTGCTCCGGGGGGCAATTCCCGCATTCCGCACGATGACGCCAGGCGATGTGGGTACCGACGTGACCGAGCTCCAGCAGGCGCTTCACCGACTCGGATACTCGACGGGCACTGATGCCGAGGGTCACTACGGCTACGGAACCGAACAGGCGGTCCGTGACTTCTACGCGGCTCGGGGATTCCAGGTCGAGTTGACCTCGCCGCAGGCCGATATCAACCTCGAGAACGCGCAACAGGCAGTGACAGCAGCCCAGCGGGCTCTGGGGACTCCGGGTGGCAACACCCCATCTGCGACCAACACACTTGCGCAAGCACAGGCGACACTCCAGAACCTGGAGAACACGACCGGAGCCATCGTTCCGCTTGGCGAGGTGGTCTTCGTCCCGACTTTGCCTGCCAAGGTAACCTCGGTATCCATTTCTGCCGGTCAGCTCCTCCAGGAAGGTGCCGCTACAGCCGGAGCCTCCTCGCCTTCTGGAGTCTCACCTTCCGCGGCCGCGGTCGCAGGTGGAGGCGCAAGCTCCTCTTCAAGCAGCGCACCGATGATGCTGGGCTCGGGTTTAGCGGAGCTCGATGGCCAGGTTCCAACCACCAGTGGCTCGCTCCTCCAACCACCAGTGGCTCGCTCCTGCGAGCGGGGATGCCGGCAACGGCCATCGACGACGCCACAGGCCAGCGATGGGAGGTTACCGTGACCAAAGTCAGCGTGCCTTCCGCTGGGAACCAAGCGGTTGGTTCCAATTCCTTGCAGTCAACGGTGATCCTCAGAGCCGGATCGGGCACGGCGATCCCCCTCACAGAGATCGGGAACAACCTTCGGGTTAGAGTCAGCACGGCATCGACGTCGGCTCCAGTTCTGGTCGTGCCGATCGCTGCGATCTACAGCCATGCCAACGGGCGGTCGTACGTAAGTGTCATTGATGGGAAGTCGCAGCGGGTCGTTCCTGTCGTTACGGGGATCGACGTTGGCGGTAACATCCAGGTCACTCCGGTGGGCGCCCAGTTGCATCCGGGGAACCGCGTACTCATCGGATCAAGCGGCTGACCCATGATCTCGCTAGAGCTGATCGAAGTCTCAAAGACCTATCCAGGCGCAGTTCCCATTCGCGCCGTTTCCGAGGTCGACCTGCGTATTGAGCCAGGTTCGTTCACGGCGATCACCGGCGCGTCCGGCTCTGGAAAGTCCACGCTGCTTAACATCCTTGGCTTGCTTGACCGTCCAACAGAAGGGCGTTATTTCGTCCGCGGGAGGGACGCGACCGAGATGAGCGAGCGAGAGGTCACCGGTCTGCGGGCACACGGATTTGGGTTCGTGTTCCAGGCCTTTCACCTCCTTAGCACCCGCACGGCAATGGAGAACGTAGAGCTGGGTAGCATGTATGGTGGGCTCTCACGGCGTGATCGCCGAGAGCGAGCGCGATCTGTCCTCGAGCGTTGCGGGCTTCAGGACCGGCTCGACGCGTTTCCGCCAACCCTTTCCGGCGGCGAGAAGCAACGGGTGGCAATCGCCCGCGGCATCTGTGGGAACCCCGACGTACTGCTCTGCGACGAACCCACCGGAAATCTCGACAGCCGCATCGCCGGGGAGATCATGGGCTTGTTGGGAGAGTTGAACGGCGATGGTCAAACGCTGGTGATCGTGACCCACGACGCCGCAGTGGCGGCCCGCGCGAATCGGCGGGTGGAGATCGCTGATGGTCGGATTAGCCGCGATTCGGAATATGAGGCGCCAGGCGCGTGATTCGCAGGTCGAAGGGGCGGAGCCTCGAGACGTCTTCGGTCTCGGTCCGCGATCTTCTCTGGGACGGCAGCATTACCGTCCTTCGCAGGCCTGGTCGACTGACACTGGCCGCAGTTGGAACGGTATTGGGTGTGGGCACCGTTGTGGCCACTCTGGGCATCGTTGGCACCGCGAACCAACAGGTGTCCGCCCGCTTCAACCAGCTGGCAGCTACCCAAGTCACTGTTTACGCCACAGCAACTGGCGATCTTCCCTCCGACTCGGGGTATCTCGCTCGGGCGCTGCCGGGAGTCAACGCGGCTGGGCTCTTTGGGGTCGTCGACCAGCAGGCGAGCGTTTCGACTCTCCCCGGCAGCAGTCAGGTCTTCAAGACCCCGGTCTTTGCTGCCACGGCGGGGGCGATGGCCGCGATCCCTGCTACAGTCGAAACCGGTCGCCTAATCGACAGCGGCATGGTGCGTAGAGCCGACCACGTGGCGCTCCTTGGCACTGCAGCTGCGAGGAACCTGAACATCGGCGACCTGGCCGATGGCCCGGCTATCTTCGTGAACGACGTGCCGTACACTGTTATCGGCATCGTTGGCGGTTTGGAGCGTGAACCACAGGCCCTTCTTGGTGTGATCATTCCTGTTACCACCGCACTCGGTTCCGCCGGAACCGCACTGAGGAATGAACAGCTCCTGGTGAGCACGCGGCAGGGGGCCGCTCAAGTGGTCGGCCATGAGGTTGCCGATGCCGTCAATCCGCGGCAGGCGAAGTCGCTCATTGTTAGCATCCCACCCGATCCGAGTACACTCCGCCAGAAGGTGGAGGGTACGACCAGCACGTTGTTGTTGTTTCTCGCAGGCCTGGCACTACTGGTTGGCTTGGTTGCCATTTTGAACACGACTCTCTTTGCGGTGCTGGAACGCACTCCGGAGATCGGTCTGCGGCGAGCCCTCGGCGCCCGGCGACGTCACATTGCAGCCGGAACCCTGATCGAGGCGTTTATTACGGGCGCTATTGGCGGCGTCGCTGGAACAGCACTCGGATTGCTGACTACAGCTGGAACGGCAACTTACGAGCATTGGACGTTGGTGTTAGACCCGAGGGTCCTGATGATCGCCCCGCTTGTGGGGGGTCTTGTGGGATTGCTGGCAGGCGCGTACCCAGCCTGGCGAGCTACTAGGATCACTCCGGTTCAAGCGCTGCAACGCTAAGCGCTCGAGCCCGGGGGCTCGACGCCTTAGCCGTTTGGGCGCCCTAGCCCCCGATGTAGGGATATAGCACGGTGATCGGTGCTACGTCGACCGAACGACGAAGTAAGAGGGGGGCAAAACTCGTGTCCCATGCAAGGACGTTGGACCTCAGCGCGAAACCTGAATAGGCAATAGGAGCGCCGAGCGCTTTGACCTGCAGGTGTCCGAGCCTCGCGACGTCACCGCCAGGGGACATGGGGACTCTTGTGTAACTCGCTCGAGCTGCGAGACTCCGCCGAGTTCACGAGCAGCGAAGGCACTAACGCGGGTGGGAAGTCGACGTGCACGTGAAGATGGTCTCATTCGCCATTCAGCTCTGCCAACCTCGCACCAATGCTCGCGCACACTACCGGCCATGCTCTCCTCGCAGGCGGCGAGCATCGGCTACGTGAACATCTTGCGTCGGTACTTTGGCGTAAAGACCAGGTGCGCCCGAAGAGTGGAGGCGGCACTGCGGCCATGTTGGTGTGTGAGCGCCCGCGCTCTTCAGGCCGCATCCAACCCGAGCGAACACCGGTTTGCTACACCCTGTGAGTGCCGAGAATGCCACCCATCGTCTGTGGGCTGGACTTTGACGTCCGGTCCCAGCTGCGGCGAGCATACGGCCATGACTCTCTCGTTCCTTTACACGCGTTTTGCCGCGTGGTTCAGCTGATCCAACTCATCGGTCGCAGTGACACGGACCTCGCGATCGAAGTCGTCGTGCTGGGCCACGAGGTGGCGGTCCTCCGACGCCAGGTGCACCGACCCGAGCCGGAGCCGTCGGATCGAGCGGTGTTGGCGGGGCTCGCACGACTGCTCCCCCGCGAGCGCCTCGGGCACCTCTTCGTCCAACCGGCGACCCTGCCGCGCTGGCACCAAGACCTCGTCGCCAAGCGCTGGACCTACGCCCACGGCCGACCCTGTCGACCTTCTATCGCCAAGGGAATCACCGCGCTGGTGGTCCAGTTGGCGAAGGAGAATCCCCAGTGGGGTACCGCCGCATTCACGGCGAACTGGCCACCATGGGCGTTGTCATCGTCCCCTCGAGCGTCTGGGCGATCCTGAAGCGCCACGGCATCGATCCGTCACCGCGCCGATCCGGACCGACCTGGGCGGAGTTCCTCGCCACCCAGGCCAAAGGGCTGATGGCCTACGACTTCTTCCACGTCGACACCATTCTCCTCCGCAGGCTCTATGTGCTCGTGTTCATCCACCACGACACGCGTCTCGTGCGAATCGCTGGCATCACGTCGAACCCGGTCGCCG
>JAJZXF010000111.1 GCA_021802485.1 Actinomycetes bacterium | reverse complement strand
CCCGAGCAGGCTCCGGGGATCATCGAAGCGGGGCTGAACATTCGAACGACCGAGTGCCATGGCCAATTCTCGCACGCCCGGAAAAGAATCGCGAATCCAGAGGCGACTAAATCAGCGGTCTCCTAGAAGGTAGTGGCAATATCTAACCGGTTGGACGCTGGACCGTGCTTGTTTTCGTTCACATACCGATGGCATGATCAAGCCATGGTAAACAGCCTCGGGGCAGAGTCCAGAACTCTTCCAGAAAGGTGGGACTCAGCCCGAGAACACTCCGCGCGTTCCAAACGCCACGGACCCTCGCGCCCACCAGCCGGCCACCCATGACACGCGGAACGCGGCGAGTGGCTCTCCTGGCAGGTCCAGTTGTGGTGCTGGCCTGCATCATCACCGCTGCCGCTCTACTGGCGGGCAGGAGCGGAAACTCGCCGAACACAGCAGTCAATAACTTCACCACGGCCGTGTTTTCAGACCATTCGAGCAGTGCATGCAGCTGGGTGCTGCCAAGTCAGCAACCCGAGTGTAGGACTGCCTTCACCCACGCAGCAGGGCTTGGTGTGCATTTACCACACATCGCCGTGCATCTCGGCGTGGCCCACACCCAGCTCCAGGGAAGCGAGGCCCTGGTCGTTCTCGTGGGGCGCCTTTGCACGGGTATCCATCGCGCTCGCTCCCGTCGGACGTGCGCCGCCAATAGCAACGCTTCAATGGGGCTTCCAAGTGGCAATAAGAACTTCCAAACCGCCTTTTCCAATGTCGTCCACAGGACTTCAGGATCTGATGCTTACCTTTTTATCTTTCCGTGTCGAAAACAGCACGGACACTGGTATGTCGACTTCGGCTCACGAGCGCTCAACACCCCGACCAATCGCACATCCCAGTCATCTCTTATCAATGCCCTCACCGTGGCGAAAACCTACTACGCGAGGACACAGGATTTCACACCTCCTGCTGGTACGCTTGCCAGCATACTGAGCACCTACGGGCCGGGGATTACCTGGCTTTCCGGATCTGGTGGCGGCGTATCCGAGAGTCCCAACACCGTCGTGGTGAGCAACACGTCCGCGGGAGGTCTGACGTCAACCAGTCCAAACGCAGTGCTACTAACCGCGTACTCCAAGTCCGGAAAGTGCTGGTTCATCTTGGACATAGAAGAACCCATAGCAGGTGGCGAACTGGGCGTCGGGGGCGGCAAACTCAGTGCGCACGGCGCAGGGGTTTATTATGGCTACAACCGGCCCGCTAAGGCTGGGCAATGTAAGCCGTCCGATGCGCCTACAGCATATTATTCGGGAGCTGGGTCGTTCAACGATGTCTGGTACACGAAGTTCCAATTACCTTAATGCTCAATGATCGGAGCAGGCGAGGTGCCTGCTCGGGAATCGGGCCTTGCGAACAGCGAGGATCAAGGTGTCCCCGCCGTAAGGAGAGCTCTGTGGCCAAGCAGAGTGGAGTAGGGCAAGAGACCCAGAAAGTCGGAGAACCTGACCCTTGTCGCACAAGTCGAGGCCAGGCTAGTCAGGTGAGCAAGGAAAGGAGAGTTTGACATGGGACATCGCGAGATGGGAGAGGTGAAGCGGGCGGAGACCGTAACGGGAAGTCCTCTGGAGGACCCCAGCCGCCTGGCGTTCTCAGTCGACGAGGTCGCCCACTTCCTTGGGATCGGCCGGTCACTGCTCTATGAGCAGATACGGCGAGGCCAGTTCCCCTATATCAGGGTTGGGAAGCGCTACCTCATCACTCGCCAGGGTCTAGCGAGCTACCTCGACAGCGAGCGCGAGCACGTCGCAGCAGGCTGAGCTGTTCCGGATTGAAGTATTCACTTTGAGGGTGTGTCGTTTGGTCCAAAGAGAACCCCGGCTACGTCATCGGCCGCCTGGCGGGACATGCCGCCGATGACGTGGCTGTAAGTATCGAGGGTGACCTGGATGTTCGCATGGCCGAGTAGTTCTTGGACAAGCTTTGGGTGGGTCCCCGAGGTGAGTGCCATGGTTGCTACGCTGTGTCGCAAGTCGTGAAGTCGGATATGGCGCATGTGAGCAGCAGCACAGGCGTTTGTGAAGTATCGGGAGACGTTGCGCGGGTCGTATGGGGTGCCGACCTGGGTCGTGAACACGAAGTCGTTATCCGGCCATGTGCTGAGCGCATCCTTGTCCAACGCCTGCAGATCCCGCTGGAGTGCGAGCGCGGCTGTTGCAGCAGGCACCAAGGGAACGACACGGCGGCCCGCAGACGTCTTTGGCAGTTCAATCCTTGGCCCTTCGGCCGAGGCGACCAGCGAGCGTGCGATCACGACCCGTCCCTCGCGAAGTCGATGTGGCTCCAGGCGAGACCGAGTGCTTCTCCCCTGCGTAGCCCGGTGGTGAGAAGGAGCACCCATAGCGGCCAGAGCCTCGTGTGCTCGGTCGCGGCGAGAAATGACCGTGCTTCCTCTGGTGACCAGGGATCTTCCCGGCGGCTGTTGAGCTTTGGGAGCTCGACCTTGCGATCGAGGCCTGACGATGAAAGCACGTCCCAGTCGACCGCCTTGGAAAGAGCGAGCTTCAGCACCGTGTGGGCAAGCCGTGCCGAGCGGGCTGAGAGGCCACTCGCGGTTAGGTCCCGGTAGAGCGCCTCCGCGACTTGGGGGTTGATCTCGTCGATCTTGTGCTCGCCGATCCGGGGTGTGATCCAGTTGCGCGCCGCGCCCTCATAGAGCGTAAAGGTGCTGAGACGAAGTGAACCGCGTACTGAGGTAAGCCACTTTTCAAGCCACGCAGATACTGTCGGCAGATCTCGTGAGCGAATAGCGGTGCTCGGGTCCGAGTGTGTTCTAGATGCGCCGTCATCGGGCGAGCCACTTGTTACCACCGATGCCATGGCAACCTCCGCCTCCCGACGGGTGCGGAAGCCATGGCGTTTCACCTGACGACGACGACCGTCTTCTTCTCGGGGGAGATCGACGACGAAGCTCCAGGTCGCGGTCTTTGCCAGCTTCGGCTGCCACACTCTGCCCATGGTCCTTGTTCCTCTCCACAAAAAGGCGCTTCGACCTGGAGCGTGTGACCAAATAGGTGACCGTGTGACCAAATATGGGTCCCGATGTGACCAACATTCCGGGTTCTGTGACCAAGCCTAGCGCCGTGGTCACAGAAAAGTGTGACCACGGCGAGGGGAAAATGCAAGTCCGGCGAGGTTGGCCAGCGAAGTGCGCCTCGCTGACCTGGACTGTTCCAGTCGGGCTGCCGGGATTTGAACCCGGGACCTCTTGACCCCCAGTCAAGCGCGCTAACCAAGCTGCGCCACAGCCCGTGTCAGTTGATCGTAGCGCGCCAGCTCAACGGACACACCATGCTCCTTCCTAGTTACGCTGGCGCAAGCGCACCCGGAACTTCAGTGGTGTGGGCCCGAAGTGGAAGGTGGCGCGCAGCTTACGGCTGACATAGCGCAGGTACTGTGGCGAAAGCGGGCGTGATGCGAAGAGTGTGAACGTCGGAGGTCCGGTAACCGCTTGAACCGCATACAGCACCCTGCCTTCAGGGGGAGCATGTGCATCCTGGATCGACCTGAGCGCTCGGTTCAGTTCTCCTGTGCTGACCCGCTGATAATAGGCATGCACAGCCCCCCAGATCGCGGGCATCAGCCCAGACATTCCCTTTCCGGTCAGGGCGCTGATCTTCAACACGCTCGCATAGTCGACGAAGGCCAGCTTCTCCCCCACCTCCACCAGGAGTTCTTTGCGATCTTCAGTATCGATGCAATCCCATTTGTTCAGCACAACGAGGCACGCCCGACCAACCGCCTCGATGCGCTCGGCAATCCTTTGGTCCTGGTGAGTGACGCCCGATGTAGCGTCAATCACCAGGAGCGCTACATCCGCTGTCTCGAGTGCCCGCAAGGACCGCATGATCGAATAGGCCTCCGTGGGGCTGTCCACGTGGGATCGCCGGCGCATACCTGCGGTGTCGATGAATCGCAGGGTCCCATCGTCTGCGACGACCAGCGTATCGATCGCGTCGCGAGTGGTCCCGGGGTGCTGGTCGGTAACTGTGCGATCACTTCCTGCGATGCGATTGAACAGGGTGGACTTGCCGACGTTTGGCCTCCCGACGATCGCAATGCCCGGGATCCCCTCCGCTGGGCCATCCGGTGCAGCGCTGCCATCTGTGACTTCACATGGTCTTGCTTCAGCGTCGCCGGACTCACGCTCGGCAACGCTGCGCAGCCTTCGCACTATCTCGTCCAGCAAGTCGCCTACGCACCTGCCATGCAGCGCACTCACCATCCACGGATCACCGAGGCCGAGCCGTACAAACTCCCAGGCATCAGCCTCCCGCTTGTCCGAATCGACCTTGCTCACGACCAGCACAACCTCGCAATCATGCCGGCGAAGTAACCTCGCGACCGCCTCGTCCTCGCGAGTCACCCCGGTGAGCACATCCACAACGAGCAATACGACAGAAGAGGAGCGGATCGCCTCCTCGGTCTGAGCGCTCACAAGTTTTTGAATCTGCCGATCCGAGCCGCTGCCATAAGCATGTTCTTCTAGCCAGCCACCGGTATCAACGATATGAAACCTGGCACCTGCCCACTCGGTCTCGAGTTCGTTGCGGTCTCGCGTGACGCCAGGCCGTTCCTCCACGATCGCAACACGCTGACCCACAATCCGGTTGACGAGTGCCGACTTTCCAACGTTGGGTCGGCCAACCACGGCGACCGCACCAAGGCTCACGGAAGTGTCCGCTGGACGGTCACTGGTCACGTGCTCTACAGCCTGGCTACCAACAGCATCGAAACTAGAGCCGGTTCGCTCGTGGTTGCCGGATAGCACGGCTTGACCCGAGTCGCTCCTAACCACTCGATCTCACCAAATTGAATCGAGCTGAAGCTGATGAGCTGGATTGGTAGTCCGACTCGCCAAGCAACGCGCGTCTGAGCGCGTGACCATCCGTCTTGACGACCTCCACCGCACGGGGCAGATCTGTGACTGCGACGCCGTCGAGGAAATGTCCGCCTGACAGACACACGTCCGGCAGGAGCACCCTGTCCTGAGCGGAGACATCCTGCAGCGCCCTGGCAACGTCGGACGCGACCATCAGCCCAGCAACCCGGGTATTTCCACCAAAGAATTCGTTCTCGACCACTACCACTCTCGCTCTCTCGAAACCCCCGGCAATCAACAGGGGCCGCAGCAAGCGGGCACCATAAGCTCCGGTAAGGACCACCACAGGCCCTTTTCTTCCCCGAGGGCCCTGCCCCGCTGCCAGGCCCACAGGCTGGTTCAACATTTCGACCCTTTCAACTCCGGCCTCGTGCGCTGCGCGCTCGGGAACTCCAGCGGGATCGCTCGCCGGGACAACTCGATCAACACTGTACGGGTTTCTTTGAGCTGGTGCTGGTCCCCCTGGGCTGCGAATTGCACGGTATCCCGCCGCTGGAGCTCCGTCGACCCAGGAAAAGAAGCCTGAGGTCGTTCCCCACTCCTCGTGGCTATCGCCTAGGAAGACGTCCCGAAACGCCCTCGCGATGCCGATGCCGTTCTCATGCTGGGGAAACCCTTCATACGCCTCAGCGGTAGGAAGATCTCTTCCAGCCATTACATAGTACTCATCACTTGCGAACACCATTCGCCGATGAATGGTCGAAAGGAACAGTTCCTGGTAGCGGTCCACAATGTCCAAGACGCCATGTATTTCCCCCATGGTGTGCTCACGCATCGCGCTCTCACGCGAATAGCGGGAAACGCCAAGTGGTACGACCGCGACGCTCGCGAGATCGGGATACTCGTCCAAGACGCCCGCAAGCGTGTCATCGAGGTAACCCCCGTCATTGACACCAGGACATACAACTACCTGCCCGTGAACCTCGATCCCGTTGTCAAGCAGCGCCCTGAGCCACCTGAGACTTGTCGCACCTCGAGGGTTTCGCAGCATCCGCGCCCGTAACTTCGGGTCGACCGCATGAATGCTGACATAGAGAGGGGACAGCCTCTCATCGACTACCCGCTCCAGGTCCATTTCCGTAAAGCGGGTGAGGGTCGTGAAGTTCCCGTATAGAAAAGATAGGCGATAGTCGTCGTCCTTCAGGTAGAGGCTGCGCCGCATGCCCTTTGGAAGCTGGTAAATGAAGCAGAACTCGCAGTGGTTGTCGCAAGTCATCACCCTGTCGAAGACAGCCGATGAAACCTCTATCCCGAGCGGCTCGCCATCGTCCTTCTCGACTCTCAACTCAAGATCCATCGAGGCGCGCCTTACGTGCAAGTCGATCAACGTGGAGTCCGCAAGGAGGCTGTACTCGATCACGTCACGCGGAACACGTCCATTCATCGAGACGATAACGTCTCCCACCTGAACTCCAGCCTTTTCCGCAGCACCGAAAGGGGTAAGCCCGACCACCACGGGCGCAGACCGATCAGAGACATCGCGGCGACTCCTGGGCGCGGAGTCCCGCTTCAGGCCAGCTGCGGCCGTTTCGCTGCTAACGGGCTTAGCAGGACCAAGCCGAACAGCATCGCGATCGCCTGTGCCAGGGGCATTGCAAGCGACCGCTGCGTCGCAACAAGAACATTTCACTTCCACTACGCTAGTGCGACAATCCCGATCCGGGAATCCGCACCAGCGCTGCTAGCCTGAGAGGCGTGCCAGTGCAAAAGGTTCTTCTCGCCCGACCTCGCGGCTTCTGTGCCGGAGTTGAGATGGCAATCAAAGCCCTGGAGTGGTCGGTGCGGATCTTCGAACCGCCAGTGTACTGCTACCACGAGATCGTTCACAACCACCACGTTGTGAAACACTTCGAGGCTCGCGGCGTGATCTTCGTCGACAACATTGACGACATCCCCGCGGGTTCGCCGCTCGTACTCAGCGCCCACGGCGCAGCACCAAGCGTCGTGGACAGCGCCCGCGATCGCGCAGGATCCCTCGTCAATGCGGTCTGCCCGCTTGTCACAAAGGTCCATCGTGAGTTGAAGGTCCGCGCAAACAAAGGCTACGACATCATCTACGTAGGCCACAGGGGTCACGAAGAGGCGGTCGGCACGATGGCCGTAGCCCCAGACTCGGTCCATCTGGTCGAGACCGAGGAGGATCTGCTCTCCATATCGCAATCAGGGTCTCCGGTGGCGCTCCTGGCCCAAACCACCCTCAGTCACGACGAATGGGCTGGTATAGTCTCAAAGGCACGGGAGCGCTTCCCTGAGCTCTGGATGCCATCTCGCGGCGACCTGTGCTTCGCGACCACAAACCGGCAGGCGGCTCTCAAGACGATTACCAGTCGCTCAGACGCAATCCTCGTCATTGGCTCCGCTAACTCGTCAAATACTCGTGCTCTTGAGAAGGTTGCTCTCACCTCGGGTTGTCCATACGTGAAGCGGATCAACTCCGCTAGCGAACTTCCAAGCAACCTCGATGGCGTCATCGGAGTCACTGCTGGAGCATCCGCCCCAGACCAAGTCGTTCAAGAGGTACTCGATGCACTCGCACCACGCGATGGGATCGAAGAGATAGCTGTCACAACGGAAGACGAGTACTTCCCTCCCCCACCTGACCTGAGGGAGCTGATTCGGAGCCTCGCACTACTGGTCGCCGTGAGCGTAGCTGCACCGGTAGCGGACATGAACGCCTTCCGAGACGACAGGGCGCTGTCCGCCAGCGCGGTGCTGGGAGAACTGCGAACGAGCGAGCAACCTTGACCAGTCGCTAAGGGTCTGTCGCTGAACAAGTCGCGCGGTCAGAAGACCTACGCGGCGGTCGCGTAAGGAGCCGACCCGGCCCCAACATCTGTCTTGCGTCGTCGTAACCGAGGCTTCGGGCGATGGTTCAACGGCATTCCCACCCCGCGCCATGCGGCTTCGCCAACCTAGCCACGAGACGTGAGCACTTCTGCTGCGTTCACGTTGTTGAGCGACAGGTCATTTGATCACGACAACGACACAGAGCGCGAGGATGGAATCCATCGCATGGACGCCCGCATC
>JAJZXF010000110.1 GCA_021802485.1 Actinomycetes bacterium | reverse complement strand
TGGGTCAGGGATGCAGAGTCGAGCAGCCACTCAGGAGGTGCACTCATGACAACCACGACCAGTCAATCGAATACCATTAGGCCGAGCCTGGCCCGGCAACTACGCGGGGCCCTAAGCCTGGAGTCGACGATCCTGGCGCTGAGCAACGTGTTTTACCACTGGGGCTCGATCATCGTCCCCCCCGGCTACACCGACCCGCTGATCTACTCCGCGGGAGGTAACCCCTACGGCGCCTCGCATGCCACCGGCCCCGACGGCAGTCCCCTGACGAAGCGGTCCTCGCCGCCGCCCGCTACCAGGGCCGCCGGCTGGTCCAGGTAGCCGCCAAGCTGGTCGGCGGCACCGAACCCGCGACCGCTCCCGACATCCAAGTCCGAGCATGACAACATGCGGACGCGCCGTGATCCGCCGCTTCGCTGAGCAGCCGGTCGCTCACTCGCCGAGGGCGAAGACTCGCTACGTAGCCCTCGGAAAGCAAACCGAGCGTGACTTCGGGCTCTTTGACTACGTTATGTCTCCAATTACCCCAGGGGCCAGCCCGCATTACCATCGAGGCTTCAGCGAGACCTTCTACATACTCGACGGCGAGCTCGATGTCCTCAACGGCGGGGACTGGGTCAAAGCCGGGCCCGGTGACCTCGTCTATGTGCCCAAAGAGTCGGTGCACGGCTTCCGCAACAGCACCGAGTCCGAAGTCCGCTTCCTGATCCTATTCACCCCTGGTGTGGCTCGTGAGGACTACTTCGCGGCCAACGCGGCTCGCCGCGCAGCCGGCATCACGCTGAGCGAGTCAGAACAAGACTCCTTCGCTGCGCTCCACGACCAGTACAACGTCCACTATTGATCTCCGTTGGCCCTTCGCACACACTCAGTCCTGTGCGACGCACTATTCCCAGGCTCCTGAGGAGTGGTGTTCGAACACGCCTCTTGGGCGAGCTAGGTCACGCGCACGATACCGGAGGACAAAGCCACCATGCGTCGTCACGGGGAGTCGTCGGTACCGAACTTGACACGGTTGCGCCTGCGCAACGCCGGTGGTACTTGGTTGACGAGCTGGTCAAGGGTGACGGCACGCAGTGACTCCCTCCATGCTTGATGGGCTCGAACCATAACCGAAGCGATCGCGCAGGGTCGTGTGCACTCCTCGGGCCGCGCTGCACCGCTGCCTTGCTGGCGGATCTCTTGACAGACGAACGGGCTGGCGGGACCTTCGATGGCGTCGAGGACGTCAAGGACGGTTATCTCGCTTGCCGGTCGAGCAAGGCGAAACCCGCCACTCGGTCCTGATGTCGCGTGCAACAGCCCGGCCCGAGTCAATGCCTGGAGGTGCTTGGCGAGATAGGCCTCCGGCAGTCCGTAATGCTCGGCGAGGACGCGGCGCGGCAACGGTCGCCCTGCCTCGGCCAGCAGGAGCGCGCAGTGCAGTCCCCACTCCACTCCTTCGGATAACTTCATGTCTCATAGGTTAGCGCGCGTGGTGATCATCGCTATAGTATATCTACCATATGGCCCATCTCCCACAGATTCCACCAAAACCATCAGCCAGCGAGGCGTCGCCGACCATGTCTGCTTTTGCACTTGCAGTGTTACTGACAGCGATGTTCATGGGCCAGTTCGACTTCTTCGTGGTCAACGTCGCTGCGCCCTCGCTACGCATCGACCTGCACGCAAGCAACGGTGCCCTGCAACTGATCGTCGGTGGGTACGCATTCGCATATGCCGCCGGGCTGGTCACTGGCGGGCGCCTCGGCGACTTGTTCGATTACCGCCGCCTGTTCGTCGCTGGCATGACCGGCTTCGCACTCGCCTCGCTGGCATGCAGCCTCGCGACAGGTCCCGGCCAGCTCGTAGTCGCTCGTCTCGCGCAGGGCGTGACCGCTGCTGCGATGCTGCCCCAGGTGCTTGCCTTGATCATCGCCACGGTCCCGCCTTCGTCCCGTCCCCGTGCGATCGGCTGGTACGGCGTCGCCTCCGGGCTCGGTGCGATCGCCGGCCAGGTCCTCGGCGGTGCGCTGATAACCGTGGATCTCGCCGGTCTCGGTTGGCGGGCGATCTTCCTCGTCAACGTGCCGGTCGGTGCGCTCGCTGGTATCCTCGCCTGGCGGATGCTGCCGAATCCCCAACGCCGGCAGCGACCCGGCCTGGACCCGCTCGGGGCGATCGGCGCCGCCGCGACCGTCGCCGCCGTGCTCGTGCCGCTCACCGTCGGACGCAGCGATGGCTGGCCGGCATGGACGTGGGTCTGCATGGCTGGCGCTATACCGCTCGCCGCAGCCACCTTTGCCTGGCAGCGGCACCTGACCGAGGTTGGTGGCACCCCACTGATGGATGTGACCCTGTTGCGCTCGCCAACGTTTCGTTCGGGGCTCGTCGCCAACGCCGCGTTCATGTGCTACTTCGGTAGCTTCATGTTCACGCTCACCCTGCTCCTCCAGGCCGGGCTCGGCCTTGACGCCTTCGGCGCCGGTCTGGTCTTCGCCCCAGCCGGTGTCACGTTTTCTCTAGGTGCGCTCGCCGGACGCCCCCTACTTGTGCGCTATGGCCAACGCGTAGTGCTTGTTGGGAGCGTTCTCACCGCCACCAGCTTGGGGCTGCTCGCCCTCGGTCTTCACACCGGTGGCACTCACACCGCCCTGGTCTGGATCGTGGTGCCCACCGCTCTGGCCAGCCTCGGCAACGGGATCGTCTTACCCTCCCTCATCGGTGCCGCCCTCTTCGACGTTGTCCCGGAGCGAGCAGGTCTCGCGGCCGGGGCTTTGAACACCGCCCAACAATTCGCCAGCGCTATCGGCGTCGCGACTATCGGGACCCTGTTCTTCATCACCGCCCACGCCTCCCACGGTTCCTTTGACTACCCAGTCGCCATGACCTGGGCTGCCTCCGCCGACTTGGCTCTCGTCCTGGTCGTTGCGGTGCTCACCGAGCTCTCCATCCGAACGGCAAAGATGCCCTGACTTGTCAACACTGAACCGGCAACGACAACCCAGGGCTCTTCGGGCATCGTCTTGACACGCTCCGGGCGTGGTGCCGCCCACCGACCGTCGCACAGTGTTCAGCCGTTGACGATCGTGCCGCCATTGACGTGCAGAACCTGCCCGGTGATGTAGGAGGCATCCGTGCTGGCCAAGAACACATAGGCTGGGCCGACCTCAGCGGGTTGCCCTGGGCGCCCGAGCGGCACACCGCAGCCGAAGTCACCGTGCTGCTCGGACAGCAGGGAGGCGGCGATGAGCGGGGTCCATATCGGTCCTGGTGCGACCGCGTTGACACGAACGCCGTGCGAAGCGAGGGAGAGCGCAAGGGATCGGGTGAATGACACGATCGCACCGTTCGCGGCGGCATACGAGATGGCCTTCCTGACACCGGTATAGGCTTCGGTTGCGGCGGTGCCGACGATGGCACTTCCCTGGCGCAAGTGTGGTAGGGCCTTCTGACTCAGGATGAACTGGGAGAACACCAGGGTATGGAACACCGTAGCGCGCTCGGGCGAGTCGACTTCGAGCAAACTCGCCTTGCACATCTTCGCCCCAGCGTTGTTGACGAGTACATCGAGGTGCCCGAAGGCCTCGATCGCCAGGTCGATTACCGCCTGGTATGTGGGGTCTCATAACCGATGTCCCCGGCGATAAGCTCGCAGCGCCGTCCGTACCCTTCGATGAGGCACTTTGTTTCCTTGGCGTCTGCGTGCTCATCGAGGTAGGCGATCACGACGTCTGCGCCCTCCTTGACGAAGGCCACCGCCACCGCACGGCCTATTCCGATGTCCCCGGCGGTGATGATAGCGACCTTGTCCTCTAGTTTGCCCGAGGGACGGTAGTAAGGGTCGTCGAAGATCGGCCGGGGCTGCATGCGCGACTCCAGACCCGGAGGCTCCTGGTGCGGTGCGGTTAGAGCGATACTAAGTGTCGGTTCCATGTTGCTCCTCCTTGACGGGTTTGCCCGTGTGACTTGTAGCTGTTGAGTGTCCTGTCGTGTCGGCTTACAGCGGGCTCGCTGCGCTTCGCGTCTGGGCGCGCTCTGCTTCGCGGTGGGACAGGATGAGAACGAGAAGAAGTCCACCCAGAGCCCAGCCGGCGAGCACGAGCAGCGGCTGGGTGATGGAGGCACCTGGGAAGAACGTCTGGTCCCGAAGCGCACTGACCGCAGCGCCGTTCGGCAGCCAACGACCGATAGCGGAGTAGAAGCCTGGCAGCAACAAGCTAGGAATCGCCCCACCCGAGGAGGGACTGCCCAGGAGGACAAAGACCCCGATCGCTATCGGGGCAGCGAGTCGCCCCAGGCTTGTGAGCAGGGCCCACGTGCACACTGCAACGGCAAAGACGGTGAGGGCAGCGATGCCAGCTGCGGCGGGCATGGGCAGCGGATCGGAGTTCAAGGCGAGACGTGCGATCATAGTCAGGGTCACTCCGCTGGCGACCGCGGTGCCGGCCAGCTGCATCACCCGACGGCTGGCGGGTAGCGGGCCGGCATGAGACAGGATCATGATGGTGCCGACATAGCCGCCGAGCACGCAGGCCAGCACCAGGTAGAACAGCCCGAGACCAGACGAGTCCCCTGCGGGTAGCGGCACGACGTCGTGGATCACGAGCGCCACATGCTGATGGGAAGCCAGGGTGCTCGCCACGTCGCGGAGCACGGTCACTATCGGCGGGCCGGCGGCCCCAGCCACATAAAGCGCGTCCGTGGTTCGGCCGCCCACGAGCACCCCGTCGATGTGACACGCGAGCAGTGCAGCGCGGGCCCGAGCGAGGTTCGAGTAGACAATCGGGTCGATTACTCCGGGTGCACCAAGGCGAAGCGCATCGACAATGCGCGCTGCAGCAGGCGTTGGTGCGACGAGGGCCAGCGGAATGCGATGCGCGACGGGTCGGGCAAGCGCTCCCAGATAGGACAATCCAAACAGCCCGGTCCACACCACCACTAGGAGCGGCACCAGCCACAGTGTTCCCCGGCCCCGCTGCACTGGACCTCTTGGCTGGGACGGTCGACTAGGCGCTCGCCATCTATGCATTGTCGCTCCCGGGGCGTGACAACCCGGCACGAGTGTCACGGGCATCCAGGTCGCGGTTGAGTTGCGCCAAGAGCCGTGCCAACTCGGAACGCTCTGCCTCGGGCCAAGAGCCAAGCAACGCGCTCAACGGGCCCATCCGTACCCGTCGGGCTCTCTCCAACGCGGCCTCTCCCGCAGTGGTGACAACAAAGCGTGAGCTCACCACATGTCCCTCGTCCTCGAAGTGACACACCAGGCCCGCCTCCTCCAAACGGGCGAGGTGCCGGCCAAGCGTTGACCGGTTGAGCCCGAACGTCCGAGCCAGCTCCGCTGAGCGCTGTGGACCACCCTCGGCCAGGCGCACCAGTAGTGGGTAGCGCCACCCGTCCAAGGGCCCCTCGACCGGTTCTCCTGCCAAACCCGTCAGGTAATGGCCCGCAGCCCGGCGCACGAAGATGGACAGCTCGATCTCCAGCGCCTCCAAGCTCGTTGTCGCTGCGTTAGTGCGAACCCAATCGTCTCTTGAATGTTGCATAACACAACACTACCGCAAGTTGTTGCTCCATGCAACATCGTGGTCAATCGGCCTATGTCCAACCCCTTTGCGCCAGCCACGCTCATGGCTGTTGGGCCAAGGGTGCCGGTGCACGGAGATCGAGCCGAGAGCCCTCAGCGAGCCCCGACTCTGCGGCTTATCGGCCACGGGAGCGGTCTCTGAGTGGTGCGGGATCCGCTTGTGCACAATGATCTGCAGTCGGCCAAAAGGGGTGCGATCGTTCCGACACCCGTGCTGACTAGGAACGCTGCGAGCTCTCGATGCCTGGTGGTGCGAAGCTGGTCCGGGCCGAAGGACGGGCGAGGTTGGCGGCCATGTCGGCCAGGGTCCTTTCGAAGGCAGCGAGCCTGGCGGTTGGGATTCCCTGGGTGGCCTGGGCGATGACGTCGTGGTCTGCGGCCGCCAGCTCCGATTCGAGGGCCCGCGCGTTCAGCGTGAGGTAGTAGCGGGTGCAGCGGGTGTCGGTCGGATCGAGTTCTGCATCGACGAGGCCGTCGCGTCTCATCCGGGACAGAGTCTTGGCCATGGTGGACTGGTCGACGCTGGCGATGTCGCACAGCTCGCGCTGTGTGCGCCCGTCATGCTCGAAGAGGGCCAGCAGGGCGGGGAACTGCCCGGGCACCACGCCACTGGCAGCAATGCGAGCGCGCAGCGCTGCCTCGAACAGCCGGGTCAACCGGTTGACCTGGTAGCCAACCGACGACGCTGGTCGCAGTGGGGCACCGGTCACGGTCGGCTACCGGCTCGCTGTGCGACCTGAACTAACCCGCGTTGGCGAACCATGCGGCGCCCGTCGCGGAAGTTCAGCACAAGCAAGAATAGGTTGTTCGTGCCGAACAGGAGCTCGGTGAACTCCAAGGTGCCTATTCATCGCCAGATCTACGGCCTTTTGGGTGTCAAGGACACGTTGAGGAGAATCAGGACTACTGCGACCCACTTGTAGTGTCCAAGTGCCCGGGCTCTGGTCAGTCTACCTGGGACAATGTGGATCTAATGCGAAAGTTGGGCCAGGACAACTCAAGGCGCAGTGCGGCGATACGGTATTGCCGTATCACTGCTATACTTCAATCATGAGCAAAACACCAACCTTCGTCACAGTGCAGAGCCGTGGTCTCATCGCTATTCCCACCTCGATTCGGCGTCACTTCGGCTTGGACCAGCCTGGAGCACAGGTCGAGGTAATCGAGCGAGAGAACGAGATCATCCTTCGCCCACACATTGCCGTGCCATCCGACCAGGCGTGGTTCTGGACAGAGCGTTGGCAGCAGATGGAGCGCGAAGCAGATGAGGACGTTGCTGCTGGACGGGTAGTAGTCAGCGAGGGCATTGATGAGTTTCTTGCCGAACTTGACTCGTGAGGGTTGAAAGAGCCGAACAGTTTAAGGCCGACTATCAACGGCTATCCGAGCATGAACGTGAGATGTTCCGTGCATCTGCCCGTATCTTCAATATGGCCTGTGATCGTTTCATCGAGACTCGCGACCCCTCATCATGGCCGGCCAGCCTACGGGTGAAAGCCGTTGTTAATGCACCCGGAATTTTCGAGATGACTTGGAGTTTTGGTGGCCCTGACGGTCGGGCCACCTGGCAGTGGACCACAGTTGTGACCGCTAATGGGGTTTCAGTGCCAGCAGTGCGCTGGCGACGGATTGGTGGGCACCAGATCTTCCGACAACCATGATCGGTTAGTGACATCCGTGACATCCTTCGCACTCGCCATTCTTGCCAGGACAACGCAAGGCGCAGCCTTGCGGCGGCAGCGTGAGTGAAGCGAGCGGAGAGACAGACGGGACGAGTTTTCAACAAGTGGTTGGCCCTAATACTAGGTTTTCAAAACCTCTAGGAATAGATATATCTGCATATCCAGCGTATGACGGCGACCCACAGGTGTCAGAGCCACACCCCATAACGAGGGTATGAGTGGGATCGGACAACCTCATGGTCTGAGCATGTCGGACTTCTTCAGTCGTTATGGCACCGAAGACCAATGTAGAGAGGCTCTCTTCGCTAAGCGGTGTGGCCCAATGGCTTTGTCTGTCTAAAGATGTGCAGGCAACATTTACTACACCCGACCACCCAAGCAGTTCATGTGCGCGTCATGTCGACACATCACGTCGCTGACGGCAGGTACGGTAATGCACCACACGCAGCTGAGCCTCCGGCAGTGGTTCATGGCTATGTACTTAGACGCCGAATCCAAGCGAGGGATCAGTGCAGTTGAACTGGCAGCAAAGATCGGGGTGCGCTATACGACAGCCTGGTATGTGCTTCGCCGGCTCCGCTTAGCTATGAGCCAGCGCGAAGAACAGTACCTGCTCAATGGCGAGGTCGATGGAGATGACATGTTCGTAGGCGGGGTGTCACCTCAGACGACCGGGACGCTCAACTCACAAGGTCCCCTGCCTCATCGCGGTGAGCCTCGATAAGCACTCGTGTCCAAAGTACATGCGAGTCACGCCCGTAGACGGATGGGATCAGTTCGAAGTGACG
>JAJZXF010000109.1 GCA_021802485.1 Actinomycetes bacterium | reverse complement strand
CCCATAGAAGTTAGCGTTCCCGAAGGAAAAGACTCCGCCGTCTGAGGCGACCTCCCAATACCCTGCGCCGTCAGGGGTGCTGGCAATGCCGACTATCGGTGCGTTCAGCGGCTTTGCACCCATGGACCCAAAAAAGCGCGCATCACCGAAGGAAAAGACTCCGCCGTCTGAGGCGACCTCCCAATACCCTGCGCCGGATGGGGTGCTGGCAATGCCGACTATCGGTGCGTTCAGCGGCTTTGCACCCATGGACCCATAGAACATTCCCGTGCCGAAGTTGAAGATGCCCCCATCCGAGGCGACGAGGTAGTAGCCGACCGCATGAGACAGATGACTCCATACGCCGGCTTTGCCTGCATGGTCGATCGCCACTTGATCCACGATCACTGGTGAACCGGAGTGGCCCTGTAGGAACTGGGGGGCGCCATCGACAACCAGATACTCCGCTCTGGTCGCCCACCCCTCGATCAGCGTACCGTTTGCTGGAACAGGGTTCAGTGATGCCCACTCGGACTGCGTTAGGGTCATAGTTGGCCGGGGACCACCCACATTCGCCCAGTTGGACACGTAGATTGGTGCACCACCCGCGATCCGATAGACATTGTTCTGGTAAGAGACGAAGGAGCCATCCGCAATGGTCAGTCCCACGACCGCCCCGTCCAAGTAGTCACTGTCAATGTTCATCTGGACGCCACCGTAGGTCTCGTTGTGTCCGCCCTCGTACTGATGCAATCTCTGGTGGTTGGGCCAGTCCGTGCTCGGCACGTACGAGTCGCTCGTAGTCTGCTGGTTGTTCCAATGGGCGATCCAGATGTCGTCTGGTTCCAGGTAGCTAGTCCCGTACTGGTTTACGAGATCAGTGATTCCAGAGGCAGCGCTGCTGTATACGCCCGAGACGTACCCATCCGCGTGAAGCTGGGCGGTCCAGGATTTCAAGAACGCGAGCACGTAGGGAGTGTTTGCAGAACCGGTGGCGTATGCCTCCATGTCGAAATAGATGGGGTTTCCCGGGCCGATGCCAAGGACGCTTGCTTCATTTACAGCGTTGTTCGCGGCTGAGGTCCCTTCACTTGCTGCTTGAGAGACGTTGGCATTCATGGTGTAATAGCTCGTGTTTGTAGGCGCTTGGAGCCCTACATATGTAGGGATCAGGTGCCATCCGGCAGCTAACTCCGTCTTGACCCAGCTCGAGGTGAGGTTTGCTTGGGCACACGCCCGGTTAACGCCACCAATGTAGACGCCGATCGCGCGGTAGGGGGACCCTGCCCAGGCTCTCATTGTCGAGGTAGAGGGAGTGGCGCAAGTGTCAAAGCCCTTCCCAGTGAAGGTCGAGGACTGGCTTACTACGGCGGCGTTCCGGTTTCCTGAAGACGCCTTTGGATGTTGGTACCGTGATTTCGTCGCGCGAGCTACCCCAGCCGGGCTCGGTGCAGCGCTAGCGTGGGCCGTACTGGCCGTGATGCTTTCAACAGGACCAACATGCGCCCCACGTAGCGCCTTCTCGACAAGGCTGCGATCGTGGCCCCATGTTGCGGTCACAACGACACCAGCAGAACCCAGTGCGAAGATAACCTTGGAGGCCGCAGCTGGAGGCCACATCTGAGGCGCGACGGCACCTGTTGGCAGAGTCTCAACATTCGTGCGGCCACTTGCCGGCATGTGGTCGCCCATGGCCATGGGAGCTCCAGCTGGCTCGATCAGTATTGCCTCGGTGCGGCCAATCGCATATGCCGGACAATGCTCGTTCGCACCCGGCACGCCAAGATACAACGCGTGCCGGTCGAACCGCACGCAGCGCGACGGATCGGCCGTGAGGTCGTAAACGGGCCAACGAGCAGGGACCTCGAGGGAGTACGCACCATACGAGACCGTACGTAGGCCGCCTACTGATAATCCTATTCGCACTACGAATCCCGCGGCCGTGGCTACTGCGCGGTTGTTGTTGGCACTGACTGAGTGCGTTGTTCGAGTGATGGGGGCTCTTGTGACGGCTCTAGGAGCTGGAGAATGGTTCGGGCCAACAGCCCCAGCGGGTTGGCTGACAACCGCAACTAGGAGCAGAACGCAGGTGCACGCCGCTACGGCGAAAGCCGTTCTTTTCCGGACAGGAGTTCTGAGCGGAGCGTCATTGGTACCGCGCACTATCATTTCGTCAATCCCATGGATTCAGGTCTCGCATGCGCGCCTCCCGCTGGGCAATCGCACAGTACGGAACTCGGGCGATGAATGAAGATCACAAATCGACACGATACTACCGGGATACGCATTCGCACGCCGTACCGGCGTAACGCAGCCAAGTTTCTCGGGCAGAGTGCCGTCGATGCGACAGCGCTGGACGCAGCGGCGGTGCTCGGACGACAATCCTGGACAATCAGTTTTCGACATTTCGAGCTTGCGCCTTGTAGCTACAGCCGCTGCCGCCTCGAGCGTCGCGTTGCCTGGCATGATCAACACAACAGCATTGCTGGCGTCATTTGGGAACCGCCAATATCGCCACTGACGCGCGGCGTCGAACGACCGTGATCACTCCAGCCGGACAGTGGACCTACCTGGCTTGCGCCTGCTCTGGCGTGCGATATTGGGAGATCGCACGCGACGGCGGTATCTTCAGCTTCGGTTCTGCGAACTTCGACGGCCTTTGGGTCCAAAGCGACAGAGCATGTCAATAGCCCGATGGTTGGGATAGCAAGCGTAGCGTGCGCTGGTCGTTACTTAGCGACACCGAGTTGTACTGCTTTGACAATTAGGAGCACCACGGCGAGGATCAGGTACCCGCGCAGCGCGTACATGCCCGCCTTTCGTCCCCTAGACCACTCCGGGCGACCAAGCAGTGCGAGCGGCGGCATCCGCCAGGTCTCTCGTGCGGGGCTTTGCTGGGCCAGCGCCACTGCTTTCACTGGTTGTTGTTTGATGTGTCGGAGCGCGGCGTTCAAGCCTGCTGCGGTAAACGCAGCTGCGAGAATCGCACCGAGTACGGTCGTCACCACGGTCACGTTTACGCTTGGGAACAGCGTGCTCGCCATTAGTACCAGCGACAACGCAAGCAGAACCGACACGATAAGGCTTGCCACGACGTTGAGCCAGGGCCTGTTCACCCAGGGTCCAAGAACCTCGGGATCATTGCACAAGAGTAGAAGGAACACGGTTGCGCTTGGCAGTAGCACGCCAGCGAGGGCCTGCACCCCGGTGGTGATAAGGCCGAGCGGGGCCCCCGGGATCAAGACGACTCCGGCTGCTACCGCTATCATTGCGGCGAAGCTACCGTAGAAGCCCTTCGCGTCGGCAAAGCTTCGGTGCAGTGAATGCTTTGCTCCGAAGACGTCGGCCAGTGCGTACGAGGTGGCGAGTGTCACAGCAGCCGCGCCGATGATCGACGCATTGAGCAGCAGGATGGCAAACAACGCGCCGGCGTCGTGTCCAATAAACCGGTCGAGGTTGCGTGCCACTGCTCCCGCATTGGTGAACTTGCCTGCAAGAGGGGTATGTCCAAAGGCGAAAGCCACTGTAATAATGAACGCAGCTGCTGCCACGACCACTACTACCGATCCGATCCAGGTGTCGGTTCGCTCGTAGTTGATCCAGCGTGGGGTGATGCGCTTGTCCACCACGTTGGACTGCTGGAAGAACAGCTGCCATGGTGCGACTGTGGTGCCCACTATCGCGATGATGAGCAGCACTGATGTCGAATTGAAGCCGCCCCGTACTCCTGGGACGAATAGGCCTTGGATGACGGGAGCCACATGAGGGTGGCTGAAGATCGCCAGGGGGATCACAAGGAAGTTCGCGGCGACGAAGATGAGCATGAAACGCTCCCAGCGGCGGAAGCTGCCGGTCGCGGTCATGACTATGAGCCCGAGTGCTGCCAGTGGAACCGAAACGTAGTCGCTGATTCCGAAGTAGCCGAGAGCGAGACTTATCCCGATGAATTCTGTCACGATGGTAAGGAAGTTCAGGACGAACAGATCCCCGACTGAGAACGCCCCCCAGAACTTGCCGAATCGCTCCTTGATCAAACGTGCGTGCCCAACCCCGGTGACCGCGCCCAGTCGGACCACCATTTCTTGGTTGACGACGAGGACCGGTATGAGGAGGGGGAGCGTCCAGAGAAGGCTGAGTCCATAGTTCTGCCCGGCTTGAGCGTACGTCGCGACGCCGCCAGCGTCGTTGTCTCCCACCATCACGATGAGCCCCGGTCCGATAATGGCAAGCAGCGTAAGAAGACGGGATGCCCACGATCGTCGCTGCCCCGCATCGTGCTGCGGTATGGTGCCGAGAGCCCCCCGGATGTCGCCCAGGTGAGCCTCATCCAAGACTGCCGGGGCGCTTACTGCTCTTGGCGAGGCCGCATTGACTGCGGCAGCGTTCGCTGCCGCTCGGTTTGTGGTGTGAAGCTTTTCGGCCATGGCTGGGACCTCCCGCCGCTAGCGGCGTTACGAGCGTGCGTCATCCGCGCACGCCCAGAGGAGGTCAGGCCCGGCTCACCCGAGTCCTGCCGGTCTTTCCCTGGCAGCGCGCGCGTTTGGTTGGTCGTAGTGACCAACTGTCTGCGTCCAGAGCTGCTCCTTCATCTGGCCCATCTCCCAGCGCACTTCTGGAGAGGAGTGGCGTCCGGTGGGCACCAGACTCACCGCGACCAGCGGTCACGGCGCACCCCTCTCGTCAGAGCTTTGGCACTCGCCGGCGTAGGCCACAAGGGCCAGCCACTTTGGATCATCCCTTCGTCCGGGATGACCTGGTCTGACCCGGAGTGTCTCTCGACAGGTGGGGTCAGTGGCCTTTGTCCGACGAGACGCCTCACCGAACGAGGTGCGACTGTCTTGCGATGTCCATGATAGCCCGTTTCACGTGCGCCCTGCCATCGCGGACCAATGTTTGCCCGGACATGATTCGCTACCGACGTAGCCCATTACGCTGTTGTTGATTCGTGCCTGAACTGCACGCGCGCGGCGTTTCCTACTGTTCGTTCGATGTCATGCCGAAGTCTCGCCGCCAGCCAGCCGGTAGCAAATGCTCGAGGACATCATCGACTGTGATGACGCCGATGATGTGCCGATCGGAGTCGATGACCGGAGCGACAGACATGTTGAAGTCGGCCATTTTGCGCACGATCGTATGAATGTCCGCGTCAGCAGGGATCATTACGGGGTCAGCTTGGGACAGTTGGCCCAAGGTCGCACCGGGCTCTGCTTGGATCAGCCCAACGACCGGGACTGCACACGAGACCTTCCCCTCGGAGTCATGCCCGTAGATAACCGTCAGCGCCTCTGGAGGCGCTGAACTATTCTTCAGCTCTTCCAGCACCTTCACCGCGGAGGTGGCTTCGGGAAGGCAGGCGAAGTCGGGGCTCATGAGCCCACCAGCCGTTTCGGGATGATAGCTGAGCAAGGCAAGCACCTTTGCTCGTTGCGAAGCGGGTAACGCGTCAAGCAAGGGAAGGCGCCGCTCCTGATCGAGGTTGACGAGCAGATCCGCAGCGTTGTCAGGTGCCATGGCCGCGAGCAAGAGCCCAACTTCGACATCCGGCCGTGACGCGAGAAACTCGAGCTGTTCTTCGGAGTCCAGCTCCTCAAAGACGTCGGCTTCGAGTTCAGCGTCCTCACGCACCGCCTCAATGATCTCCTCGCCTTCGTCATGAGAAGCAGCCTCCACGAGGTCTGCGATCTGGGCAGGATGAAGGTGAGCCAGCTTACGAAATGGGATCCGCAGGTGCGCAGTCGGCACATGCGAGACGAAGGGCTCGATGCTCGCCCAGTCGACCATCTGGTTGGGATGGTCGTTCCGCTCGCCGCGAGAACCGGCGCGTGCTAAGAGCCAGCTCAGAAGGGAAGGCGTGCTGGGGTCCGCGCCGACGACCTCCCAGCGCCCGTCTACGCATGCGATCTCAATCTCCCTCGCGCGGATGAGACGAGCACCCACCAGATTGATCAAGTGGTGGGTCTTGAGGTCGCCTGCGAGCAACAGTTCACCTGGCCGGCGTTCGAACTTGCGAAGGTTGAGCGTGTCTCCACTGAGGCGAACCTCGCCGGGTCGGATGGCTGAGACCAAGCCGATTGGCACAAAGAGTTCGCGCCTGCCAACTTTGGCAACCATGCCGGTAACCGGCGGGTGAGCGCGCCCTTCTCCCAGCCGGACGATCAGGTCAACGATCCGTCCCAGCCGGTGCCCACCAGGATCTAGGAGAGGTCGCTTCACAATGCTGGACAGGTGCACTATCTGATTGGCCTGATCGGCCACGGAGGATGGCGTTTCTACTCCTTGTTCCTTGGCATCTTGGCGGGTTGGCGCCACGTTCATCCAGCGTATCTCAAGCTGGTGTTGCAAGTGTGCACGTTGGCGCCTGGCGGGTCTGCGGTATCGACCTTGAAGCCGCTCATCCTGGCGAACTCCTCACATCGGGTTGACACAACCACTGCGCGTTCTGCGCCACCAAACGAGCATCTCACACTCCCAGTTTCCCCGTGCTTGCTGTTGTACTCACTTCAATACCTAAGAGAATCTGATAAGAAGACACTCAAGTGAGTTGCGTTTGAAAAAGCGAGATGGCATAATGGTGTTGTAAGGCATGTACTCATCGGAGAGATCTTGATGGGCATGACAAGCGAAAAGTAAGGAGATGATCAACGATGTTGATGCGTTTTGACCCATTCCGTGACGTTGACCGCCTGACAGAGCAAGCGATGGGCGCCCTGCGTGGGCGGGATTCGTTCATGCCGCTGGAGGCCTATCGCCAAGGGGACAGGTTTGTGGCTCACCTCGATCTTCCTGGCGTAAGCCCGGACGACGTTGATGTCACGGTAGAAAAGAACGTGCTCTCAGTGACAGCGCAAAGGTCCTGGGACCGGGGATCGGATTCGGAGGTGATCATTGACGAGCGACCGCAAGGCAAGTTCAGCCGGCAGCTGTTCTTGAACGATGGCCTCGATGCAGAGAGTATCAGCGCGTCTTACGACAGGGGCGTCTTGACCTTGACGATACCCGTTGCCGAAAGGGCAAAGCCACGGCGAGTAGCGGTGTCCACGTCCCCTCCAGCTGCTGAGGCGATCACTACCGCCGCGACGACCGCCTGAGATCTGATAACCCAGGCGCCGTGTGGCCGACCCTCCCCGCTAGAGTGCGGGGAGGGTCTCGGTGCTGGTGTTTTTCTGCGATCTGCGTTCCGGCCGTATGCTCGGTAGTATCCGAGGCAAGCCGGTGTGGCGCAGTTGGCAGCGCAGGCGACTTGTAATCGCCAGGTCGTGGGTTCGATTCCCACCGCCGGCTCGCAAATAGTGCCTAGTCGGAGGGTGGTTCTGATTAACCACTCTGGTCTGGACCCTCCGGTCGTGCAATATATGTGCGGTAGGTGTCGGCCTCCCGTATGATTGCCGTGTCGAGGCGGGCAGTGAGACCCTGTTTTAGAGCTGCAGAGATCTGGGAACAGGTGTCCGTACGTGCCGACGGTGACTGTTTTCGAGGAGTGGCCCATACGTTCCATGATCGCTCGGGGGTGTGCGTCTTGGGCGATGAGCAGGGCGGCGCAGGTGTGCCGGTCATACGGAATTCCGCATTATCGGCACAACCCCGCTGTATACGAGTGAAGGTTGAAGCTCTTCAGGTAGCCATCCGGCCGCGATGTCGGTAACCGACCAGACACGCGAGGTGCTCCGCTGACCATTCTCTGCATGCACGGGGTTGGGAACAAGATATCATCACCGTGAGAGGAAAGGCCACGGACTCGATTCAGTATGCTCGCGTACCCAAGGGCTCATGGGTTCTTGCGATCAGCGAACCACTCGCTGTCGGGGATCCCCATGCGCAAGCTCGACTGGAAAAGGCAGGCTCTGCTCCGTGTCGGACTTGCAGCGCTCACTGGAGTGGCCCTTGTGAATGTGGCACCGGCGTCTGCAAGCTCGTCTGCGATCCCCGGAACCGCATGGACCGTGCTGCAAAGTTGGCCGCCAAGCGAAGTTGGCCCGGTGTATAACGTCTCATGCCCTACAGCCTCGGAGTGTGTCGCAGTCAGCAGTACCGACAACACGACTTACGTTCTCATGACAACGAACGGCGGTGAAACCTGGACGATCCCAGTATCCTACGCAGACCAGAA
>JAJZXF010000108.1 GCA_021802485.1 Actinomycetes bacterium | reverse complement strand
CTTACACCCTGAGCGGTTTCGCCGAGGAACACCAGTGGCCGCACGGCCGGAGCCGGCATGGATCAACAAACCTGCACATGTCGAACCGGAGGAGGCCGTCACTCAGTAATTAAATCGAAAAAACTGTTCAATCAAGGTTGACATGCTCCGAGGTCGCACACGACACTGCGGTGAGCATGTCGTGAGACGAGACCGGCACGCCAGATGAGTTCTCTCTGCTACCGGGTGAATGCCCGCGGGGTCCACCGTTGCGACCCCGAAGCGCTGCTACAGAGTACGCTCCAGCTGAAGAGCTGCTAGCAGTGTGTGTGTGTGTGTGGATGCCTGCGTGGATGCACACGCTGATAGCACACCTGCGAGCACTGAAAGAAGCGCTACCCGCAGCGGGATTAGTGCTGAAGAGCGAGAACCACGCTCAAGGCTGTACAGCGCTGCCTCTCGCATGCTTGCATCGTGGCTGGCCACCCTTTGCCCGCCTATCCCCTGCCAGCCTGCGCAAAACCCCATTACGGCTCCCTCGCTTCCCGGATGCCTCTCCTAGCCCGTCCTCGCTACCTGCGCTGAAGACCATCCGTTTGCACCCTTGGTGACAGTTTGAACCCTTGTGTTTTCAATTTCAAGAGGAAATCCCGAAAATCTTCGAGAAATATTGCACGGGACTATCCGTCTGAGTGCAGTGACCAAGAGATGTAGCGGTTTACGAGGTGCTTCGACACGAGCCAGACCGGAGCCGACGAGAGCACGCCAGTCGCCAATGCCCTGATCGCTTGTGCAGCGCAGATTGGTTTTGGAGCGCAAGAAGACAGCCCTGGGGATCTCCACAACCACCGGGGTTATCCACCCCCTCCCGTACTACTACCTCTACAGCTGTCCCTCGCACCTGTCCATCTTGTCCGAGGTGCTTCGACATCCTCACCTACCGCAAGGCTCCCCTGAGTCGCGGGCCGGAGTCCGCGTTCAGTTCCTACCAGGTGAGCGATGCCTCCGCTCACACCAGCTGTCACCTCCCCACCGATCGGGCTGTGCGCATCTACTACGACAGACACCGGCACTACTTCGCCTGCTGTCAGGTCACCAGGCTCGCTAAGACGACCGGCCACGAGACCCAGATCCTCACCTCCCTGCGAAGCCTGGAGGTGACCGAGGTCGCGACGACGATGTTCCGCCGCTGGAGAGAGGAGAACCTGTTCCGCTTCATGCGACCCCGGGGACTCGACGCGGTGTATTCGTATGCGAAGGTCGAAGACAACCTCACCCGCATGGCCCGAACGCCGCCAAAGCACGGATGAAAAGAACAACTCGCATCGGCACGGGCCGCTGTCACAGCGGCCAAAGTGACCGCCTTTAGCATCGACCTGGTGGGCAATGGGGCTCATCATCTCGCGGTTGAGCAGGCACAGACGTCACTGGAGTGCTCAAGGCCACGTCCAAGACGATCCCGGCCAAAGTCCCCCTCGGTGAGGCACGTCTGTTGCAATGCGCTTGGACGACGAATGCAAACACCTTCACGACGCGGTTCGGATAACACCCTGGAACGCTGAGTCTGGCCTTGCTAGCGCACTCGGAGCACTCGGGACACTCGGGGCACACTATGCGCGAGCACAGGACGAGGCCCACAGCCAGCTCGCTGAGGCGTTCTCTGCCTCCGCAGACCTCGAGGTCAAAGGCGACAAGCTCCACGTTCGCCTCGAAGCGCTCTTGGCGCCGCAGCGCAGCCGGGCCATTGCTTCGCTGTGTGCATAGCTCACTGCTACCGAGACGCTCTATCTGGGAACGGAGCTACGCCTCGTCTACAGCGTCAAGGGTTGCTGATCCACACGGGCAGGTAATCCAGAACCGTTACGAAACCCTGCGAAACCCCGAGTCAACTTTCTCACCATGTCGGGAGTCCTGGAATCCGCAACGGGACTCTCCGTCGAGCGCAATCCAGACTCCTCCGTGCTGGAGTCGCATCCCGCCGCACCTCAGCGGCCTTCAATACCCGCAGGCAGCGGAAGCCCAAAGAGGCAAACTCAGATGTTCACCCGTGCCATGTGCTCGGCAGGGTAACGCTCCCCCGCCACAGCGCCCAGGGGCGCGATTCTATCGAGCATTGCAAGAACCTCCGGTGTGAGCTGTATCTCCGCAGCGGCCACGTTCTGCTCAAGATAACGCCTGCGCTTCGTACCAGGGATCGGCACGATATCCTCACCCTGGGCATGCAACCACGCAATCGCGAGCTGACCGGGGGAGATGCCGAGCGATTCTGCGACCTCACGTACCTTCGCCACAAGATCTAAATTCTTCACTAGGTTCTCGCCCTGGAACCGCGGAGCGTTTCGCCTGAAGTCATTGGCCGGGAGGCTGTCAGCACTCGTCACGCCGCCGGTCAACATCCCCCTCCCCAGCGGACTGTAAGCCACAAAGCCGATGCCGAGCTCCCGTACTGTAGAAAGCACCCCATCCTCAGGATCTCGGCTGAACAGGGAGTACTCGCTTTGAACCGCAGTGACCGGCCACACGAGGTGTGCCCGCCGGATAGTGTCCGCTGCAGCCTCCGAGATGCCAAGGAAACGCACCTTTCCCGAACGCACGAGCTCGGACATCGCCCCCCACGTCTCCTCGACAGCCACGTTCGGATCCACCCGATGCTGGTAGTAAAGGTCTATGCAATCGACTCCAAGGCGAGCGAGGGAGCTGTCGCAGGCCCGATGGACGTAGTCCGGCCGGCCGTTCACGCCCTTCCATGAACCGTCCGCACGGCGCTCGTTGCCGAACTTCGTCGCAAGGACCACCTCTTCACGCCGCGATGCTATTGCCTTGCCGACAAGCACTTCGTTCGTAAACGGTCCGTACATGTCCGCTGTGTCGAGGAAGTTGACGCCTATCTCAAGCGCACGATGGATCGTGGCTATCGACTCGCTGTCATCTCCTTGACCGTAGGACTGGCTCATGCCCATACATCCGAGCCCCTGTGCTGATACCGTTAGCCCCTGGCTGCCGAGGCTCACCTGCTTCATACCGACACCCGCCTTCGCGCTCCTCCCGCCTGCTGGCCAGGCAACTCGGAAGGCTCACCTGCTTGAGGCGAAACTCCTGAGTCCTTGCCAATGCTTGCTACGTTGCCACGCAGGCACCACATGCTTCGCCCCGGGTGGTCAAGGATCGGGCTGTAGGAGGTGTAAGCATTGAACGTCCCACGACTCACGCCTCTTGCAGCCACCGCTTCCTCAAAGTCGTTTCGTTCCATAACGCCCCCCGGGGACGTCCTCAACACATCAACAAGCACCTGCTCGGAGCGGCTGAGAACCACGCGATAGTCCAGGGGCTCAACCGACTCCACAAAGTCATCGTCGTGAAGCACGAACTCGGGGTGTCGAGCGTAAACCTGCCTAACGGCAGTGAGCGGCGGCATCTCCTTGATCCCAAGGAACAAAAAACGCCGCCTCAGCCCATCATAGAGATCCTTGATATGAGCCCTTGGTGCAACCGCGAGGATGTGACGGGTCACATTCCGAAGGCGATTCTTGCTCGCAGGGATGCTCGGCATCCAGAACCAACCGTCATCGAGAAAGTCGACAGCTTTCGATGATGTCAGGATCTGCGTGAGTTCCTCCTCCTCGTAACGCTGCCCAGCGGCACCGAGATCAGCCTTCACGTCGGTGACACTTGCCAAGCCCACCCGCCCTGACCTCCGGCGGGCTGCCCACAGTACGGGCTTCAGGTCTCCACTGTCTCTAGCCAGCACGTAGCGCGTGCCAATAGAGTCATCGATAGTAAACGTCACCTCGTAGTCTAGTGCCGAGCCAGCGGCCGCTATTGCCTTAGGGTGGATTGGAACCTTGCTGATGCCGCGCTCGACCAGTAAGACCGCGGCATCGCTTGCCGGGATCGGGCACTCCTCGGAAATCAACCTGATAGCAGCCTCAAGCTGTGGGAGGTACTTGCTTCGAATCGAACCGAGAGAGCGGTCCGCAACCTGGCGAACCCGTTCGCGGGTAACCGAGAACTCGTTGCCAACCGACTGCAGCGTCCGAGGACCGCCAGCATGCCAACCCAGCCGAGCCGCGGTGATAGCAGTTGCCCTTTCCGTATTGCCTGATGTCCTGAGTAGCTCTGCCAATGCAACATCGAGTGAATCGGACCCAATGTTCGAAACAACGCGGCGTATCTCCGGGAGCGCCTTGACAACCTCCTCCGCTATGGAGAGATCTGGGTCATTCGCTGCGACCTCGAACAGTTCCTTCAGAGTGCCATCGTACGCAGGAACGAGATCCTTGAACCGGGGATCGTCACTTCTAATCCGCGCCGCCCAGTCCTCCGTCGCAGCGCTGGTAAGCGTTGCATTAGTCGATTGTATGGTCACTCGGCCACCACCTGCTTGGAGCTGGTGCCGCGTTCCCCACAGGTCGCTGTATAGGAGTGCATGTAGAACATTATCGCACTGGTCGTCGAAGATGTGAAGTTCGCCCCGGAACTCATCTCAACTACCAGCCAGCGTGTGCCACCGAGAGCAGTTGCAGGCAAGTTCAATTGCGAAACACTCGCTCAATGATCAACCACAGGCAAAGCGCTCCCCGGGACCTGTATCATTGCCCAAGGGGTCCGAAGGACTCCAAGAACCGGCATTGGGAGGTGCTCGTACGTGCAGGAAGATGTCGACCAGAGCCTGATCGGAGCAATTGGTACCGTAACAGTACCGATCTCGTCGACGCGCTCCGGCGAGGTCGTCATTGCGGTACGTGGCGGCACCGAGGCCTTCGCCGCATGGGCTGACGAGCCGATCGCTAAGCACACGCGGGTTGTGGTGATCGAATGCACAACAAGCCGATCCCTTACGGTGACACCATGCCCATGACGTGCTCCGGGTTGCGCAGCCCCCCGTTTGCGTGCCCGCTCGCAGTCCAATGAACCAAAAGGAGGACTCCAATGCTTTTCTGGCATGTTCCAGCGCCTAACGAGGCGTTGCTCATTTCGGGCTCCAAACGAAGAGCCCAGAACACGCAGTTCCGTATCGTTACCGGCCACGGCTGCGTGGTGTTGCCGATCAAGCAGAAAGCCCGCGTCCTCTCACTCGCTCTGCGTGAGGCCCAGGTGGTAGAAGATTGTCTGACCAAGCAGGGAATACGACTGCGCGTCCGCGCAATAGCCGCGTTCAAGATTGGCGACGATCCCGCCTCTATTGCAAATGCTGCTCGGCGCTTCCTGTCGGAGCAGAGCCGGATGGAAGAGCTCGTCGGGAGGATCTTCGCTGGCCACCTGCGATCCATTGTTGGCGGCCTCACGGTGGAGGAGATCATCCGAGAGCGTGACCGGCTCTCGCAAGAGGTAAAGGAGGGGAGCCATGTCGAGATGGAAAAACTCGGAATCGTTGTGGACTCGCTCCAGATACAAGAGATCGAGGATGCGAGCGGCTACATCAACAATATTGCTGCGCCGTATGCCGCTGCGGTCGCAAGCCAAGCGCGCATAGCAGCTGCGAAGGCCGACCAGGAGGCCACCGAGCGTGAGCAGCAGGCGGTGGCGTTGAAGGCACAGTACGTGCGCGACACCGAGATCAAGCAGGCTGGTTTCATGGCCGAAATGGAGGAAGCGAAGGCCCGTGCCGCGCAGGCAGGGCCTCTAGCGCAAGCAAAGGCGTCTCAGGACGTCATAGGAGAGCAGACCGCTCTCGCAGAGCGCGAGGCTCAGCTTACGGAGAAGCGATTGGAGTCCGAGGTACGTCGCCCTGCAGACGCTGAAGCCTACAAGCTCAGGACCATCGCCGAAGCAGAGCGCGAGAAGACCAAACTTGAGACTGAGGCTCAGGCGTTCAAGGAAAGAGGCCTCGCAGAGGCGAACCGCGACGCCACAATCCTCGCAACTGAGGCAGAGGCGAATCAGCGCAAGATGCTCGCCGAGGCAAACGCTGAAGCGGAGAAGGTTCAAGCAGCGGCAGACGCTCAAGCGAAGAAGACGACCGCTGACGCGGACGCGTTTGCTCAGCGAGCCATTGCCGCGGCTGATGCGGAAGCTATGAACGTGCGAGCGCAGGCACTCGAGGGTGGCAACCAGGGGCTGATCGCTGCCAACAAGCTCGTGGATCTCCTTCCCGCTATGGTCGAGGCGGCTGCCAAGGGTATAGCGGGGTCGAACCTCACGGTGTTGAACGGGGCCGACGGTGTAAGCGACATGGTTGCCAGTATGGTCGGCCAGGGACTTTCGATCTACGACACCCTTCGCAAGGCAATCGCCACAACCCCGCCGCTTCCCGACGCCACGGCAAGCAACGGCGGACTCGTGAGCGGGGATGGCTCACGTAGCGAGGTGCCGCCTTCGATCCCCAGCCGCTCGGATTAGCTTGGCTCAGGGGACCCGCCGTTATTGCGTGAATCGACCAGCGATGCGAGGCCCAGACCCTCCTGATCCCGGACCGCCAGACATAAGGTGAATGCTTGTCTCCGCCTAGTCCAGTCCTGCCCAAACACCCGAAGGGCCCACCGGACGGCGAGATCACACTCACCGTCTCGGACGTCACCTGCCATGGGAGATTCCGAGCGGCGTTCTGCATCCGCGACAGGAGCCTGGAATACCGGCTGGCGCAGTCAGCTCCGATAGTGGTAGCGACATGCAGCGATCCGGATCTCGTCCCCGCTGATCTTGTAGACAAGCCGGTGCTCGCCGGTGATCCGACGAGACCAATAGCCGTGGAACCCCTGCTTGAGTGCCTCGGGCTTGCCGAGCCCCTCGTTACCGTTGCGTTCGACATCCTTGATGAGCGTGTTGATGCGCTTGAGGACCTTCTGGTCCTGTGTCTGCCGCCAAACGTAGTCCTCCCAGGCGCTCGGGTCCCAGATCAGCTTCACTCCGCAAGGGCGTGCTCGACCCCGTCCCCGTGCTCGAGACGGTCGATCGACGCGAGCAACCGACGGGCGTTATCCGGGCTCTTCAGGAGATAGGATGTCTCCTTGAGGGACTCATAGTCATCAAGCGCCACCATCACCACCGGATCGTGCCCCGCTCGGGTGATCACGACCTCCTCGCGATCGTCGGTGACCGCGTTGAGAGTCTCAGCGTACCTCGCTCGTGACTCTGAGTAGGTCATGGTCTTCATATCGCACCTCCTTTGGACGTACAACAAAGTGTACTTCAGCGTGCCCGAGATCACAACGCCATCGATTACCCGCTACCTGGTCCGCCGAGCTTCCATCCAGGGACCAGAACTGAGAGCAAGAACGCCGCGGACTCCTGTGTGGTCGTACTACCACATAGCGCGTGTATTCGCAGGGCGCAGCCCACGAAGGACACGCTCGGGCCCATACCCGGCCAAGGTCTGGGGCAATGGCCACGAATAGGCGAAACGCCAAGGTAACAAGGCTCATGTCGGCTTCCAGCCGTTGTCCAACGGGTTTGCATCCACCAATGATCCAGCGGCCCTCCAGAAGATCTGCAACCGCCTGGGTGCAAACTCCAAATTCTCGCCTTCTTCGACCGCTGGATGAGGACGATCCCTACACCACTGGGTGCTGTTACCACATGGCTGGCTATTGGTGGGAGGTTTTCATGCGCTAGGCGGAGGTGTCGAACAGTCTCGAATAACATATGCGTTCATCCACGAGCGTGAACGGCATCTACCAGGTTTTTAGGCGAGAGTGCCTCCCCCTTCAGGGGGAGGGTGAATCGCTTATCCGGCTGGACGACGCTGGCTTTCGACATACTCACGAATGACGCTCAACGGCGCTCCGCCAGCAGTGCCGACGTAGTAAGAGCGGGACCAGAAGTGATTGCCCCACAGGTATTTCTTCACTTGGGCCGGATGCTTCTGGCGCAGCATCCGAGATGAGACTCCCTTGAGTGAGTTGACCAACCGGGAGAGTTGGATCGTGGGCGGGAATTCAATCAGCAGGTGGACGTGGTCGTCCTCGCCATTGAACTCGACCAGGGTGACTCCGAAGTCGTCACACGTTTCCCGCATGGTCTGTTCGCAGGTTGTAAGCATCGCTCCGGTAAACACCCCACGCCGGTATTTAGAGGCTCAGCGGATAGGAGATGGTGCCGGTGACCAGCGGTTTCGCCAGTCGATGAGCTTCGCTGTGAGCAGGAACGCGACCGCTAGAGCGAACTGAGCGAGCCTGTGGATACTCTTGC
>JAJZXF010000107.1 GCA_021802485.1 Actinomycetes bacterium | reverse complement strand
GGCATCGCCTAGAGGTAAGAATGACACCCAACCAGGATGCGCTCATACGCCAGGCGGCCGATCTAGAGGAGACGACTGTGACCGCATTCGTACTCGACACGGTCACCGCGAAGGCTAACCGGGTGATCCGCCAACACCGCGACGTGGTCCTCGCCAACGACGCCTTCGACCGGTTCATCGCCGAGCTCGACAAGCCGGCCCGGCCTGTCAAAGAACTGGTCGACCTATTCGAAGCCCATCCCAAGCTGCCGGAGGCGTGACCGAGCCGGAACTTCGCCTCGAGCGGATCGAATCCCGCCACGAACTCGACCCCTTCGAGTCGGGGAACGAGGATCTCGACTCCTGGCTGAAGCGCCACGCTCTGGCAGCCCAAAATATGGACACAGCCCGAACCTTCCTCCTGGTTGGTGTGGAAGGCATCGTCGGCTACTTCAGCCTGACCATGGGCTCGGTCCTTCGGGAAGAGGCGCCGCCAAAGGTCGTCCGGGGTCTGCCCGGCTATCCCGTCGGCATGGTTCTACTCGCTCGTCTCGCCGTCGATCGCAACCACCATGGGGCCGGCCTGGGCGGACTCCTCCTCGCCGAGGCGCTCCGCAAGGCCGTCGTGGCCGGTGAAGCCGCAGCGGCACGTCTGGTGGTAGTCGACGCTGTAGATGAAAACGCTGTCCGCTTCTACTCCCGACACGGTCTCATCGCTGTGCCGGAGCACCCCATGAGGCTCTATCGGCGTATGAAGGAGATCCGCATGAGCCTGACTGCCCGGGAGACAACTGATCCCTAAGAGACGTTCTGCCGTCGCAGCCAGCCGCTCACAGCTGACTTGGTAGCGACCGGTACGAGAACACCCTGGAGCGAGCAAGCGGCATCGATCAGCTACTCGACAAGAGCCGGGTCGGTCTCGAGGAGCGCTGCGTCGCGCGGTATCGCGCGGATGAGGTCGTCGCAGGCAGTGGCCATCCCGCTATGGATCCGCCCGACGGACGCGGCGTTGTTGACGAAGCTGTTCACCGAGACGGTCACCAGCACGTCGATGGGTTCGATCCGGTCCGGGTCGCCTTGAGGCAGGCCGTCGTAGTAGGGCCACTCCTCGCTCATCATTCGAGAGGCGACCCTGACGGGGTCCTCGATCACCGCACCAGACCCGAGAATGAGATTCCTCCCGATCATCATGTGCACCACACCAGGACGCGCAGCCACCTCAATGTGTCAATGTGGCACATTCTTGCGCGGAGTCCTGATCTGGAGGTCGGTTGGAACCACGCATGCCCCATCTGACCATGACTTTTTTGAGAGCGGGCGACGAGAATCGAACTCGCGTTCTCAGCTTGGGAAGCTGATGTTCTGCCTCTGAACTACGCCCGCAAATTGTTCTGGGTGGCCAGGCAATCGCGGCCCCTAGCCACTCAGAACCAAATTAACTGTTCCCGTGCACTCTACCGTCCTCTCAACTCCTTCTCGTGACTGAAACTAGACCGTTCCACTTGCTTGACGCCACCGATCGTCGCAGTCTCGAAACAGCGGCTCCGGGCGGAGCCGAGCCCATCTCCAGACCCACCGGCCTGGCGACGATGACCAACAGCTGAGACGTGGCAACGAGACCTCCACGCGGACAAGCCAAGGCCTGTTCGATCGAGGACCTTGGCCACGATTGATACGAACAAACGCAGGGGCATGTAGAACCAGGCAAAGAAGCTGGTGAGACGCTATGTCATGCGCGGACAAGATCGTCGTCGACATCGCCTTCATCCACAACGCCGAGGTGCCTCCCGGTAGCCGACCGAGCAGCCTTCACCAGCTCGGTGTTCATCCGCGAGAGGCGGTCCCTGTGCTCGACGACCACGGTCCAGACGTCAGGATCCGAGAGCAGGCGGCGAACCTTTCTATCAGCGCGGTTCATCCCTGACTTGACCTCGGACTCGACCCGTACGGGCGATGCTCCTGTCCTTGCCGCCCACTCGGTGAGAGATGCCACCTGCCGATTGTTGATCGGCCTTCTGGTCGTGCGAGGACACCCGGGCGTAGAGACCGAGCCCGGCCGGTACCTGCATGACAGTTGTTTCTGCGTTGACAAGAATCGTGCGTGGATCCACGTGCGTTAGGAGAACCGGCACTGTCCCGTTGTGGAACCATCGGCATGCGCTGTGGTGGTGAATGCCCTGGCTCTGTGCCCACCGCCTCAGGAGTCTCCTAGCATTGCAGAACATATGTATGGGTATTGGTCGGCTAGTAGCCGTTAGCAGTGGCGACCCTGCGGACCCTGGAACCCACAACAGTAGCTCCACGCAGTTGCGCTGCTTGAACGGCTCAGCAGCGCTCACTCGACAGCAACGGCGATGAGGAATCCTGTTGGGACCACAATGGAACAGTTCCTACGCCAGCTCGTGCGATGCGACAGGAGCTTGCTCTCCAGTGATATTGTGCTACTTCGGCGTCCCAAGCCGCTGTTTGGCACAGTCGCAAGTGGTCTTGCTCGGTTGGGAGCCAGCGGTCGGCTATACCGCCGTTGGCATTGCCCTGCAGCTCACTCAAGGACGCGTAGCTGGGATCGCTGGCAGCTCGCTGAAACACAGAGCGCGAGAAAATGTGACAACACGATTTCGACAGAGATTGCGAGCCCGTGAAAGCTCCAGCGGTACTCGAGAAGAATAGCAATGCGGTACCAATGCAGGCCGGGTGAAGCGGACTTCTGCCGACGAAGAACACGGGTTTGGCTCAAGTAGAGCTGAAGAATATAGATGTACGGGAGGAAGTGTGAGAATAGCCATTGGCCTAGCCATCACGGCCGTCGGTCTCGCCTTTGCGGGACGCAGGCTTCTCTGGCTGTACCGATTGATCCGCTCTGGCAAAGCTGACGCAACCAGGAAGCTGCATCCCTTGCCCGCAGCGCGGGTAGAAACTTCAGAGGTCTTGGGCCAGCGAAAGCTGCTAAAGAAGCGAGTCCCTGGATTGGCACATGCAGTGACCTTCTGGGGCTTCCTTATCCTCACGTTCACCATTATCGAGGCGTTTGGAGACCTCTTCGACAAGAAATTCGCAATCCCGTTCATAGGGCACACCGCTGTACTGGGCTTCATTGAGGATACCTTTGCCGTGGCGGTTCTGGTGGCGTTGGTGGTGTTCGCAGTGATCCGACTCAGAGAGTCTCCGGCAAGAAAAGAGCGCGGGTCGCGTTTTTACAAATCGCATAACGGAGCAGCGTGGTTGGTACTTGCCATGATCGCTCTCGTGATCGTTACGCTATTGATGTACAGGGGAGCTCAAACCAATACCGGCGATTTTCCTTACGGCTGGTGGGCCTTCGCCTCTCATGGAATCGGGCGGGCACTGCATGGCCTAGGTCGCTCCGTGAACGCGAACCTCGAGACGGGGTTCCTGCTCGCGAACGTAGCCGTGATCGTATCTTTCCTCGTCTTTGTCACGTACTCAAAACACCTTCACATCTTCCTCGCACCGTTGAACATCGCCTTCTCACGGCGCCCAAGGGCGCTTGGGGCACTGCAGACGCCCGAGATGGACATGGATAACATCGACGAGGAGACGGTCTTTGGAGCCGGTCACATCGAACACCTGACCTGGAAGCAACTTCTGGATCTTGGAACATGCACCGAGTGCGGCCGTTGCCAGGACCAGTGTCCGGCTTGGAACACTGGTAAGCCCCTCTCGCCGAAGCTGCTGGTGATGAGCCTGCGAGATCATCTCTTCGAGTCTGCGCCGCGCCTGCTCGCGAATTCCGACACGGCCGGCAAGGAGTCCAGCCAATCAGACGACACGTCCGGCGCCGACACCGTTACCTCGCTTGTGCCGACGGTGATAGATCCTGACGTCTTGTGGTCCTGTACAACCTGCGGAGCTTGCGTCGAACAGTGTCCAGTCGACATCGAGCATGTGGACACCATCGTTGACATCCGCCGCTACGAAGTCCTCATGGAGTCCAGGTTCCCCACCGAGGCAGGCACCATGCTCCGCAACCTCGAGAACCAGGGGGATCCTTGGGGGCTTGGCTCCAGCCATCGCTTGGACTGGCTTACAGCTCTGGACTTCGATGTCCCGGTTGTCGCCGATGTCATCCCAGAAGATGTGGAGTACCTTTATTGGGTTGGCTGCGCTGGAGCGCTTGACGAACGCGCACGGAAGGCCACCCAGGCCACTGCCCGGATACTACATACCGCCGGGGTACGCTTCGCTGTGCTCGGACCAAAGGAATCCTGTACCGGCGATCCCGCGCGGAGGCTCGGGAACGAGTATCTTTTCCAAACCCAGGCTCAACAGAACATTGCGACATTGGATGAAGCAGGTGCGCAGCGCACTCAAGGCAAGACGATCATCGCCACTTGCCCGCATTGTTTCAATACAATTGCGAACGAGTACCCTGCACTCGGGGGAAACTACCGGGTACTGCACCATTCGCAGCTCCTAGACGACCTCGCGAGAAGTGGGAAGCTGACACCGGGCTCGGGTTTCTCGGCATCTGTCACCTACCACGATCCGTGTTATCTCGGCCGCCATAACAGAGTGTTCGACGAGCCACGCTCGGTGTTAGACGCAGTACCAGGCATCAAGCAGATCGAGATGCGCAGGTGTCGAGAAAAAGGATTTTGCTGCGGAGCGGGAGGAGCGAGAATGTGGCTGGAAGAGAACATCGGCAAGAGGATCAACCTCGAGCGTACGGACGAGGCGCTCTCGACCGGCGCCGACGTGGTCTCTACCGCCTGTCCTTACTGCATGATCATGATCGATGATGCAGTGAAGGAACGCCAAGAGGAGGATCGTGTCCGCGTCCTCGATCTCTCGCAGATAGTCGAGCAGTCACAGATTGCTCAGCACCCAGAGAACGAACCAGCTGGAGGGCCGCAGATCTAAGAACCTGCGGCCCTCCAGCCTGGCAGTTGTTGTTGCCCGAGAGCCGGAGCGATCCCTGCTGGCTTTCTACAGGGAGCCGAGGTAGCCCGGCTTCGAGCTAGAGGGCGTCGTGACCATGCTCTCCGGTGCGGATCCGGATCATGTCCTCGACAGGCACCACCCAGATCTTCCCATCACCGATCTTGTCAGTTCGTGCTGAGGTCGAGATGGTCTCGATGACCTCGCTCACGCTCTCGTCATCGACAACGAGTTCGATACGGATCTTCGGTACGAAGTCAATCTCGTACTCAGCTCCGCGATAGACCTCGGTGTGACCACGCTGGCGTCCGAAGCCCTGGGACTCCGAAACCGTTAGTCCCTGGATACCCAGGGACTTGAGGTTGTCCTTCACCTCGTCGAGCTTGAACGGTTTGATCACTGCTACGACAAGCTTCATGTATCGCCCCTTTCGTGCGATTGAACAGTTCTGGCATTGGCCGCTGCGACGTTAGCCGCGCTGGGCCCCTCTTGCTCTTGGTAATGCAACAATTGGTACATGGGTTATAGGACCTCCTAGTCGCCAGACCGTGTCCGAGACTCCGCCGAGGATGATGCTAGTCGAGCCCCGATAGCTGGGGTCTCGGAATAAACCTCCTCTGCATGGAGTGCTATGTCACCTTCCTGGAGCTCCTCGTCGGTCATACGCAGAGGTATGACAAGCCCGATGAGCTTGAGGATAATGAACGTCATCACAGCATCGAACACGATGATCGTCGCCCCAGCCCCAAGCTGTATGAGCACCTGGCCGGGGTGACCGTAAAATAGCCCTGCATACGATGCGTTCGGGGTCTTGCCAACGCCCAAGTACTCGACCATCCGGGGGTCTGCAAAAAAACCGACAAGGATCCCGCCGGTGAGCCCAGCTATGCCGTGGGTGTGCACGACACCCAGGCTGTCGTCCACCTTCTTGAAGATCCCGCGGTGACCTAGCTTGTTGACCGAGAACCAAACGATTATGGACGTGATGAGCCCGATTAAGATCGCGCCGGTTCCGTTCACAAAGCCGGCAGCCGGTGTGATCGCGACAAGCCCGACGATCATTCCGTTTACCGACCCGAGCAAAGACGACTTACGCCGAGAGCTCATCAGATCACAGACGATCCAGGTGAGAAGGGCGACCGCAGTTGCAAGGTTCGTGTTGAGAACGGCTGCTGACGCGTTAGAGTTCGCGAAGTACGGATCTCCTCCGTTGAAACCGTTCCAGCCAAGCCAGAGAAGGCCCGCACCGGTTGCCACCATCAGCAAGTTGTTGGGGGCAAAGGTATCTCGATCCCTTCGCAGCCTGGGACCGATGACCGCAGCTGCTACAAAGCCCGTGGTCCCCGCAGCGAGGTGAATGACGTAGCCACCGCTGAAGTCAAGTGCGCCCTTCTGTGCCCAGTAACCGCCCCCCCAGAGCAGGAACGCGTTGACCGTGTAAACGAAGGTGGTCCACAGTGCGACGAACGGGAGCCAAGCCTTGAAGTTCATGCGGCCAAGGATGCTGCCGAGAAAGAGCAGCGGAGTGATTGCCGCGAAAACGAACTGGAAGTAGACGAGATCCGACTGCGGGAAGCGGAACTTAGGCATGAGTCCCTTTCCGCTGAGTAGTGGGATGTTCGCCCTCCCTTGCTCGCTCAGGTGCCCGAGGACAGCGCCAGGTTGGCCGACAAAACTGGACAGAAACCCTGGGCCGAGATGCGCTGGGTGGCCGAAACCCATATCGAATGCCCAAAGCACCCAGCAGACCAGTACTACGGCGAAGCCCGAGAAAGCCATCATCATGGAGTTAATCGCCCATTTCTTCTGGACGATGCCTCCATAGAGAATGGCTAGCCCCGGGATGCTCATTAGGCCCACGAGGGTTGCCGCTGTCAGCTGCCATGCATTGTCACCCGCGTGCAGCCACGAAGGGTCAGGGACCACGGAGCTACCTCCTTTGACTAGTTGGATAATGCGCCCATCGCAGTGAAAGCCGCCGCTGCGGGTTCACCAAAGTAAACGACCATCACTGGCAGATGGGTGATGATGCCGCCAGGTTATGGAGTCGAGGTTTCCGGGTTGTTGCCCGAACGTTAACTGTGTGTTAAGCGCTCGCGGAGAGGACTACGGCTCGACGCATCCCGGTGAGCTCGGCACCAAGAGCAAAGATGGCGGTCCCCTCCAAGCGCATCTACTGGAGTATTCTCGGGCCCGGAATGCTCCCGTAGATGCGGCGTGTAGGAGGTAGTCAGCGTAGCGACGAAACTCGACCGATATCGATGACCACTCGCCGGACAACGCTGGGGCGGCCCTGGTTGGCCTCAAGGCACTCACAAAGGTGCCGCACGTAGGCGTTCTCGTTGTCTTGGCGGTTGGCGTGCAGCTGCGTGAGCATGAGCATCCGGTTGGTGCGCTCGCGATTCCTCGACGCATATGCACGCGGCCCAACCGCGGCGCTGATCAGGTTGATGAACCCGTCCAGCGGCGAAGTCGACAGCGGCATGTCAGCACCTCGATCAGAGCGTGATCAGCGCTGGTGGAACTGGTCCTCGACGATACGCCCGGTGGTGTTCAGCCACTCGCTCAAGCGTGAGATGCCGCGTCGTGCGCACTGTTCAACGAAGGGCGCCCAGAGGGACCGGTGAAGGCAGCCTCGACGTCCGCGATTAGCTCGTCGATCGCGTCCTGGTGGCCATCCTGCCTACCGATCTTGCCCATCAGCCGCTCCAGCGCATTGCGTAGGTGCCACTCGCACAGCTACAGCTCGGCATCGGGGAACCGAGCAAGAACCGCGTTCGTGAGGCCGTGGTCGTTGTCGCACACGACCCGAGGCGGGGCCCCGGCAAGCGTGCCCAGGAACGCCTCTCAGTCGGCCTGCGACTTGGACGTATAGGCCTCGAGACGCCACAATTTCGGGCACCCGGCCTCATAGTCCACTGCACAGAAGGTGCGGAACGCGATCCGGTTGAGTCCGCTCTGCGGGTCGCGCACCTTGACCGGCAAATCGTCGAGCAACAGCGAACCGCCTGACAGCGACGCGCCCGGACGGTAGGGCTCGGAAACGACCAGGGCGAACACCTCCACCCAGTCCATCACGAGCGACCCATGCCAAGAGAGGCGCAACTCGCCCGTTGAAGGGTCGGACCGAAGCCGCTTGGCTCGCTCGCGCGCGACCAGTGCTGCGTCGCGACAGGTCGAGCCGGCCCCGACCATCACCAACGCTTCGGCGATCCCCCGGGCGACAAACTAATAGTTCCTCGCCGCGCCTGGACCCTCGTGGACGCAGACGTCGCGTTCGCAGGCTTCGCAATCGTCC
>JAJZXF010000020.1 GCA_021802485.1 Actinomycetes bacterium | reverse complement strand
GTGAAGTCGACGACGACCTGGTGCGAGACATGACCGAGGTGCTCACCTCGTTCTGCGCTCGCCTCTACGGCCGCCGAGGCGCTCGGAACCGAGCCGAGAAGGCGCTCAACTGCGCCAAGCACGATGTAGGTCCGATGGCACTGATACGGCCAGATGTGAGCATGTAGCTGATGGCGAAGATCGACCTTCCTCCGGGCTGGGTGCACCAGGCGTATCGTTTCGAGGTGGACCGACCAGTGCGTCATCCGGCCATCGCCTCTCACGAAGGAGCCAAGCGCTTCGCGTGGAACTGGGGGCTCGGTCTGGTGGAGGAGCACCTACGTGCCAGAGCTGCCTACCGGGTGCTGGCTCTTCGCTCCGGGGCGAGCATTTCCGAGGCTGACGAGTGGGCGAAGCTGATGGTCCCGGTGCCATGGAAGCTGGCCCAGCTCCGCAAGATCTGGAACGACGAGAAGGACCTGGTCACAGCCAGGTCCGACAGTGAGCGTGCGGCCGCATCCGAACACATCCACGCCCGCCGGGTTTATGAGACTCTGGCGCTCCGTCAGGGCGCAACGGCCAAAGAGGCTTGTAGGTTCGCCGACAAGGTGGTGCCGGGGGTCGGCTGGTGGTCAGAGAACTCCAAGGAAGCGTACTCGTCGGGCTTCGAGGCACTCGCTCAGGCGTTCACGAACTACTCCGACTCGGCCTCGGGCAAGCGCAAGGGGCCCCGCGTCGGCTGGCCCCGCCACAAGGGGCGTCGGGGGCGCCAGTCGGTGAGCTTCACCACCGGGGCGATCAAGGTGGTAGACCGCCACCGCGTCCAGCTCCCGGTGGTGGGCGTCGTGCGGGTGAAGGAGCCCACCGACAAGCTACGCCAGCGCATCGGGGCCGGGACCGCCCGCATATTGCGGGCCACCCTTGTTACTGAGGGGGGAAAGACCTACGTATCCTTCGCCGTCATCGCCAAGCGGGGCGCTTCTGCTAAAGCCCTCAAAGGTGTCGGTGGGCACGACGTGGGGATCTCTGCCCTGGTGACTTCCTCTGACGGCGCCGTGGCCGGGAACCCGAGGGCTTCCAGGCAGGAAGCGAAGCACATCTCCCGCTACCAGCGGAGGATGGACCGCCAGTACCGCACGGGCTCACCGGCCTGCTTCGGTCCCGACGGCACCCACATCAAGAGCGCCTGCCGCTGGCAGGCCCGCTCCAAGCGGTCAAAGAAGAACCAGGCCCGCCTCGCCAAGGCTCATGCCGGGGCAGCAAATGTACGGCGTGACACCATCCACAAGGCGAGCTACCGGGCTGCCACCACATTCGCCGTCAACGTGGTCGAGGACCTGGGCGTATCGGGCATGGGGCGCAAAGGCCGGGGCAAGCGCGGGTTCAACCGGGCGTGGGCGGACGCAGCCCTGGCCGAGTACCGCCGCCAGCTTGCCTACAAGTGCCCCTGGCACAGGTCCTCGCTGTGGCTGGCCGACCGGTGGTACCCGTCGTCGAAGATGTGCTCGGCCTGTCGGACGAAAAAAGCCGACCTGCCCCGCACCGCCCGGGTGTTCCACTGCGACGCCTGCGGGCTCACCATCGACAGAGACTTGAACGCAGCAAAGAACCTGGCGGCTCTGGCAGAGCTCGCCGCAGTGTGCCTGTTGGCACAACTTGTGACCGGAACCCCGGTCGACTGGTCGAAGCTACCCATACGCCCCGATGGCTGGGAGCGAGACCAAGACACCCGCAGTTCGCGGGGGTGTGCCCGAGCCGGAAGCCGCAAGGCTGATGGATGGGGGAGGAAGACCGCCCGACGCAGTTCTGTCGGGGACCGCCCCTTTGATCGGGAAGCTGTTGTCGCCACCGGCTCTGTCGGCGTACTTGACGGAGTCTCACCCAGCCCTAAGAAGGCGGTGGCCTGATGCCTCGTGCATCTGCCCACGACAGCGGCACGGTTGGAAGTTCAACCGCCCAGAGAGCCAAGCCTGCTGTATCAGGTAAGGCTTACTCCGTCAGTGAGATGTTTGCTGATGGTTTGGGGAACGGCAGTTGCTGCTGCGAGTGCAGTGCCAAGAGCAAACAGCAAGAGTCCCCACCTCTGGGTTCCCGGTGACCAGCCGAGGTTCAGTGGATGAAGCTCTGATCTTCGCGACAGAGTGTCGCATGCGGTGATTATTGGGTGGCTCGGTGATCGGATGGCGGGAGCGTTTCCTGTATGCCGGTAGTATTGCAGCGATGCAAGGTTTTGTCGACGAGGCTCGCGTTCATGCTAAGGGCGGCGATGGTGGCGCGGGGGCGGTATCGTTCCGGCGCGAGGCGCATGTGAACCGTGGTGGTCCGGATGGCGGGGATGGGGGCAGCGGCGGATCTGTGTGGTTGGTAGCGAGCCGCAAGACCGCGTCACTGCTCGCATTCAAAGACCACCCGCACAGGCGGGGCGCTGACGGTGGCCACGGCAGTGGTGCAAAGCGCCATGGGCCAAGGGGTGAGGACCTGTTCGTGCAGGTGCCGGAGGGAACTGTGGTTGCATCACTCGGCGGCGGCGATGCGCACAGCACTGATGGCTATCGCCGCGGCGAAGTGTTGGCAGACTTGATGGTCGAGGGAGATCGATTCCTTGCAGCCAAGGGTGGGCATGGTGGAATGGGCAACGCGCGCTTCCTGTCAAATAGCCGGCGTGCACCTGCCTTTGCTGAGCAGGGAGAGCAGGGAGAGGAACGCTGGCTGCAACTGGAATTGAAGCTCATGGCCGACGTTGCGCTGATCGGATTTCCGAACTCCGGCAAGAGCACCTTGATCTCCCGGCTCTCAGCTGCAAGACCGAAGATCGCCGACTACCCGTTTACCACCTTGCAACCGCATCTCGGTGTCGTTCGCATTGGAGACGGCGCTGACGAGCGAGAGGTTGTCTTGGCCGATATCCCTGGCCTCGTAGAGGGCGCTGCTGATGGTAGGGGGCTCGGCCAGCGATTTCTCCGGCATGTCGAGAGGGCAAGAGCTCTGGTCGTGCTCGTCGATCTCGCGCAGGATCGCATGGAGTCGCCCGAGGAACAAGAGCGCATCCTCACCAGTGAGCTAGCTCGCTATAGCAGCGAACTGGCCGATCTGCCTCGGATCATCGTTGGCTCGAGGGTGGATCTTGCCACCTCGAGCAGCGTCTGGCCGGAGTCACAGATTTCTGCTGTTACAGGTGCTGGATTGAATAGCTTCACATATGCGCTGTCAGGGTTGGTCCAGGATGCTGCACAGCGGGGGCCCCAGAGGAGATCGACGGTGGTTTCGCGTCCCGAGCCGGAAGGAGTGAGGGTGGCGCGCTTGGCCGGCAAGGTGTTTGTTGTGAGCGGTCGCTTGGCAGTGCGAGCCGTTGCATTGAGTGACCTTACTGATCAGGATGCTGTCAGGCACGTGCAGAAGAAGCTGCGGAGTCTCGGCGTTGAACGCGCACTCGCGAGAGCAGGTGCGAAGGCCGGAGACACGGTTAGGGTGGGACCCGTAGAGCTCACGTTCGAACCTGACGAGGGCGAATGAGCTGCTGTGCACAGGCTGCGCGGCCATAGGAAAGGTCGCATAACCAAATGCTGATCGTCGCGAAGATTGGAAGCACATCGCTCACGGACGCAGAAGGAGAGGTGGATGTCAGCGCCGTCGGACACCTTTGCGACCAAGTGGCATCCCTGCGAGCCCAAGGCCATCTGGTGGTGATAGTGACCTCGGGAGCTGTGATAGCGGGGCTGTCTGCACTTCGGGCCGCAGGGCGCCTCGCCGGGGAGGGTAGGCCCCGTGATCTGCAGATGCTGCAGGCGGCATCTGCGGTTGGCCAGAGCCGCCTTATGGGTGTCTACGAGGGGCAACTGAGGCAGAGGTCGCTCGTCGCTGGCCAGGTGTTACTCACCTTTGGTGACTTCGTCGACCGCAGCAGGTACTTGAATGCCCGGCGGACCTTCAGCCACCTCTTGGATCTCGGGGCGGTACCGATTGTGAACGAGAATGATGCGGTTGCTGACGAGGAGATTAGATTTGGCGACAATGACCGGCTTGCTGCATTGGTGGCAAACCTGCTTGGAGCTGATTTGCTAGTGCTGTTGACAGACACGGCCGGGCTGCTGGACTACGCGTCCCATTTCGACGGGGAGGCAACCCTGATCGAGGAGGTGATCGAGATCGACCACGAGATCGAGAACCTTGCTGTCGACTCGGCAAATGGAATCGGCAGCGGCGGCATGCTCTCGAAGCTTGCAGCCGCGAAGATGGCCAGCTGGTCGGGTGTGCGTGTGGTGATTGCAGCCGCGAACAGAAGCCAAGTGCTCGAGGATGCGGTAGCGATGACGCCTGGCGTCGGCACGATCGTGCATCCGAGACCGCGCGAGCAGCGCATCGGAGCCAGGAAGCTGTGGATAGCCTTTGCCCTTGGCGCATCTGGCAAGGTGATCGTGGACGCTGGTGCACATGCTGCGCTAGTGAAGAATGGTGGATCGCTCCTTGCAGCAGGTGTCCTCGGTGCGAAAGGTGCCTTCGACGCTGGGGACGCGGTCGAGATCGCGGGTCCTGACGAAACGGTGTTTGCGAAGGGCTTGGTACGCATAGGCGTTGATTCACTCCGACGGTGGGCAGGATTACGTACGGCGGAGTTGCCAAGGGACGTTCCAAGCGAGGTGGTCCATCGCGACGATATGGTCATCATGGTGTGAGCCATGATGGGTTGTGACTTCATTCGGAGACTCAAACCCCGTTGGTGAGATGCTCGTCGCATCCTAGAGACGTGTCGTGGTCGCGGGGCGTGACGGTGGCCACTTGCTCGAGGCCACGCGGGTAGGCTGAGGCATGGACTCAAGTACGTCACTTGTAGATCTCGGTGTGAATGCCCGCAACGCGGCGAGGGTGCTTGCTTTGGCGTCCAGCGCGTCCAAGGACGACGGACTGCGCTATGCGGCTGACGTGATCGAGGAGCGAGCACCCGAGATTCTCGATGCGAACCAGGAGGATCTCAGCGTCGCAGAGGGTCAAGGCGTGACCGCTACAGCTATTGACCGCCTTCGACTGAGCGAGGCGAGGGTCGCGTCCATGGCCTCTGGACTACGGGAGGTCGCGGCTCTTGGTGACCCTGTTGGGGAGGTGATTGATGGATGGGTGAGGCCTAACGGGCTACGCATTCGACGGGTGCGAGTTCCGTTGGGCGTGATTGGCATCATCTACGAGAACAGGCCGAATGTGACTAGCGATGCTGCCGCGCTATGCGTAAAGTCTGGAAACGCGGTGATGCTGCGAGGCTCGTCGTCGGCGATTAGGTCCAACCAGCGCATAGCATCCGCTCTACGAGAGGGGATGAGCCGCTCTGGCCTACCGGCGGACGCGGTATCGCTTGTTGAGATGACTACGAGGGAATCCGCGGTCGAGTTCATGCGGATGCGAGGGGTGATCGACTGCCTGATCCCTCGTGGCGGCCACGATCTAGTCGCCTCGGTGATCGAGAACGCCACGGTGCCCTACGTGATCGATGGGGACGGGAATTGCCATGTGTATGTGGATGCTGCAGCGGATCTCGACATAGCGCTCGAGATCATCGTCAACTCGAAGATGCAGCGTCCAAGTGTGTGCAATGCCGCTGAGTCGCTTCTAGTGCATGCTCGCGTTGCAGAAGAATTCCTCCCGGTGGCGCGCTCTGCGCTCGCTGGCGTCGAGCTCGTGGGCGACGCGCGCTCTCGGGCGATCCTGGGCGACATTGGCCAAGCTTCAGATGATGACTTCGCTAAGGAGTTCTTGGATCTGAAGCTTTCAGTTGCGGTCGTCGACGATCTGGATTCGGCAATTGAACACGTAAACCGGTTCGGGACCGGACATTCCGAGGCGATAGTGACAACCGACATCCGGGCTGCTAGACGCTTTACCCAGGAGGTGGATGCTGCGTGCGTCCTAGTGAATGCCTCGACCCGCTTCGTCGACGGCGGTGAGTTCGGCTTGGGTGCGGAGATCGGTATCAGTACCCAGAAGCTCCATGCGAGGGGGCCGATGGGGCTGAGGGAGCTTACGTGTGCGAAGTTCGTCGTCGAAGGCGATGGGCAGGTGCGAAAGTGAACCATGGACTCGGCGTCGAGCTTTCGTCACCTGAGCGCTTCGACTCTGTATCCTCGGTCGCTTCGAGGCTTGAGGAGGTGGCCTACCTTTCCGATGAGGCAATTTCGACGGTCGTCTTCCTGGCTGACCGGCTCGGAAAGCCTGTCCTTGTCGAGGGACCAGCTGGCACCGGCAAGACTGAGCTTGCGAAGTCAGTAGCCGAGATCACGTCAAGCCGGCTCATCCGGCTTCAATGCTACGAGGGGCTCGATGAGTCCAAGGCACTATACGAGTGGAACTACAGGAAGCAGCTCCTGCGGATACAGGCCGGCGGGACAGCGTCGCGGGATCTCTCGCACAATATGGGATCTTCGGACGATGAACGAGGTGCGGCAAAACAAGTATCGTCATCGGCCGGCAATGATGGCTGGCAACAGGTGTCGGAGGACATCTTCAGCGAGGAGTTCCTCCTGGAGCGCCCGCTTCTTGCGGCAATTCGCTCGAGGGAGCCTGTTGTGCTCCTGATCGACGAGGTTGACCGAGTTGAGATGGAGGCGGAGGCGCTCCTGCTCGAGGTTCTCTCGGATTACCAGGTTTCGATCCCGGAGATGGGGACCGTTAGCGCATCCCAGGTGCCGCTCGTCTTCCTCACGTCGAACAATACCCGAGAGCTCTCCGAGGCGCTTGTCCGCAGGTGCCTTTACCTCCACATGGACTATCCGGATGTGGAGCGCGAGCGGCGGATCATCCGCGCGAGAGTGCCTGGGATCAGCGAGCGTCTTGCTGATCAGGTGGCTCGGATCGTGCGTCTAGTGCGGACTATCGACTTGAAGAAGCAGCCATCGGTAGCGGAGACACTTGACTGGGCGAGGACGCTTGTTCTACTGGGGATCGAGACGGTTGGCCCGGATGAGGCACGCTCGACATTGCAGGTGCTGTGCAAGCATGCAAGTGACATCGAGCGCGCCTCGAAAGACCTGTTTTCGAGCGATTTGATGCCTGGTCCAGAGGAACTGGGATCCCGCTGAAGGTTGTCCTAGCGTGCTGGATGTGATCTCTGGTTTTGTGGCGGAGTTGCGTGAGGTCGGGATACCCGTCTCGGTCGTCGAGAGCCTCGATGCTGCAGAGGCGGTGATGGAGGTTTCCCTTGACGACCGCAAGGTCCTCAAGCATGTACTTGGCGCAACACTTGTGAAGTCAAGCGCTCACCGCAAGGCGTTCGAGACTGCGTTCGATATCTATTTCTCCCAGCGCGGGGAACTTGCTGCAGGCGAATCGGACGTCGATTCGGGAACGTCGCCAGATGAGGACTCTGGTGAAACAGCGCTGGAGCCACCTGACTCTAGCGGCGCGCTAGCAGGCCAGGATTACGTGACGTCGCTGCCAGATGCGCTTCTTTCGGCTCTTGTCGATTGGGACTACGCAGCGCTCGCGGCGCTTGCGCGCCAGGCCGTGAAGCGGTACGCGGGCATCGTGAGCGGGCGTCCCGTTGCAGGTTCGCACTACCTGTTCCGGACCCTTCGACACGTAGACTTCGACGGCCTGGGACAACGGTTAGAACAAGAGCTCATCCAGCGTGGCGAGGCGCACGACAGCTTCGCGGAGCGGCTGGTCGTCGACGAGGCTGCGCAACGGATGGAGGCATTTCGCAAACAGGTCGAGGCAGAGATCAGGCGGCTTCTCGTCGCTGATCGTGGAGTGCGAGCCGTCGCCAAGACGGCCCGAAGGCCGTTGCCCGAGGATATTGACTTCATGCACGCGACGCGCGAGGAGTTGGTAGCGATGAGGGTCGCTCTGAAGCCACTCACCCACAAGCTCGCGGCAAGGATCTCCTGGAAACGTCGGCACGGGCCGCGGGGCCCCCTCGACTTCCGAGACACAATACGCCACTCGCTTTCGACCGGAGGGGTCCCGGTGGATCCTGTCTTTAGGTACCCGAGGCCCGCCAAGCCCGAGATTTTCATGCTGGCAGACGTCTCTGGGTCCGTCGCGTCCTTCTCCCGGTTCACGCTCCAGCTGGTTTATGCCATGAGCTCGCAGTTCTCGCGGGTGCGCAGCTTTGTTTTCATCGACGGGATCGACGAGGTGACACACTTGCTGGCGGGCACAGACGATATCGCTAGTGCGCTGGCGCGGGTGAATGCGGAGGCAGACGTTATCTGGCTCGACGGCCACTCGGACTATGGCCATGCATTCGAATCCTTCTGGGAGCGTTTTGGTCGGCAGGTGAGCCAGCGGACGAGCATGATAATTCTGGGCGACGCGCGCAACAACTACCATGCGTCCGGTTCCTGGGTCCTCGAGGAGGCTCACCGGCATGCGAAACGGCTCTACTGGCTGAACCCCGAGCCTCGTGCGTACTGGGGTAGCGGCGACTCCATCATCGAAGAGTACGTACCCCATTGCGACGGCGCGTTCGAGTGTCGAAACCTTCGCCACCTGGAGCGCTTCGTCAAGGCACTGGAGCGCTGAGGGTGGCGTACTCGCCAGGAAGGCTAGTTCTCATACGCCACGGCGAGTCGGAGTGCAACCTGCGGGGCGTGGTCGGTGGTCAGCGGGGATGCACTGGGCTGTCTGCGAGAGGGGCAGCGCAGGCAAAGGCCCTGCGGTCGAGGCTCGAGCGCACTGGTGAGCTCCACGACGCAGCGGTGCTTTATACGAGCGTGCTGGCTCGAGCTGTGGAGACTGCCGAAATCCTCTCGGATGCTATTGGGGGTTTGACGGCCGTCCAGGACTGCGGATTATGTGAGCTTCACCCGGGAGATGCAGATGGTCTGAGTTGGGAAGAGGCAACCAGGCGATACGGGAGCATCGATTTTCGCTCTGCTCCGACTCAGCCAATCGCGCCGTCTGGGGAGAGCTGGGTGGGCTTCGTGGAAAGGGCTACTGCGAACTTGACCCGGATCATGGAAGCCCACGCAGGCGAGCTGGTTGTGATCGTCTGTCATGCCGGGGTAGCCGCGGCATCGCTCGCACGGTTCCTCGGTATTCCCGGGCCGAGCGCTGGCCTCGGCCTGCGTTGTGAGAACACGTCCCTCACGTGCTGGGAGCGTGATTGTGATCGGGCTTGGAGGCTTGTCAGCTACAACGACGCGGCGCACCTTGCTGAGCTGTGATCCCCTGTCCGGAGATTTTGGGGGTTTCTCGAAGCAGCTGATCAGCAGACGAAATCTTCGTCATAGGTGAGCTGGATGCTGGCGTTGTTGTCGTAAGGACCCTCTTGAACCATCCAGATCGGTCCACCCGTGAAGGAGTCCGTCGTTCCGCTGATCGGGTTCGACGACGAGCACCACTGTGAGGGCGGGTAGCTGGCGGAGCCTGACGGATACCACTCGGGCACCGCTGGCGTTGGCGCGTATCCACCGGTGATCTTGTCCCACTGGTAAACGGTCGAGTAGATGCCAACTGTGAGCCCTTGGGCCCGCAATGCGTCGATCGAACCCTGGATGACACGCGCATTTGCTGTGGAATTTGCGGACCAGTTGTTGCCCATCTCCACATCCAGCCACCAGTTGATCGGAGACTGGGGGGCAACGCCAGCTGCTTCGAGCGCGTGGACCGCGTAGATCGCGTTCGCATACCCGAGGTTGTAGCCTTCGCAGCTCATGTCTGCTGGCGCACAGGCGCCAGCAGGTCCGTCTTGCGCTTGTGACGGGATGGCGCCGCCGGGGGTGTAGAAGCTTGTGTTCAAGTACACGCTTAGCCCGATGCCCGCCCAGGAAGCCTCGCTGGCAAGGCAGGGATTCGTCGAGAACGGGGACCCGTCCTCGACGCCCACGATTCCCACTGCAGAAGGCCTTGGATACGCGGAGCCACACTGGGGGAAGGAGATGTCATATCCGCTCGCACCTTGTGGATACCCCTGGAGGCCTTCGCTCCTTCCCTGGTTGGGGGCAGTGCCCGACCCCGGTGCGCCTACCAACATCACCACCGGTTCCTTTCGCAGCTCGAAGTTTCCAGCAGATCCACGGAAGTGGGCGCTGCCGAAGCTGAACACCCCACCGTCTGCGCCGACCATCCAGTATCCGAGACCATCTGGCGCAGCTGAGATCGAGACGATCGGCCCGTTGAGTCGCCGCCCGCCCATCGAGCCGTAGAAGTGAGCGTCTCCAAATGCGAATATGCCTCCGTCGGATGCTACCTCCCAATACCCGTGGCCATCGGGGGCTGAAGCGATTCCGACAATCGGAGCGTTGAGTACCCGCCCGCCCATCGAGCCATAGAAGGGAGCGTCTCCAAATGCGAAGATGCCTCCGTCGGATGCGACCTCCCAATACCCGCGGCCACCGGGCGCTGAAGCGATGCCGACGATCGGCTTGTTGAGTACCCGCCCGCCCATAGAGCCATAGAAGGGAGCATTGAAGCTGAAGATTCCCCCGTCGGAGGCGACTTCCCAGTAGCCGCCGGTTGCGGGGTCGGCGGTTATCGAGACGATCGGTTTGTTGAGCCGCCGCCCGCCCATCGAGCCGTAGAAGTGCGCATCGCCAAATGCAAAAATGCCGCCGTCAGCTGCTACAAGCCAGTAGCCGCGGTAGTCAGGCGTCGGAGCCATCGCCACTACCGGAGCATTGAGCGGTATCGTGCCTGTAGAGCCGAAAAGCGCGACGTTCCCAAAGCTCATCATTGCGCCATGGCTGGTGACCATCCAATAGCCGGCCGTAGTGGTGGCAAAAGGCTGGACGGTGGCGGTGGCGAAGCTGGCTGGCGCTACAAGGACATCGGGCGCCAGGGGGGAGATGAGCATTGCTACCATCACGACAGCCAGCCATCGGCAAGCTGAAACGGACCGAGATGCGCGTATCGCCAGGTTAGCTAGCCGCCTGATGAGGCGCGTGCCCGCCAAAGCTACCTTGTTTCGTCCGCCCGGAAGTTTGTCTCCGTTGGCGTCCCGTAGTTGTGGTTCACACGTTATTGTCCTGCCTCCGGTTCCTGCACCCCGAACGTCACCGAATCACATCGACACTAACCCGCTCCGACTTTACGGGTCAACGGGCAATGCAGGGCGGAATGTGCGATAGAGGCGAGCATGACCTTCAGCGCACGCCTATGACCGCCAACTATTGGGGCGGTCTGTCCCCGAGTGGGAGCCCTGGAAGGGATGCCAGGACGCGTGGTATAGTGGTTCGCGGATGTCCAGCCCGTGAAGTAGCAGGGCTCTTTCATCTCCTCCTCTTTGCCGGTTTATCCCGGCGCTTTCCACGTACCCAGTTCAGCGCCTCACCCGACAGACCAGCGGCAATGTGGTGAGCGTCGTGGGCTCGCCGGTAGTCAACACCCGAGAGTGTGACGGGGACAGTGGCAGTGGGTACGATCTAACGGCTCGCTGGCGGACTACTATGTTGTGCGAGCATATGTTTGATCCTACTGAACGGGTGCAACAACTCCTGGGATAGGGGGTCTACCTTGCGCGTGTGGAAAGCGGGTCGCGGCGGGATTCCGGCTCAACTCAGAAGTTCTTGACGGATTCTCCTCGACATCGGCGCTGCGCACGTGGAGATGCCGTAGTGCAGACAAAGGGCGCGGACCGCCAAGAGAGTGGGATGAGTTCGCCAGCGCGCAGGCCCGTTGGCGAGGCGGCGGCTCGTGTAGTGCAGCTGGCTTCTACTGCACGCCGATCGGCGTGCTGTACATAGCCCACGACACCGACCCGTGTTTGCCAGAATTGAGCACGGGAGTGCGGCGTAATGTGCATGCACGTGCTAGCTTTGTAACATGAGGACGACAGTGGAGTTCGATCAGGACACCGCCCGGGCCATCGAGGCGTTGCGGCGTGAGTGCGGCCTCGGCATGTCCGAGGCTGTGAACGAGCTGATCCGTCGGGGTCTGGTCGCCAAGCCCGCCCACCGGCCGTTCCGTCAGCGGACCGCCCCGCTCGGGGTGAGTGTTGACGTCTCCAGCGTCGCTGACGCCCTTGAGGTTCTCGACGGCGCGGCGATCCGCTGATGCTCGTCGACGCCAACATCCTGCTCTATGCCGTCGACGAGCAGTCCCGTGCCCATTCCGCCGCACGCGAGTGGCTCGAACAAGGGCTAAATGGCTCACGTCGGGTCGGCCTACCCTGGCAGTCGCTGCTGGCGTTCGTGCGCATCGTGAGCCACCCGCGGGCCCTGGCTGTCCCACTCACTCCAGCCGACGCGTGGTCCTTCGTCGCTGACTGGCTCGACGCTCCCGCCGCGTGGGTACCGCAGCCGGGTCGCGGGTACCGAGAGACTCTTCGGCGACTGGTGTGCGATTTGGACCTGCGAGGCAACCTGGTTAGTGACGCGGCGATCGCAGCTCTGGCACTCGAGCACGGGCTGGCAGTCGTCAGCGCGGACTCCGACTTCGCCCGCTTCCCTGAGCTCACCTGGATCAACCCGCTCATCCCCTGACAAGGATTGGCCTACGGCGAGACTTTCCGCTGACCTGGCTGGCGTGGCTTGTACAGTGCAGTAGGGCGCACCCGCAGATACGAAGGTCGCCTTTGCGCAGTCAGGCATCACAGTTGCCGGGGATCATCCGCGCGCCTCATTGAGCCGGCGCTAGCGAGTGCTGGGACGTTTCACTGCCTGCTGGTCGGCTAGGCTCTCATGCGTGGTCTACTCGCCAGCTGTGAGGGTGGAGGGGGTTTCCAAGCACTTCCGCCTTTATCATGACAAGTACACATCGTTAAAAGAGCGTGCGTTGCACCTGGGCAAGGTGCCGTACGAGGAGTTCTGGGCGCTGTCGGAGATCAACTTCGAAATTAACGAGGGTCAGACACTCGGCATGCTCGGGCGCAACGGCTCTGGAAAGTCCACCTTGCTCAAGTGCATCGCGGGTATCCTCAAGCCATCTTCAGGGCGGGTGGTGGTACGGGGACAGCTTGCTGCGATGCTGGAGCTTGGCGCTGGCTTCCATCCGGAGCTCTCCGGTCGGGACAATGTGTTTCTCAACGCGTCACTCCTAGGCATGGGCAAGAAGGAGATTGAACGTCGCTTCGATGACATTGTTGCCTTCGCTGAGCTCGAGACGTTCATCGACAACCAGGTCAAGTACTACTCCTCCGGCATGTACACGCGTCTTGGATTTGCGGTAGCGGTGAACGTGGATCCGGACGTTCTTCTAATTGACGAGGTCCTTGCGGTTGGCGATGAGCCTTTTCAGCGCAAATGCCTCGCTCGGGTGAAGCAGTTTCAGGAGGAAGGGCGGACCATCGTCCTCGTGAGCCACTCCGCAGACTCGATTCGCCAGATCTGCGATTCAGCGATAGTCCTGGACCAAGGGAAGATAGTTGCACAGGGCACAGCTGGTGAGGCAATACGAGCCTTCAGGCAGCACCTGCTCGAGACTGGTGACGAGATGCACGCGAACCTGCTCGTCACCGACGAGGCCGCAGGTACGCAAGAGAGCACAAAGACTGCGGCCCTCGATCGCAGCGTCACGATACAAAACGTTCTGTTCGAACATGCTGACGATGGCGGCACGAGGCCGTACCTGCTTCCAGGCGAGGCGATGACCGTCAGGGTGGAGTACACGGTGAAACAGCCCGTTACGGATCCAGTGTTCACCCTTGAGATTCACGACGCTCAGGGCTCCTTGATCTATGGTGCGGACACGGACGCACTTGGAGAGCCGTTGGGGTTCCTAAACGGGAAGGGGTACCTCGCGTTGACATGCGAATCCCTGCCGCTTCTAGACGGAACCTATAACGTGAGTGTTGGCGTGCGCGCTAGGAAGGGGGAGAAGGTGTACGACTGGAAGGACCAGGTCGCCCAGTTCCAAGTGATGAACCCTGATCGCACGCGAGGCTCGGTGGCGCTGCCATTCCGGGTGGACACCAAGGCGCGTGCCCCTGGGCGAGTTCAGGCAGGGTAGGTTGGAGCCCGCCGAAAAAGCAGCGGGGGAGAGCGCTCAGTCGCACGAAACGCTTATGGCGGAAATCAGGGCTCGTGCCGAACGCTGCCGGATCGTAGACGAGCTGGGGAGCGAGGAAGAAGGAGAGCTGGATAGGCTCTTTTTCGAGTTCACCCCCGTTGAGGCCACCAATCGGGAGCGTGTGAGTTCGCTGATCCAAGAACTCGAACGTGCTGCCTATATCGATCCACGGGCGCCGGTTACCTCGCGCAAGCCCGCGGGACGCGCGGTGAAGTGGCTGGTTCGCAAGGCGGTCTTTTGGTATATCAACTTCGTCACAGGTCAGATCCTTCGTTTCGCATCATACGTGACGCGCCTGATCGTAAGAAGTGACGAACGTCTCGCGGATGTCGAGGAGAGGCTCGCGGCGATTGCTCCGCGCAATGCGCTGGATTCCTTTGGCCTCCAGCAGGTGCTTGACCTAGGCGAGTGGCGTGAGCAGGTTCTCAATGCCGTTTGCACCGCAGTTCGCCCAGCACTTCGTCCACTTGATAGCGATGTTGTATCGCGAGACGCCGCTAGAGGACCAGCCGCTGCTGCGAGTAGGGTGCTCCACGCGGATTGCCAGGACGGAGCACTGGTGGAGATGCTCCTTGGATCGGGCATCGACGCCTACGGTGTTGATCCGCGCGGGAGTGTCATAGCTACGGGCATTGCCCGTTCCCTCGATCTGCGCGAGGAGGCAGTGCTAGCGCACCTTCGTAGCGTTCTGCCCGCAAGTCTTGGGGGAATGGTGCTCACCGGCTTCGTCGAGCGCCTGGAGCCTCGTGACCTTGCCGAGCTGCTTGAACTCTCAACATCACGGATTGCAGCCGGCGGGGTTCTTGTCTTGATCTCGTGTACGCCAGAGGCGTGGGCACGCACGAGGTCCGCCGTCGAGGTGGATCTTGCGCTTGGCAAGCCGCTGCACGCTCTCACCTGGTCGACGCTGCTATCTCGGCATGGTTTCGAAAACCTCAAGACATTTGAGTCGAAGACAGGACCGCGGCTTAGCATGTTGCCCGGCACTCACGATGCGCACAGCCTCGCGAATGCGAACTTCCAGATTCTAAACGATGCCATCTTCCCGGGGACCTCCTACTGCATAGTCGGGACCCGCGGAGGGTGAGCCGCTTGGGCGTACACCAATTCCTCGCAACTCTCTTACCTGGCGATGCAACGGGTCAGCACGCTTTCGGTATCCGGAAATGTCTCAGGGAAGCGGGATGGCATTCTGAGATCTTCGCGGAGGCGGTTCACGATGACCTGGTGGGCGAGGCCCGCTACTTCACAGACTATGCTGCTGCCGCAAGCCCCGGGGATGTGCTCATTTACCAGATGACCACCGCTACGCCGGTCTCGGCGTTTCTCGCGGCCAGAAAAGAGCCATTGATCGTTGACTACCACAACGTCACCCCACCCGAGCTATATGCGCGCTGGGAGCCAGCGGTTGCGCAGCGGAACCGTTACGCACGCGAAGAGCTCGCGCAGCTCGCTCAGCGAAGTACGGTTGGTGTTGGGGATTCCGAGCTCAACCGCTCGGAATTGGAGGATGTTGGCTTCAAGCGCACAGGTGTCCTTCCCCTGCTGATCGACCTGAATCGCCTTGATGCTGCGGACACCGAAGCGCTCGCGGAGCTGCAGCGGCACAAGTTGAGCGGCGGCACAGACTTGTTGTTTGTGGGCCGGCTTGTGCCGAACAAGGCCCAGCATGATCTCGTAAAGGCACTCTGGGTGTACCGGCGCTATTTTGACCCGGATGCGCGCCTTTGGCTTCTCGGGCGCCCGTCATGTGCTCCCTACGCGTCAGCGTTAGCCTCGCTTGTTGCGGATCTTGGCCTTAGGGACGCGGTCCAGTTCCGCTTAGAAGCAAGCGATGCGGTACTCGCCGCGTACTACCGGGCAGCAGATCTGTTTGTGTGCGCATCGGAGCACGAGGGCTTCTGCATCCCTATTCTTGAGGCGATGTACAGCAAGCTTCCCGTCGTAGCGTACGCGTCCTCTGCGATACCCGAGACCCTTCAAAATGCTGGTGTGCTGCTTGAGTCGAAGTCTGCAGCCATGATGGCAGCGGCATTCGACTACATCTGCAGTCGGCGGAAGGAGTTCCTCAGCGCGCTCGAGCCTGCGATGCGAGCAAGGGTCGATGCGTTTTCAATCGAGCGTGCAAAGGCCAGCGTACTTGATCTCGTCAACGAGGTCGCTCAGGAGATGCCGAGGTGAGAGTGGCATTCGTGACTCCGCGCTATGGTGTCGAGGTAATTGGCGGCGCGGAATCTGCAGCTCGCATGCTCGCTGAGAGGCTAGTTTCGAATCTTGGCTGGGATGTAGAGGTTTTCACGACGTGCGCGCTTGACTACGTGAGCTGGGATGATCACTATCCGTCGGGAGATGGGGAGCTCAACGGGGTCCAGCTTCACCGGTTCACCACGCTTACTGGCCGCCAGCCCGAGTACTACGCGATTGACGCTCGCGTGAAGATGTCGCCCCGATCAGCCTCCATCGAGGAGGCCGAACACTGGGTGGAGTTTCAGGGGCCGATCTGCCCCGATCTGGCCGAGGCGGCGCAGGAGAGCACCTGTGACGTCATCGCGTTCTACCCGTATCTGTACTACCCGACGGTCGCAACGATCCCGCACGTAAAGCAGCCAGCCGTCCTGCACCCCGCGGCACATGACGAGCCAGCGATCTACCTGAAGGTGTTCAGGAAGACGTTTGCATCCGCAGACGCCTTTGCCTACCACACAGTTGCAGAGCGCGAGCTAGTGCAACGAATCTACCCCGTGGCACAGACGCCTCAGGCTGTTCTCGGGCTAGGGGTCCCTGAACCGATGACCAAGAAGAACAGCGGTGCAGAGATCCTCGGTGTCAACGATCGCCCCTACCTGTGCAGCCTTGGCAGGGTGGACGATCACAAGGGGTCCACAATGCTCGCAGCGTTCTTTAGCGAGTACAAGCGTCGCAGGCCGGGCCCACTTGCTCTTGCTATGGTCGGCTCGGTTGCTGCGTCCATCCCCGCGCATCCCGACATCGTGATTACCGGCGCGGTTTCCGAGCAGGACAAGTGGGATATTCTTGCGGACTCCACGGCTCTCGTGTCGCCCTCAGCGTACGAGTCCTTCTCGCTTGTGATCATGGAGGCATGGATGCAGTCGGTTCCGGTTGTCGTGAATGGCACCTGTGCGGTGACGGTGGAGCACTGCACCCGATCGGGAGGCGGTGTGTGGTTCAGTTCGTACTACGAATTCGAAGCCTGCCTTGACACGTTGCTTGCGAGTGAAACCACGAGAAGGCTGCTTGCGAGGCGAGGACGAGAGTACGTGGAGGCCAACTATCGTTGGCCAGTGCTTATTGAGAAATTCCAAGCGTTCTACACAGGTGTCGCAGAACGCGGTCGTCTCACAGGCCCTGGGGTGGGCCTGTGATCGCGGCAACGATGGTGATAACCTCGGTGCGTGCCAGGTCTTCGTGAGCCGATGTCCAAGCGCCGAGCTGTCCTAGGCCTGAAGAATGAGCGAAAGCGCTCTGGCGGGATGGTGTTTGCCGATCTAACAGACGAGGATGCCTTTCGAATGGCATACGAGGTCGTTCTCCGTCGAGAGCCGGACGCTGTCGGCACCGCAGACCTGCTGCCTCGCCTCAAGGCCGGTCAGCTCACCCGGGACCAGATCGTCGAGTTCCTGATCTCGTCGGAGGAGTTCAGGGGCTTACGCAGGGCGTCGTTGCTCGGGCCGTCGCTTCATATGAGCCGCTGTGACTTCATCCGGAGCCTGCCACGTGCCCGGCGGGTGCTGGACCTCGGTGGAACGCACCAGAGCAATGACGACGGAGCGCTACTCGGGCTCGGGTACCCGTATAAGGTCGACGAGGTCGTGATTGTGGACCTGCCGCCGGACGATCGCCACCCGATCTACCGAGCCGGGGGACGTCTCACCGAGAAGCGCACCGCTATGGGCATGGTCCGGTACCGGTATCACTCGATGACAGACCTGTCCGGTTTTGAGGACGAGAGCTTCGATCTCGTCTACAGCGGCCAGAGCATTGAGCATATCGGCGAGGACGACGCGGACCTGGTGTTTGACGGCGTCTACAGGGTCCTGAGACCAGGTGGATACCTTGGCCTAGATACGCCAAACGCTCGGGTGACACGGTTGCAACAGGCTGAGTTCATCGACCCTGATCACAAGATCGAGTACACGGTCGCGGAGCTGAGCGCGAAGATCGAACGCTCGGGGTTGCGGGTCAAGGAGCTGAAGGGGCTGAACTACGCTGGGGAGTGCCTTTCTGATGGGAAGTTCTCTGAGGGGACCGTTGCCAGCAGCCCTGGCATCTATCACGAGGCCGCGGACTGCTACTTGATCGCGTACCTGTGCGAGAAGCCACATCAGGGGCGTTCTGTGCAGCCTTCGACCTCAGTCATTGGGTAGTGGCCCTGATGCCTGAGCCGCCAGGTGACCCCGGCGCAGCCCGGACCGAGGACGTTCTTGAGGTCGCGGTGGCACACATCCGTGAAGAGGCGTGCCAGAGGCGCGCCTCGGGTGAGTTCACCGAGGAGTTCGAGCAAGAGCTATCCGCAGCCTTCGAGCGCCTCGCACCCGTAGGGACGAATCGGTGGTTCTTCGACGCGGCGCGGGTGCACCTGGACAGCGCGGCACGAGGGTATCGAGGCATCCAGGCGGCACTCGAAGAGTTTGCAAGCACGGTAGGTGAACCGCCCGAGCCTGGTTCAGGTCGTTCCATGACCCGCCTGCGGGATCGCGTGGCGGATCGCCTGCGGGCACTCACGCGGGCATCGCTGATCGAATCGGTCGTAGAAGGCCGGGTGGCTCATCTCGGAGCACAAGTGTCCTCGTTTGCGACGGGGACTGCACGGGCGCTCCAGGTGATGGACCAGCGCCTCGCGTTGGTGGACGACGCGTTACGCCTTCTCGGTGAGCGCTTTGAAGACTCCAGCTTGCCGGAGCGCTCGAGGGATTCTCTCGTCAGGGAGTTGCGAACTGCTCTCGAGCCTGAGGATGTGAGCAGCTGCGCAGCGGTCGTGATCGAGCGCTTCGCTGAGCTCCGAGGGAGTGTGTTGCACGCTGAGTGCGGTGATGGATCGCTCGCGTCGTTACTGATCGCTTCCGGGCATGATGTCGTGGGAGCAGAGCCGCGGGTCGAGGCTGCCTACACTGCTATGCGACGCGGCGTGAAGGTCGCTATACGCGAAGCGAGCGAGCACCTGGCATCTCTCGACGAGGCATCCCTCGCAGCGGTGGTGCTGTCAGGCAGCATCGACCGGACGGGCACGACCGGCCAGCTTCACTTGCTTGAGCTCGCACTGCGGGTCCTCGATCGCGGGGGACTGGCTTCAATCGTCGTAACCGAACCGGCTCTCTTTGGGTCATCGCACCTCGAACCCGTCCTTCGTGAGCTGCTCGAATGGAACCCGAAGTCAGCAAGCACCTGGACAGCGATGATGCGACACGTAGGCTTTGTGGACATCGAGGTCATCGAGCTGTGCAACCAGCCCGAGGGGTCCTCCCCAGATGCCACAAGGGTTCACCCGAGCCACCTGCTAGTTGGCAGACGGCCGGTTGCAAGGTGAACGCGACGCGTCTGCAAGTAGTGAGGGAGCTTCGAGTGCAGGAACTGGTCTGAGCGTGGAGCGTTCAGCTGGAAAGGCGCTTCACCAGTTTGTGCCGATGTTGATGCCACGCGACGCTGTGGGTGGTCACACGCTGGCTATACAGGAGATGGCCGTGGCCGCGGGGTACGACTCGCGGATCTTCGTTGATACTACTAGCGGGGCCGAGCCGGCTGAGGTGTGCCATTTCACCAGCTATCCGGAGATCGCCGCTTCCGACGACATCCTCATTTACCAGCTCGCGGTCGCATCACCGATGGTCGAGATGTTGCTACGGCGCGAGGAGCCGCTTGTTGTCAACTACCACAACATCACGCCTGCTGCTGCCTTTTCCAACTGGGACTACGTGTCGGTGTTGGATCAGACGAGGGCCCGCGATGAGCTGATCCAGCTTGCGAAGAGGGCGAGTGGTGGCCTTGCGGTTTCTCGGTTCAACGAATCCGAGCTTGTCGGGGCCGGTTACCAGCGTACAGCTGTTCTGCCGGTCCTTTCGATTGAGAGCGCCAGCGAGACGCCTGTTGACTCCCGAACTGCATCACGCCTGTCCAGCCTGAAGGCTAGTGGGGGATCGGACTGGCTCTTCGTAGGGCGACTGGCTCCCAATAAACGCCAAGATCTCCTCCTCCAGGCCCTCTTCGCCTACCAGAAGCTGTATGACCCTTTGGCTCGCCTGCACCTGGTCGGAAGGGGTGCCTCTCCAGCGTATGCGAGCGCTATAGGGGTTTATGCGGATCGGCTTGGGATCGGGGACTCAACCGATCTCCCAGGCGAGGTCAGCGACGCTGAGCTCAGTGCGTACTACCAAAACGCTGATGTCTTCGTGTGCCTCTCCGAGCACGAGGGCTTCGGCGCTCCGCTCCTAGAGGCGCTCGAGGCAGAGCTGCCGGTCATTGCGTATGCCGCGGGTGCGATCCCCGAGATGCTTGCCGGTAGCGGGATACTGTTGAGATCGCAAGCTCCAGTGGAGGTCGCCTCCGCGGTTTCCCGGGTTCTAAGCGACGGGGCACTTCGCGACGAGCTGGCAAATCGAGGTCGCTCCCGGCTACGTGAGCTGAACTTGGTGCATGCGCGCGAGTCCACGCTTTCGACCTTACTGGAGCTTGCAGGGCGTAAATGAACGCTCGCGTGTTTCGCCGGGACATCCGCACGCGGGCGGGAAACTGCCGCAATGCAATACGAAACGCGATTCTTCTCGGACTGGCGATGGGGTGCATTGTGATTTCACTGGCGTCCTGCACGCTACTTTCAAACGAGCGTCGCTCCGGCACCTCCGCGACCTTGAGCCCGGCACTATCCCCACTGGCACGGGCGTACAGGCGGACGTTTGGCCGCGGAGTCCTCGCCGAGTTCTTCGCGCTTTCGGAGTCCGGTGACACTGGCACTCTTATGGCAGCACTGGGGCCAAGCTTTGCCGTGCACCTCAGTGGCACACTGAGGCCTGCAGTGAACGAGGCGTCGTTCACCATGTCCGTCAGTGGTGCCGGGGTGTTAGCACAAGCACTCGCACCACCGAGGACGGCGATCCTCGCCGGTTCAAGTCTGTATCTCCAGACACCTCCCGCTCTGACAGCGACCGTCGGTTCGATGCCCTGGATCGAGTTCCCAGCATCCACGTTAGCTAGCTTCCTCCTGCCGCTCGGATCGATCGGTGGCTTCGCTTCTCAGGTCCTGCCTGCAAGGGCCGAAAAGGTGGCAATCCCAGCTCGAACGTCGCAGCTTGCAATGCTTGCACTTGGAAATCCAGCTGGCCTCATCACGGTGTGGGATGTTCCAGGAGCGCGCGTCCAGGCAGGGAACGCTACGCTCCCTGATGGACTACGGGTGCGAAAGTACCAGGTCGCTGTAGACGTCGCGGCAGCTAGAAGACTCCACGGGATCGCGGGAGTTTTCTACCGTGCACTAGCTAACCAAAGAAATCTCCGCAAGCTCACGTTTACAATCGAAGTTGATTCCGCTGGCATCGTACGCTTCGTTTCGCTCGCTGTCCCTGCCCAGGTGGCAACCTCTTCGCCCAGCACGCCGGCTGGCCAGCCGGCAAAACAGCGGGGTTCTGCACGAGTGCGCGTGAATACGGTCCGGTCCTTCCAAGCACAACCGGCAATCAGCTTCACAGCAATCCTCGCGTCCAATCCGAATGGATCGGCCGGCATCGAGGGGCCGCCACCAGCGAGCCAGGTGGGGAGCATACCTACGGCCTCATCCGCTGTACTATCTGGATAATGCGACGTGCACATCACGCTTTTTCATACGAAGCTCCGGGTTCTAGCCGCTCGGACGATCTAGTGATGCGCACAGAGCGTGCGTCGCGTGCAGTAGCTGGTTTGAGATGAGCGCGAATCTAGCGTCGCTTATGGACCTTCAAGACGTGGATACACTCTTGGACCAGCTAAAACATAAGCGCGAGGTGCTTCCCGAGCGGAGGAGTCTCGCGGATGCGATGAACGTCGCTCGCTCCCTTGACCGCCAGCTCGCAGATCTCACAAGTCAGCGAGACGCATTGGTTGCCCGCCAAGCAGAACTCGAGGCTGAGATCGAGTCTGCAACCGCAAGGGTCGTCATGATCGAGCGACGCCTCTACGGTGGTGAGGTCTCCGCCTCGAGGGATCTCCAGGCGATGTCAGAAGAGGTTGATCATCTCCGCTCAAGGCGAGCAACGCTTGAAGACAGCGAGCTTGCGCTCATGGAGGATACGGAGCCGCTGGATGCCGAGATTGCGAAGGTTTCTCAGCTCCGATCGGACGTTGATGCCGAGATCACCCGCATCTCGGAGGCGCTCGCGGTCGCTGAAGCTGGCGTGGACGCTCAGATCACGGAGCGAGAAGGTGAACGGCACCGTTTAGCGGAGGCAATGCCGCAAGCACTGCTCGCAGAGTACGAAAGGCTCCGCTCGAGGCTCGGGGGGGAGGGTGCCGCTCGCCTGGTTGGAGACTCCTGCACCGGGTGTCACCTGCGCATGCCGGCAACCGAGGTGGAGCGCATCCGCAGGCTTCCGCCAGGCTCGTTCGCCAACTGCGAACAGTGTGGCCGCATTATCGTGCATTAGGCCGAAGTTCCCAAGAGCGCCGGGACGAAAAAGGTGGGTGAGAGCCAGTAACTAGCGGTTCAGATGGTGAGCTGGTCTGTAGGCGGGGTTCTGTCCACCGCCGCCGTTCCCGGCGGCGGATAGGTGGCCATCCATCTAAGCGGCCTACCCGGAGACTGCCTCAAAGCTTGTGCACGCTTGTCGCAATGCGTTGAGGCCGGGCGGGCGACCCGTATCTCCTGTCTGGCCTTGCTCCGGGTGGGGTTTACCTAGCCGCCAGGTCACCCTGGTCGCTGGTGCGCTCTTGCCGCACCGTTTCACCCTTGCCTGATCATGCGACAAGCGCATGCCATCGGCGGTCTATTCTCTGTGGCACTTTCCTGCGAGTCACCTCGACTGGCAGTTAACCAGCACCCTGCCCTGCGGAGCCCCGACCTTCCTCGACACGGTAGAGGAGTCGCGCACGAATAGATCGTTCACGCCTCCACCCGTGCCGCGGCCACCCGACCAACTCACCACCACTACATCATCGCACACTTTGGGCCGCATGCTGTACTGGAAAGAGGTGTGGGTTCGAACGCCTCGCCTCGCAGTCGTTGATCGTCCACGATCCTCGGGTGCCTAGAGGTTAGGGTAGGGCCATGGCATCTGTATCGGCCACAGCTGGCGGGTTTGTCGACATGACCCGAGGATCTTCTTGGCAGTGCGCGAACACCGCCCCAAGAGCCAGTTCGAAAAGGCCCTGTCCGTATGCCCTCGGAGGTTGACGAAGTGGTGAGAGCTGTGGACCGTGGGGGCGATTCCGAAGAACATGAAGCTGGCTTGGAACTTGAGGGAGTGCAGCGAGCGCAGCCGGGAGTGCTTACGATCCGGATGCTTTACCAGCAGGTGAAGTCTGCACTTCGCGATGCTTTCCCAACCCCGGTTTGGGTTTCCGGGGAGCTTAGATCCATCTCACGCAGCAGCCAGGGTCACCACTACCTCGAGCTTGCGGACCCGGAGGGCGCTGAGCGAGGGGGTGACGCAGTACTGCGAGTGGTCTGCTGGAGAACGCAGTGGCAGAGTGTCGTCGGCCCTGATCTCGTTGAGTCAGGGATTTCCCTGGAGGAGGGGATGGTCGTGCGTGTGCTCGGGGACGTGTCTGTGTACGATCGCGGCAGCCAGATCAATCTTCGAATGCAGCGTATCGATACCGAGGCACTGCTTGGCAAGCTTGCGGCACAGAAGGCGAGGTTGCTTCGTAAGCTCGAAGCAGAAGGGCTCTTCGAACTCAATCGCTCGGTGCCGATGCCAGAGGTCGCGCTGCGGATTGGCTTGGTCGCGAGCGTAGGGACAGAGGGGTATCGCGACTTCACTGGCCAGGTCCAAAAGTCCGGCTTCGGATTCGTGGTGCTCGATGAGGACGCCACAGTGCAGGGCGCAGAGGCTCCAGCATCGATATCTGCTGGCATCAGGCGGGTTTGGGATCGCTCGCCTGACCTGATCGTGGTAGTCCGGGGCGGGGGATCCCGGGGCGATCTTTCTGCGTTCGACTCCGAGGAGGTCGCCAGGGCGGTTGCAGCATCGCCAGTGCCGGTGTGGACCGGTATCGGGCACACGGGCGACAAGTCGGTGGCCGACCTCGTCGCACACAGCTCCTTCATCACGCCGACCGCTTGCGGTGAAGAGGTGGTCGCTCGGGTTCGATCGTACTGGGCAGAGATATGTAGCGCGGGGGAGCGGATCACTATTCGTGCGAGGACTGAGATGGAGCGTAGCGCAGAAGCTCTGGCCTCAGCCGTAAGGATGCTCGCAGCGCGCGGGACTGCGTGCCTGAGTGGCCCCGTGCAGTACTTGAGTGGGTGCCGACGATCCCTTGCTACCGCGGCCGAGTTCCATCTGCGTGGAGCACAAGAGACGCTGTACGCGACCTCCGCCAGGGCGGCTCGCCTCGCGCTCCCAGTTACCCGCGTATCTCGCGATGACCTAGCGGCAAGTACGGCGAGGCTTGTCATCGCTCAGGGCAAGTCACTCGATGCAGCACGAGCCCACCTGGCGAGCGTGGCACGACTCCTCGATGCGTACGACTACCATAGGCAGCTGGAGCGTGGCTATACACTCACCCGTGGCTCCGATGGCAAACTGCTGCGTTCGGCTACGGGCCTAGCACTAAACGATCGTGTTACCACCCAGGTCGCTGATGGGACCTTCAGCTCGGTGATCGACTCGGTCCAAGTCGCCGCGGATGATGGCTCGCCAGTTACCGGACTGGTTGCAGCAGAGCAGGAACGATGAAGCATGGAGGAGAGAAAGGTGGCAGTCGGTTGACTTCCAAGGCCGATACGAACGCTACGCCTGTAGCAACACTTGGCTATGCGCAAGCAAAGGACGAGCTGGACAACATTGTGGAAGAACTCGAAGACGGCCGGGTCGACATCGATGAGCTGGTCGCGCGCATGCAACGGGCCAGCGAGATTGTCGAAGAGCTCGAGCGAAGGATTCTTGCTACAAAGAAGCAGGTGGATGAGCTCCTACCCAAGCTCCAACGAACCCAGCCAAGCAACACTGACGGAGGCTACGTGCAGCCGCCAACGCGAGCAAGCGAGTCTACGGGCGAAGATGCGGATGAAGCGTGGTTTGCGAGTGGTGCGGGGGAAGAAGTTGAGTATTCACGAGGCCGCTCAAACCTGGGGATTGCCGACACGTCTCTTGCTGAAGACCAAGAGCCAGAGTCCCTCTTCGACGACGAAGCAGAACTTCGCTGAACAATGAGGCAACTTGCCTGATAAGGCAGTATGATTAGCAAAAAGGGGCAAATGACTGAGAAGTCTTATGGGCATGTAGTCCAAGAAGAGGAGGCGTGAAATGGGTTTTATGGACAAGGTCAAATCCCAAGCCACCCAGGCTGCGCAGAAGGCGCAAGAGGCCGCATCAGCTGGTCAGGCCAAGATAGAGGAGGCGCAGGCGAAGCGGCGGGCAGACGGGTTGCTGCGAGACCTCGGGGCAGCTATCTACGCAGAACGAACGGGACGCGGAACCGCTGACTCGCAAGCAAGTGTGGACCGACTGATTTCGGAGTTACAGCAGTACGAGGCGACGCGGGATGCGACTCAATCGCCTCAGGCGCCACCCCAACCACAGACACCTCCGCAGGCGACTGGCGGTAGCCCGTGGCCAGAGGGAGACGGCGCGTCGCAGGCCTGATCGCTTGACGGGAAGCCGAGTGATCGCCTCAGGTGGTTGCGTGGTCCCTTCGGGCAATGACGTGCACGTCGACCCCCCTGGAGGCCGCGGCACGCATGATCTTGTTGACGACAGACCCCTTTAGGAGTTCCTCGATTCGGCTCCTGCGGGAGGAGCCAAGGACGATCTGTGTGATCTGGTGATCTACCGCAAATTGCACGAGAGCGCCCGCTGGGTCCGATGAGTCTATCTCGTGCCACGAGGCCCCAAGGTCTATTGCGAGGGCCCGGATCTTCGCGACCGACGGTGACTTCTCGGGCGCGACCGCGTCTGCAGCGGAGATGTGAACAACGTGGAGATCTGCCTTCGAGCGAGCAGCAATCCTAGCGGCGCGATGCAACATGAGGTCAGTTCCCTCCGCACCAGTCACACCCAACAGGATCCGCTCAGTTGTCTCCCAGAGGTCGGCCGCGCCGTGGCGGCGCAGGAACTCCATCATCTCCTCTTCGGTCTCATCGGCCATGAATCGCAGCGCAAGCTCGCGGAGAGCGATAAGGTTCTCCCGTTTGAAGAAGTTGTTCAGCGCTACAGAGACCTTCTCTTTGGGGTAGACGTTGCCGTGCAGCATCCGCCTGCGCAGTTGCTCTGGTGATGAGTCGATGAGTTCGACCTGATCAGCCTTGCGTACGACCCAGTCAGGCACGCGTTCGCGCACCTTTGTTTGTGTCATTCGCTCCACAGCGTCGGCAAGGCTCTCTATGTGTTGAATGTTCACGGTCGTAACGACGCTGATGCCCGCATCCAAGAGCTCCGTGACGTCCTGCCAACGCTTGCGGTTCTTGCCCGAACCAGGCACGTTAGTGTGGGCAAGCTCGTCAACCAATGCAACCTCGGGAGCGCGCTCCAAAACCGCATCGAGATCCATCTCTTCGAAGCGAGAACCCCGATACTCGACCACCTTGCATGGGACAACCTCGAGATCCCTGATCTGAGTTGCTGTGTAGTCGCGACCATGGGTATCGACGATCCCGATCACGACATCTGTTCCTCGTCGATGGCGCCTGTAGCCCTCATCGAGCATCGCGCACGTCTTACCGACTCCAGCAGCGGACCCCAGGTAGATCCGGAAGCGGCCCGCGGGCGCGACTGTAGCTGTCTCGTCGCCAACAGCACTGTCGGTTACCGGAAGCGACTCGCTTGAACCAGGGGAGAAGTCGAGATGGTTGTCTTCGCTCACCAGGCCATCATTGCGCGTGGCGCGCTGGCAAGCGAGCCTCAGTGCGTACCTTGGAGACCGGATAGCCTTGCCTAAATGAACGAACCCACGGATTCAGACGAGGTCCGCGAGATGCCACGACTGCACGCAGAGCGAGGCCCGATTCCGCTGATGGGGGATGAAGGCGCAGATCACCTCTACTTTCGCCAGTTGCTGTCCGGGCGTGACTTTGCGATCAACGACCCTGTCGCATCGCAAATGATGAACTTCTCCTATCTGGTCGGTGACTCACAAACCCGAGCTGCGGTAATCGTCGATCCCGCTTACTGCGTAGAGGACCTTCTCGCAGTTCTCGCTGCTGATTCGATGACACTTGCTGGGGTGCTTGCGACCCACCATCACCCGGATCATGTCGGTGGCAGCATCTTCGGGATCTCGATCGAGGGAGTTCTTCGACTTGTCGAGCTTCAGGACGTGCCTATTCACGTGAACCGTGACGAGCTTACGTGGGTAGCGCGATCAACCGGGATTGCTCAAAGTCAACTCGTGTCGCACGATAGCGGTGACACGCTCTCGCTCGGGGCAGTTGAGATCGAGTTTCTGCACACACCTGGGCACACTCCTGGAAGCCAGTGTTTTCTCGTCCGAAAACGCCTGCTCGCGGGCGATACGTTGTTCCTCCAAGGGTGCGGGCGCACGGACCTTCCCGGCGGCGATCCCGCAGCTTTGTACGACAGCCTGACCAAGCGCCTTGCGAGGGTGCCCGATGACACCCTCCTGTTCCCCGGACACCACTACTCTCATGACGCGGTTGCATCCATGGGAGCAACCCGGTCAGAGAATTATGTCTTGCGGCCAGCAGCGTTCGAAGAGTGGATGGCCGCCTTTGGCACCTCATAGCCGTGACCTCTCAGCGAGCTGACGGACAATCAGCGCAGCGACCTGGCACAAGTATTGAACCTGAGTAGCGTGCCTTAGACGTGTTCTGGGTCGCGGCCTAACCTGAACGGCCGCGCGGTAGCTCTGACAGCCTTCTTTACGCGTGCCTTAGTGTGCATATGTGTGAGTCTCGCGAGGTCTGATGCCACCTTTGCCTTTCCTCGCGCATCGAGGGGCACGCGGTCGTAGGCATCCTGGGCGATCGCAGTTGCAAGCTCCTCGAACTGGGGACCACGCCCTCTGGTTGCGCGCGCACTTGTAGGCTCAACTTGGTTCGAAGGCCTTGATTTGCCTTCAGTGGATATCGAAGACTCAGCGCTGTCCAGGCGCCTGGCGTACTCTCCAATGGTTTCGCCAGGGTTGCGCGCTATGCCTGCTCTTTGCCCAGCACGTTCGATCTTGCGTGACATTGTCTCTGCCCAAGTGCGCTTCTTTCGGCGCGGGCCGCGCTTGGACAACTCGGAAAACACGACTAGGACGATGAGCGCTCCGAAGGCGACCATGAGGGGGGTATCATGGGAGACGCTTGCCAGTTCTGAGAGGAGCTGGCTAGCCGGGCCAGGGGTGGTCTTTGGAACCCTCGCTGTCGGGTCGAAGCTCTCCCAACCTATCCCCGGGAACCACACTTGAACCCAGGCGTGAGCGTCAGCTGCAGTCACGCTGTAGACGTGCGTCAGCGGATCGTAAGAGCCAGGCACGTAGCCGACTGCTTCACGTGCTGGCACCCCAAGGGTACGTAACATGACCGCAAGTGCGGTGGATATCTGTTCACAGTACCCAGTGCGGTTGCCAAAGAGGAACGCGTTCACTGCGTCTTGTCCCGGTGGAAGCGCTGGGATGCTCGTCGAGTAGTGCAGGTGGTGCGCCATCCAGTTCTCGAGCGCAAGGACCTTCGAGTAAAGGTTCTTGTGATCCTTCGTGAGCGACAGCGCAAGCTCGCGAACTCTCCGGTAGCGTGCAGGAAGTTGGGTGTAGGTGGATGCATCTGCTGGCGCAAGCGTAGGGCCATTGCCTTGAGCGGAACGCAGCGCACGAGGCGTCGGGTTATTCAGCTGCGACACGACGGTGTAGACCGTTCCCGGGCCCATGGTTACTGGCGAGGAAATCGTGCCGCCGGAGCCAAGGACGACACTGCGCCCCGGTGGCCAGACCTCAATTGGCTTTTCTGCAGCAAAGATCAGGTTTGCCTTCATGCCTGCCAGCGTGAACTCCTGGATGTCGGTCACCGTCGATGCAGTTTCCAGCGAGAACAAGGGCACGTTCGACTCAAGAGGTGGAAGGGTTATTGGCAGCCGACGAACCTGCAACCGGCGTTGCTTGACGGGCTTGGATGTCCAGCTGCGCCCAGACCAGTGCGAGTAGGTTTCTGCTGCCCAGAAGCTTGGTCGAGTTGCGCGTACGTACATGACGACCTTCTTGGAGAAAGGTTCACGAATCGCGGTGTTCAGTTGGCCCGCGAAGCCGAGAAAGCCGCCGACCCCGAGCCTGCTGTTCGCTCTAGCCTGGCCACCCTCGCTGTTGGCGGGGCTAGAGCTCAAAGAGTGCCCACCTGTCTTGGACCCAGATCCGCCAGGGGAAAACGAGAACGGGAAGAAGGCTGGCGTATGGGCATAAAGCGGCGGCAGCACAGCCAGGACGACCATTGCCACTCCAAGTGCGACAATCGCTACGCTGATCCCTGTGGCAATGGGAGCGTTTGGCGCGCCGACCATGCTTGACCAGTTCACGCTGAGACCCCAGGCGCACAAGATGGCCCATAACGTGACGTAGACCGCGAAGCTTGCGCTCAGGTCCTGAGTAGCGCTCACCGCGATCAGTGTTCCTGACCCAGCGATCGAAAAGGCAAGATCACGCCGAGACGGCAGATCGAATGAGTGGATCACCTGGATCCAGACGAAGAGCAAAGCCAGGGGATCGTCCAAGAGGTTGAGGCCTGCGCCTCCGTTCGCACTTACAGCCGCTGTGATCGCGTAGAAGAACCAGGCGAAGACACCGATCGCTGCCAAGGCGAGAACTGGAGTCGCGAACCTCCAGGGTCGGTTCCGCTTTAGGTGTGAGAACGTTCCGCCGGCCGCTACGCCAGCGATGCTCAGCACTGCAGCAAGGACGCCAATTTCTCCCGCTGAGCGGCATGCTGCGATCCCGACAATAACGCTGAAGGCCGCGGCTATGCGAAGCTGGAGGGAGTTCTCTGGCAACCCAGGCGAACTCGCGGCGCTCATTACCTTGCGAACGCGCGCGAACGAAACAGCGGGATCGCTCAGAGAACCCGACGAGGGCATACGCGCGACGACTGCCACAATGTCCTCTCGCTCGTTGACCCGGGTCACGCTTCAGGCCCCTCCAGCGCGAAGATCGAATAGCCGGGAGTGGCCCTGAAGGCGAGGACGCCCCCGCGTTTGCGCCAAGCCGGTAGTTTGCGCTTGCGGGCTGGTCATCCGATCATGAGTACCGGTTCCTGCCCCTGCTGCAACCACACCGCGCCTGGATCCTTCGCATCGCCACGGTCATCAACCTCCCTGCCTGGCTTGGACAAAGCGAGCTCCCTTGCGATCCGCGTTAGCCCATACTGTTCACTCGGGGTCGAAGATGGGATCAAGTGGTCGCCCCCGGCAATCACCCCCTCCTCGTCACCGAGCGGATGAGAGCCCTTCAGCGTGGTCGCGAGGCGCCGGCCGGCCTCTTGACGTGTTCGTACAGGTTCAACGCGAAGGCCATTGTCCTCACGGGAACATAAGATTACGAAGTGGTGGCAGGAAAGGAGCTCGACAAGCGTTCCGAGAACTCGCGCTGCGAGGGCATCGGCCAACTCTTCGTCGCGAGGTAGCGCAACGACCACCCTGATCGGCTTTGCATCCTCGTCTTCCATCTCGCGTACCATCAGGCTTCCTGAATGCGCTGAGGCAAGCCAGTGGACCCAGCGTCTGCTATGTCCCGGAAGGTAGGGGATGACACCACGGAGCTCGCCGATCGTGCTTGGAGCGAATCTGCTGGAGCGGTTTAGAGCATGATCCCCCTCGTAGGTGATTATCCCTGGGAACGGCTCACCAAGCCTCGGCGCGACGCAAAGGACCTGCGGCAAGGCGACGTAGACCTTCCTTTGCCACCACAGGAGACCAAATGGGTATGCGCTTGCTACAGTGACGGAAACGGTTCTGATCACGCCGGTATGTTGTGGAACGATCTCAAGGACTGCGCTACTGCCCGGAACTGCTGGGATTGACTCCTTGCCGGCCGAGCGCATCGCTTGAGTGGAAAGCATTAGAGGTCGTGAGGAGGTGAGGGTAAGTGGAGCGCTAGTTCCTGCGACGCAATCCATCGGGCTTCGAGTACATTCAATCCTCGAGCGCATTAGAGCGATCGGCGGGAGCAGGAAACCCGCTGCGATCAGACAGGCCATCGTAGTTCCGGTCACCTCGACCCAAACGGATCCGCTTTCAAATGCGACTGCTGCCCAGCCAAGCAGAACTGCTGCAGCGGTCATGGTTGGGAACAGCGCATTGCGAGGGGTCGGAATGCTCCGCACACGTCGTGACCCCTTGGATCGCGAAGACCGCGGTGATGCCTGGCTTTGGGGCAGCATCCTCATCACATCAGGTATTTGTGGTCACGGTCTCGGTGGGACGATGCGCTCCAACACGGAGCGGACGAGGTCTATCGCAGCGTCCGGACCATCATCAATTGCGAGCCGGTGGGCAAGGCATGACACGCTCACTGCCTTTACGTCCTCTGGTGTCACATAGGTTCTTCTCGAAAGGATCGCATGCGCCTTTGCCGCAGCAATCATCGTAATAGTCGCTCTCGGGCTCGCTCCAAGTCGGACGCCTGGAGCAACACGAGTCTCCCTGCAGATCGCAACTGCGTACTCTGCAACACTAGGGGCTAGATGGACACGGGCTGTAGCTTGCTGAACGCGCGCCCAGCCGTTCACGTCACAGAGCACCTTGAGGCGATCGAGTGCCTGCTCCCTGCCCTCACCCATCGCCAGGCTCACTTCGACGTCAGCGAGCGGGTATCCAAGGCGGGTAGCGAGACCGAAACGGTCCAGTTGGCTCTCTACCAAAGGGTAGGTTCCGAGCTGCGTAACTGGATTCTGCGTCGCGAGAACCAAGTGCGGGCGTGGAAGTTGCCAGGATTCCCCATCCACTGTGACCTGGCACTCCTGCATCGCCTCAAGGAGCGCGGACTGCGTCCTCGGCGGTGTCCGGTTGAGCTCGTCTACAAGGACGACGTTTGAAAAGACGGGGCCCGGGCGAAACTCCCAGGTCCCGCTGGACTGGGTATAGACCGACACACCCGTGACGTCGGACGGGAGGAAGTCCGGGTTCCCCTGGATCCGCGAAAGGTGGGTTCCAAGAGACGCAGCCAGGGCCTTTGCCAGCATGGTCTTTCCGACCCCCGGCACATCTTCGATCAACACGTGAAGTCCCGCAGTTGCCGCTATGGTGACGGCGCCTACGGCCCACGGAAGCCCCAGCACGACGAGGCTGAGACTTTGGAAGAGATTCTGAGCGAAGTCGATGGCCTCCTCGAACGCCAGGTCGTCATCGTCTCCAAGGAGCTCGCTCGCTGCAGGGGGGGGAGCTTGCACGCTCTTGTCGAGCACTGACGCTGGCGGGTCGACGTCCTGGATTTGTGGCGGGATCATATAGTTGACAGGCTACTTCGATCTGGTGAGCAAGTAAGCACAACTACAATCATCGGAGCGCTGGGACAAACCGGCAAGGAGGAGGAGATGAAAGAGCTCCGCGCCAATGGGCCAGCGATGCACGCAGACCCCGAGTGATGCGCCGTCGGAGTCGCGCCTCGAGGCGCTGCCTGCCTACACCGACTTCGCGTCTATGTGAGGAGGTCTCGGATCAAAAGTGAAGAGCGGAGAGTTCGGGGATCGTGCCTTCAGCCGCCTTACGAGCTTTGAACCAGTTGGCTCTCGCCTCCTCCCGGTGTTGGGCCGCTCTGGGGGAAGTATCGGGCTCGACTACGACCCCAGGTGACCACAGCCTTGCAGTTTGTTCCTCATCACGCCATACTCCGCAGGCAACGCCGGCAAGATAAGCCGCACCTAGTGTCGTGGCCTCCGTGATCGGTGAAACCTCGACACAGCGCCCCGTAGCGTCAGCTAGCGCCTGGAGGAAGACTCGGTTGGCACTCATCCCGCCGTCTACGCGGATGGTGTCGATTGCGAGGTGCGAGTCCGCCTCCGCTGCGTCGACGAGATCTGCTCCGCGGTGAGCGATGCCTTCCAACACGGCCCTTGCGAGATGTGCTGCGGTGCTGCCACGGGTAAGGCCAAAAAAAGCGCCCCGTGCACCAAAGTCCCACACTGGAGTGCCGAGACCGATCAGAGCTGGTACGAACCAGACCCCTGCTGAGTCATTGCAACTCGCAGCCGCGGACTGAGAGTCAGCGGGGGACGCGAGGATGCCTAGGCTGTCGCAAAGCCAGTCAACCGCAGCCCCTGCTGAAATCATCATTGCCTCGATACCCCAAGTCAACTGGCCGTCGCGCGCCCATGCAATTATCGGAATCGTTCCATTTGGCCCCCACTCGTTGCTCGCGACGGATTCCGGAGGTCGCGTTCCAACACACTGGTCGAGCATGCCTCCGGTGCCAAACGTTATCTTCGCCATGCCTTCATGGATACACCCCTGGCCGATCAGGGAGGCTTGCTGATCTCCCACCAGCGCGGCGATTGGCGCGCTCGTACCGAGGGCTCTTGCTTCGGCGACGATGCCAGCGCTGTCAACGATCTCGGGCATGATCGCAAGCGGTATGTCGAGCACGGACAGTAGGTCCAAGTCCCAGCCAGGAGTGCCAGTGGAAACAAGGCCGGTGACTGCGGCGTTAGTCCAGTCGGTCACATGAACAGCTCTAGCACGGGATTGCTCGAGGTTCGGCGGGTTTACGCCAGGCACTGCACCGCCGGCGAGGACCCACGCGATCCAGGTGTCGAGAGTCCCAAAGCAGATGTCCCCGCTTTGCAGCCCTGTTGGACCCGCTCGTGCTCTTGCCAGCTCGAGCAGGTGTGCCAACTTGGTGGCTGATGCATTCGGGGTAAGGCGGACCCCGCTGGCCTGTAACTCCAGGCACCTTGCTACAGTGCGGAGATCCTGCCAGCCGACGCCCGGCGCGACAGGTTCGCCTGTACAGCGGTCCCACACGACGGTCGAAGCCCGCTGGTTTGTGATTCCAACGCACTTCACTGGCCCTGAACGCGCGAGAACTGAACGGGCGAGCTCAACTGCGGTTGCCGCGAGCTTTACGGGATCGAATTCCACGAGTCCCGGTGCAGGAAGCGATGGCGGGAAAGCGGCATAGTTCACATCGATGATCCTCGCATCCTCGCTGACAACTGCTGCACGCAGCCCAGAGGTGCCAATGTCGAGAACAAGAATCCGCTCGATTCCGGGATCATAACGCGTTTTGGCAAGCCTTGCCGCACTGAGAGTTGTAGCGGTGGCGACACTGGGATGACTCGGGCGCCGGAGGCAATAACGGTCAAGAGAAACGCGAAATGTGCCGAATCTGAAGAGTGTGAACACCCCGGCGGGCCGTCGCAGAGTTCGACATCTACAGGTTATCGAGGACGGTGCCGAGGATATCGAGGACACAGACCTCGATCATCTCTTCAGGCAAGCTCGACGTCGCGACGCTGGACGCGTCCAGGCGCCCGCTGGGTCGCCGCCAGGCAGTTCCTCGGCGCGCACTCTTGACGAGGCCCCCGACGGGGGCAGTTGCGTGGATGATCATAAGGAACCTGATCGTGATGTGAAGTCCCCGCACCCGCACATGGCGCTTTTCGGGCTTTTCGATGGAAACGTCTTTGGCGAGCGCCAGATGCGCTTGCAGGCGCGGATCATGGGGAGTATGTGGCTGACTGGGGCGGCTATCGGGGTGTGTTCGCTCCTCCTACCTAGCCCCAGGGGGGTCAATGCAACGCTCGCGCTCGCACTCACATTGCTAGCGGGCGCGCTCGGGGCAACAGTGCTTCTCGTTGGCCAGCGCCTTGGTGATCGCTGGTACCAGTTGCTCGTTGTAGTGGGGACAACGATGACGACAGCTGGAATCTACTTGAGCCATGGGGGCGCGATGTCGGTCGGGATAGCTGCGATGTACGTCTGGGTCGGCATCTACGCTGCATACTTCTTCAGCAGAACTGCTGTCGCTGCGCACCTTGCTTTCATCTGCGTGGCCTTCTCGGCAGTCATCGCGGTCTCGTGGAGCACCTTGAGCATCTCTATTGCGATAATCGTGATAAGCACTGTGGTGCTCTCAACGGTCGTGGTCACCCGGTTGAAGTCCGAACTTCGAAGGATTGCGCTCACGGATCCACTGACCCGGCTCCCGAACAGGCAAGCGCTGGAGCACATACTTGAGCGTGAGGTGGCCCGGATTATCCGCTTTGGTGGCTCGCTTTGCGTTGGGGTGATCGACCTTGATGGCTTCAAGAGCGTGAACGACACCGAGGGGCACCTCGCTGGCGACATCATCTTGCGCAACATGGCTATCAGGTGGCAGTCCGCACTGCGCAAGATTGATATTCTCGCCCGCTACGGCGGGGACGAGTTTGTAGTAGTTCTCCCGAGCTGCGACCAGCGCAATGCGATCGAGATCTTCGGACGCCTCAGAGGCTACGGAAACATCGGATGGTCGGTCGGGATCGCAGAGTGGACCCCTGGTGACTCGAGCCTCGAGCTGTTGCACAAGGCGGATAAGGCATTGCTGGAGGCAAAGGAGAACGGCCGGAGCTGCATCGTCTGCGGTTAGCGCTAGCGAGGGGTCTGGACCCAGCTGCTTTCGCGACACGCGCCGGTGTGTAACGCCTTCGAACATACCAGCACACGTGATCTCTGTATTTGTGAGCGCAAAACTCGGCACTTCAGCCCGGGAGGCTTCAAGGTTGAAGCGCTTCAAGATTCTTGAGAAGCACAGCTGCTGAGGGTTGGCTGTCCTCGTGCACCAGTGTGAGCACGGTCACCGCGGCGTATCCTGCGTCGACGAGATCGGTGTCCGAGGGGAACCCGGATGTTCGCTCGGATTGCGCGAACTCAGCATCGTTCTTGCTTGCACGCTTCAGCTGCGTAGGCCACCCGGGATCGAGCGTGACGGTGCCGATCCCCGAGCCGTCTTCTTTTACCTGGAGACCACCCAACGGGCCATTTCCAGCTGAAGGGCGTTCGGGTGAGCGAAACGGTCCCCGCCGGCATAGATCGGCACGGCGGACTCCTCGCACCTCGTCCGAAGGGATGCCGGGAACGTTAAGGTTCACCATTGAGGCTGCCGGCAGGTCCTTCATCTGGTTGATCACGCGCGCCGCTAGTTTCGCAGCGGTATCCCAGCAGACAGGCTCGAACGGCTGCACGCTTACTGCGAGAGCGCTGGTTTGGAAGTGCAGCGCGGTCAGTGCGGCCCCAACGGTGCCGGAATGAAGTACTGCTGGTCCTGTATTGAGGCCGAGATTGATCCCAGAAACTACGAGGTCGGGGGGTTTGCCAAACCCGCCGAGACAGCCCACGAGGACGATGAGGGCCGGCAGAGCGTCGACGCCAAACGCTTGGACGTCTGCTGCACCGGGAATTTCGTAGCGGCGGAACGAGACCGAGCCTTTCCTGTATCCTTCCCCGACACCAGCACCAGCTCCTGTGCAGTCCTCCAGCGGGGCTGCAGCTGTCACCTCGACACCATTGCTGTGAATCGCCCGCACGAGCTCGTGCAGGCCGGGCGAGGTAATGCCGTCATCATTGGTAACGAGAATCCGCATGGTCGTCACCCTAGCCGCTTACCGCTCGCTGGCCCGAGCCCTATGGTTCTTGGGCTATACTGAGCAAAGCGAGATACGAGCGCGAGTGTTAGATGCCTGGGAACTGGCCGCTATCTACTCTTCGGATTGCCGTATCGGACCGGCGTCTACCGGAGTTGTCCGGGAACTGTCATGGTGGTCGTAGCTCAGTTGGTTAGAGCACCAGGTTGTGGCCCTGGAGGTCGGGGGTTCGAGTCCCCTCGGCCACCCTCAAACTGCGC
>JAJZXF010000019.1 GCA_021802485.1 Actinomycetes bacterium | reverse complement strand
GTACCGGTCCACGCCACCACAGCTACATCGGTGGCGGCATGAACAACATGCCTCGGGAACCAGGCGCTCCCTACGGCCTGCCAGCAGTATCGGCAGGAGACAGGGCGTCGACACGGAATCCTGGCCCCTTAGGGCCGGGAGGCTTCAAGCGACCAGCTATTGCCATTTCGACTGAGATCGACGCTGAGGCTGGCGTAGCACGCGCCGGGCGGCCAGTTCGCGATGCGGGTGCGCCGCCAACCGTGGGTCGCCATGTCATCCTCCGTGACGTTACGCAGGCAGATTTCGAGTTTCTGTACGGGATCTGTACCGGCCTTGCGTCAGGGTATCGCTGGCGCGATGGAGCGACCTGCGACGCCTGGCCGCCATCGGAGCTCTCTCTCGCAGAGGTCCCTGCTACAGGGCCGGGGAATGCGGCCTCTTCGGCGAGCTCCAGCTTGCTTTGCGGACATTAGGCACCCGTCTTACGAACCTCCACATCGCTCACTGGCAACGCGTTGACGGACCGTCGAGTAGCCCCAGTAGCTGGTGTTGGAGTTTGGTGAGATACGCTTGAGCGTGGAGCTGAGCACGTTGGAGGCGAGGTTCGTCCCGTCAGCTGGGTCGAGGATGCGGTCCCTGGAGTTCATCGCAGAAGACGAATGCGCCGAGGTCACACCGAAAACGAACTGGATTCGCAAGGTCGTATTCGCTCGGGCTCCAGCGCCCGAAGATTCGCAGCCGAGCCCGCAGGAAGGCTGCGGGTGGCTGATAGCAGCGCCAAGGCTCTGGGTAGTGCGACGTCCAGGATGTCGTGTACGAGCCCAGTGATCGTGGATAATGTCGGCGCTACCGCTCTCGTTTGGTGACTCCGGCCAGATTTTACCGTGATGGAGGTACGTAGCAGGCCAGGTAGGCTCAAGCTCTAGTTCCCTGGAGCGTTAGGCCGAGCGGCTCGCCGGCCTTCCTGACGGCGCCTAGACTGCTCGTCGTCGCAGTCCAGTGCATGCCGGTTCACTCCGGCGCGTACCTCCGGCCCAGCTACGCTCGCCTCGCCGTTTTCTTGGTGGGCGCGTGCCTGACGACGTCCGCTGTATGGTCGTATGCCGTATGCTGGGGACCTCGATCCGCAGCCGTGGAAGTTCTAGCAGGCAAGAACAAACAGCACAGAGGCAAGATGCAGACACACACAAAATACGCACAGATACAAAGGAGCCCTGAGTTGCGAACCGTTTCCCTAGCCCACCGTTTTCATGAACGCACGATCGCTTGCGTCGCAAAGACTGCTGTACTGGCTGCGGTGGCTATGCTGGCAGCCGCCTGCTCCTCCGGCCAGCCGGCATCGACAACGTCCAGCAGTACCGGCGCGCTTTCTCATCACCATCGGAAGGGACATGCGAGAGCGGAGACCGTGACCGCTCTCCTGCCGGGCAGCATCACGGTTCGTGAGCCAAATGGCACGCTCAAGTCATTCGTTATCTCGTCTGCGACAGTATTCCGGGAGGGGCATACCCGGGGATCGGAGTCCCTCGTAGCGGTGGGGGACCGGGTGCGGGTTGGTCGTCTTGCGGGGGCCGCCCAGCCGACTGCCAAGATCGTGATCGTCCTACCGGCCCAGGTGATCGGCGCTGTGACCAAGGTTACTTCGGGTGGCTTCACAATGACCTCCGCTAACGGAACGACGGAATCTGTCGTGACGTCCTCTTCGACCACTTACCGCATGGGAAGGTCAACCGTATCTTCGTCGTCACTGCATCCAGGAGACCGGGTTCGCGTCCTTGGATCAACGAGCGCAACCGATTCGATAACCGCCAAGATTGTCGTGATACTCCCTGCCGGTGGCAAGCACGCTGGCCGCAGCGCTAGTTCGAAAGGCTAGCGAGAAGTTACGCGTGGCGGCCGGGCGTCGCTGGCTTAAGAGCCCGAACTTCGGGAAGGATCCGTGCGGGGCAGCGGTATGCCTCCTCCCGAGCCGCATGTAGTAGCCGAGCGCGGCGTGACTGCTGGCGGGAATTACATCCAGCCTCTTGCAGCAGAGCTACTGGCCTCTTGCAGCGGAGCTACTGGTTGACTAGAACGTGCGCCAAAACTACCTGGTGTGAGCCTCGCGTTGAGAGGCGCGGATCACACTATCCATTGCTGCCCGATGATGAGGCCCAATACGATCGTGAGCGGCCGAGTGCCGAGCTCGGCCTAGTCGCTAAGTGGGAGCACGAGGCCGGGGCGTTCCATCACGCCGCCTTCGCGCGCAGGGCGTACCGCGGTACCGATCGCGAGGTACTCGGTGGTGTGCGATCCCCACGAATGACTTAGCTGTGAGAGGTGTACGCCAACGATGCCCTCGGCCTCGAGTTCCTCGGCCTCTCGCTGCATCCGGTCCATGGCAAGCTCTCTTGCCTCATAGAGTGCCTGGGTGAAGGTTGGGAGTTCGGCATTGCGTCCGATGTTCCCGAGCACGGAGCCGAGGCGCTGGTGGGCGATGTGGTAGACGCAGGTTCCCATCACTAGCCCTAGGGGAGCGTACCCAGTTTGCAGGAGTGTCCAGAAGTCCTGGCCGGAGAGGTCGCTCGTGAAGGGTTTCGACTTGTTGTTCCGCCAGGACTTTCCATCCTCTGCCTTCACTGCGGTCCCAACAGCTATGAACTCTGCTATGTCAGAGCCCCACTCCTTGAGCTCCACCTCGAGGCGCACTCCTACGACACCGTCGGCTCCGAGGATGTCGGCCTCTGCCTCCATGCGTCCCATCGCGAGCTCTCTCGCTTTGTACATCGCCTGGCTGAGCACGTCTAGCTCCTGGCTGTTTCCCCAGCGAGAGAACTGGATGCCGACATGATAGATCGAGCTTCCGAAGACGAGGCCCAGCGGATGAAAGCCAACCTCTTTCACTAAGAGGAACTCGTTTACGCTCAGATCGCTGGTAAAGATCTGGCGGCCTGCAGCACCGGGCTCCAACTCAGCCAGCCTGCGCATCGCCTCTTTCGGGATCGACACGTCCATTGGCGCTTCGGCAGGCGCCTCGTTTGCTTCAGCTTTTTTCGCCATGAACCATCCTCCTGGAGTTGTCTCGAGCTTTCGATTGAACTAATAACTGAATCTTTTTCTGCGGCTTCGCTGGGAGCGACTTCATCCGCCGATAAGGGTGTTTGATGTAGAGCGTGAAAAGCCGGATGATTTTCCGACTGGCAAGACTGCTAGGGACTTATGCCTCGGGGCTCGAACGCGCTCGTGGCGGTAGCGAGTGATCGCGGTACCCATTGCGGAAGTCTCGACGACATGGTCCTGGCCGCCTCCGTTGGAACACTCCTGCTCGTGAAGTGCAAGCGTCATGTTTGCGACGACAACGCCTTCGGCGCCCATGCGAGCCGCGTCAGCTCCAAGGCGCTGGCGGACCGCATGGCGAGCAGCGTGGACAAGCTCGGAGTGACCGGTAATCTCGACATTTGTCGTCCCCAAGCGGCTCTCCTGACTCCGGGTGAGCCAGTCGTCATGGCGGATCCAAGAGGTCGCTACGAGCAGCAACCCGCAGGGGACCCAGCCCTGCATCAAGAGCTTGGCGAAGTCCTGCCCGGAAAGGTCTGAGCCGAACGGTTGCCTGGGGCGTACGTTGCCAACTGCTCGTACAGCAGTTCCGATCAGCTCGAGCTCGACCGCGTACGGCTGCTGGGGGAATCGGCCGCGTCCGAAGCGGACGCTAACGCCCACTACACCGTCACCGCCAAGCGCTGAACACTCTGCGAGCATCCGGCTGAGAGCCTGATGACGAAGCATGTCGAGAGCGTTGGTCAGTGGTGTGAGCTCGAGCGGGGTCGCGCCCCCTGGGTTCCAGCCGACCTGCCCGTAGCCGTAGCCGTAGCCGGTAGGCATGAATCCGCAACGCCACGAGCCGGTATATGAGATGTTGAACACGGAGGCGCCCATTACCTGGCCTACCGGTTGGAAACCTACTGATCGGATTGCGTGGTGCTCGTTCACGCTCAGGTCGCTCGTGTAGGTGCCCGACGCAGAGAGCTCCGTAAGGCGCTGTATGGACTCGAGTGGGAGCTGGCCCGCCGCCAAGCGCTCAGCTGACTGAGCACGAGCTGCTACGCGAGCGGCATCATCTGTGGGTGGTTGCGGTGCCAAGCTACTCCGATCTCATGTCAACAGGCGCGCAAGCGCGTCATGGCTTGCAATGTTTCGCTGGGCTTCTTCGGAGAGCGCATGAGCCAGCTGCTCCACCCACGCGGCAATTGGTATGTCCTCGGTCTTCAAAGTGATCCCCCGGACGATCGTTGCGGAGCGCGCCACAACACCGTTGCCATCACGCAAGAGGCTGAGACGACGCTCACCGATGGTGACGGTGAGCGTCTTGACCGAACCCTGCTCATTGCGGTGCCGGAAGCCGTGGGCGCGCTCTCGTTCGATGCTCACAGACCCTGGTAGCGCATCAGCAAGTTTTGTCGCGAGCACATCTACGAAGGTGCGCAGATCCCCTGCATCAGCGCGCAGGGACGCGCTCAGCATGTCGAACGAGAGCGGGTCGGAAGGGTCGCTCTGGTCAGCGATGCCGCCCTGGCGGTCGGAGCCGCCTACGACGCTCAGATCATCATCGTCAGGCACGAGGGAATCATACACCTCGTACGGGACTTTGGTATGGCGGGTATCGAGGCCTAGTGCGGGCGAGAGAGGGTGCTAATGCAGATTGATGATGTGGAAGATGGTCGCGATTGCCGATAGGAATGGAGTGACTAGAGATCGGGGAAGACATCAGAGCATGGTCTGCTCCGTCTTCGTGCCCGTGCAAAGCGCGGGCGAAGAGGGCGGTCGCAGCTGTAGGGAACGTGGCGCCTCTAGGGAGCAAAGGCGCACTTTGGTACGTCTAAAGGGCCTTGTACTGGAGTTCCTGCGGCCGCGCACCTTTGCGATCGTTGCTGCGGGGGTCTTCTTGTCGAGCGGGGCCTATGCTCTTACGGCATCGGCCAGCATGCCGGCGAGCGCATTGGGCGCCGGCAGCGTGGCAATCAGTGGCTACGACGTTGGCCAGGTGTCGTACACGTTTTCTACCGATCCAGGCAGCTATGAGAGCGCGAGCGCTTCGAACCCCATGATCGCCTCCGTTACGTTCACCCTCACCAAGAACTCTTCTGGGGTCCCGGCAACGACCGCGAACACTAGAGGTGTCGACGCCGTCGTCACCTCGACGTCTAGCGGCGTACAGCCGGTCAACTACTCCACATGCAGCGCTCCAAGCCACTCTGATGTCTGGAGATGCTCGCTCGACGGGACCAAGGCGATGAGTGCGCTTGATGCGACTGGCTTCAGCGTCACAGCGTCAGGTAGCTAGGTGAGCGCTGCAGTAGCGGAAAGGGTTGCTGTAGTGATGCAGAGCGAGCCCAATGCAGCGAGCTCTGCTTTGATAACCTGATCGAGTCCCAGCTACCAGCATTGCTAGTCCGCACTCGCTGTGAGATGCGCTAGCACGTCGCGAGTTACGAGCTTGCGAGCACCTTGACGTGGCGGTGAAGCTCAAAGGACAGGGTTCGCTTTGTCCACAGCAGGTGGTGTCTGCCCGCGAGCGAGAGCATCTGGAGTGGGCTTTCATCGCTGAAGCTGCTCTCTTGGTGCAAACTATCCTGGTGGAGCGAACTACCCTCGTGCTCGCGGTAGTGGCAGTTGCAGCGGGCGCGAGCACGAGGTCATGTCAACTGTTGGCCCCGCGGCGGGACTCAGCTGACCGCAACCGTGACCTCCACACTCTGGCCGGCAACCGTGACTGTGACCGTAGCCGTAGCCGTGGGTGAGCCCAGGGTGGAAGATGCAGTTCCGTTGGTTGTGGTCGCGGTAGCTGGACTCATGGTTCCGGAGGTCGTGGAGAAGTCCACCTTGATGCCGTTGGGCAGCATTCCCTGAGAGGTGGTGTTGGACCCAGCGGAGTTCTGAGTGAGCGACGCGGTGATGGTGGAGTTGCTGCCCGATGAGATCGACGTCGGGGAAGCGGTAGCGCTCAGCACGAGGAACGGTGTCGCATTTACGCTCGAGCCGCTTGTGTCAATGATGCTCGTACAACCGGACGTGTTGGGCCCAGCGTTACAGCCCCACCAGTTGTCGACCGCATCCAGCGTACCGCTTGTGGCGTTGTCGACGAGGCCAGCGCCGCCAGCAGGTGAAGATGACGGGGGGTCGTTCACGATGTTGTTGAAGCTGATCACGATCCCGGACCCGAGTGCGCCCGGGCTAGCTGTGGACTGGCCGACGCCGATCCCTTGGTAACTACCCGTGACGGAGTTGCTCTTTACGGTAATGGAGGTCTGGCCGGTATTGTACAGACAAATTGCGCAGTTGCGACCACTCACCGGACCAGATGCGATTGTAGAGTTGCCGGCGTCAGATACCGTGTTGCCGACGACCTGGTCGTTGTTGCCAAAGGCGACTTGGATGCCCGCTACGGGCACTGACGACACGGTGTTGTCGTAGACAGCGTTGTTCTGCTCGTCTCCCTGGCCGGCGCCGGAAACTACTAGGCCGTCGTAGGCGGTGGTGGTGATGGTGTTATCAGCTATGACACTGTTGCTCAAGTTCCCGATCCACATTCCGCTCCTGGGAGAGCCGCTGTTGCCGGTCACATTCGTGATCGTGTTGTTCAGGATGCTGAAGCCCGTGCCGAGCGGAGCGGCAAGGCCCGGGTTCCCGTGGTAGCCGATCGCCTCGTCGGTTGTTGTGTTGAACGTGTTGTTCTGGATGACGACGTCACCCGCGCCGTTGCCAGGCACGGTGATCACGCCGTTGTAGCCGCTGCCGGTGATGTTCGAGAAGTCGAACCCCTCGATCGTCACACCCGTCACCCCGGCACTGGTGCTTCCGAGGAGGAAGCTGGGGCCCGTGCCGGTAATGGTCGAGTTGTTGCCGATGAAGGTGAGCGCCTTGTTGACGGTGACGAGCGGCGAGGTGGAGGAGTTTGTGTATGTGCCGGCCTCTACGTTGATGGTGTCTCCCGGGGACGCCTCGTCTACCGCGTACTGGATCGTCTTGCAGGGGCCAGATACTGGACCGCAGCCAGACGAATCCGTGCCGGTGCTCGATACGTTGTACTCGGTCCCGACACCAGCCGCGCTAGCGATGCTGTTCGAGTTACCCGAGGCAGTGACGTTCAAGGTCGTAGCATCGTGGACGCTCATCGCCTGGGTGCCGACGAGGGAGCACGTCCAGACGTCAGACCCGCTTGGAGCGCTGCAGGTGGAGTAGTTGACGGGTTGTACGCCGCTCGTAGTCGAGGTGATCACGGCGTCGACGACGCTTGTGTTCGCTGGCGTTGCTGGAGTTCCAGAAGAGTTATTCTGGGTGAGGGTGAAGGTGATGGATGAGATCATCGGGTTGGAAGCGCTTGCTTGGCTGTAGCTGCCTGGATCGGTAGACATCGTGTAAGAAACCCCGGTCACGTCGTAGCCACTGATCGCGCCACTTCCAGCGCCAGCAGTGGTTGTGGGTAGTGTGTTCGACGCGGTGAAAGCGTAGGCGCCGCTCGAAAGGAGCATCCCAGCGGCAACGATCGCAAAGGTGCGTGGTCGCAGGATGTTGCGTGCCAAGCCCTTTACGCCAAGCCGACTGCGCCTCCGACCCGAAACGCGCGCGCTAGCGCTGTGTCGAGAGGAACGATGGGGCCCACGAATTCCCGGATATGGTCTCATGGCATCAGTATGCGCCGCTGCGAGCGCCTTGCCTATCGTCAATTTGTATGAGCTCTTGATCCCATCGGCTCTGTGCTACGAGTTTGAGCGCCTGGTCAGCCACTTCCAGTGCGCTGAACTACGCCACCCTTGCTGACAAGGCTTCTAGCCTCGTCACCTCGGCTAGGGATTGCGGACCCTCTACGGCTAGGTCCAGGCACGACGCGTGTTATGTGGCCCAATCTGCGGCGGTGGTGCCCATCTTGTTTTTCCCGCTTCTAAGCCTTGGCGGGTCAGATGGCTCTGCACCGAGCAAGCTCGGCCCCTGGTTCGTACTCGAATCGGCTGGCATCCATTCAGCTGACGCCGAGTGTTCGAGCAGTTCCGGTGCTGTCTGACGTGTGCGGACCTATACTTTCCGAGGGGTGGGTCAAGGCATGCGACGACAAGGTCCTCCCACAATTCGTGAATCTCGCCGGTGGCTCCGCGTAGATACTGCGGCTTGGCGGTGTTGGCGAACCCGACACGGGCGCGGATAGCGATGCGGGCCAAAGCGGTGTCGCGGTGCTACAGGGCGATAGCATGGGTGCGGAGATCGATCGCGTATCAGACGAGCACAACAGACCTGGTGCGTCGCGTTGTCATAGCCGAAGTACTTGACGAGATGGTCATGGACCGCTGTGCCGGTGAAGCTCGGGAACAGCCAAGTGCGCTTGGTGCCTTCCTTGCGTCGGGTCACGTCCGCGTACAGCAAGGTGCAGAGTTCGTTGGACGCGGTGTGGAACCAGGCTCTCTTATTCGTCACGAAGTCGAAAGCTGTTGCTGCGATGGTCAGCCCACGCCAGGGTATACTTGTGGTTGTGAGCACCGCAGGCGCTGGCCAAGGCTACGAAGTGGTCGTAGCGGGCGACGGCAGCATTCCCGCCGAGCGGCTCGCAGCGCTCGGTGTTCGACCAGGTTCTCACCTGCGGATCATCCTTGCCGAGCCGCCAGCCGCTGCATCGGGCTTCCGTGGCTCGCTGAAGGGGTTTCCGGAGCCGAGCTGGGAGGACTTCGAGCATGCAAGCGAGGTGGCGAGGAGCGACTTCGAGCTGTCGTGAGGGTTGTAGCGGACTCCCACGCGATCGTCTGGTACGGCCACGACTCACCGAGGCTGTCTGATCGAGCGCGCTAGACCCTCGACGAGGCGGTCGCGAGTGATGGGGTGATCATGTCGATCGTAACCCTGGTCGAGCCGTGGTACGTGACCAAGACCACCCGCGGAGTCAGCCAGAAAGAGCTGCACACTATTAGCGAACAGGTGTCCTCGTCCCCCATGATGGCCTTCTCTTGCGTCGATGAAGCGGTCGCCGGGAGGTTCACCACGATCGACCGGGGCCTACTGCGCGATCCTTGGGACCGATTTATCGTCGCTACCGCGCTCGCCTCCGACCTACCGCTGGTCACTGCCGACCGGCGCATCCATAAGTCAGGAGTGGTCGAGACAATCTGGTAGGCGAGGTCACTGGATCGCCCACAGCCGCTCATCTGCCCGAACTCTTCGGCGCGCTCAACGCCGGGGGTGACCGCTCGGGACAAGGGTCAGGTGGTTGCTTAGCTCGGCGATGTTGCCTCGGGCATCGCTTGACGGTGGACTTACCACGTAGTCCACGACCGGGAAGTCCGGGTCCGATACTTGCACGGGAAATCGTCGTACCTGGCCAGCTCCAGAGAGGCAACGCAGCAGGGTCGGCGTCTGGGTCTGGTCGACCTCACACGGCGTTCTCGGATCGAGCGCTGCGCGGTGAGCGGACGTCCGCAGACAGTCTTGACGACGCGTCATGTCTGGCGTAAGGTTAGACGTACGATAGACCGATAGGGAGTACGACATGGAGCGGACGATTGGCGTTGACAAAGCACGGGCGCGGTTGGGGCAGCTTGCCGAAGAGGTAGCCGCCGAGGATGAGGCGGTTGTGCTGACGCGCCGGGGAGAAGTGCTGGCGGTTATCGTGAGTCCCGCCGAGTATGAGCGGTTGACCGAGGCTCGACGGCGGGTAGCTCGCGAAGAACTGCGAGAACGCTTGGCGCAGGTTCGCAAGAGCGTCGCAGACGCAGGCCTTGATGTGTCTGTTATCGACGAGGCGATCGCTGCGGCGCGGACGGTTGCGTGACCCTGCGGGCTGTCCTTGACACAAATGTGATCGTGTCCGGGCTCGGGTGGCGGGGAGCGCCAGCAGCGGTTCTCGACGCTGTGCTGGATGGCCGGGTCACACTCGTGACCAGCCCGCCCCTCCTTGCTGAGCTGCGCCGCGTACTCTTGTACCCGAAGCTGGCGAGGGTCATCGAGGGGGGAGGAAAGCTCGCCGACCTTGTCGAAGCAAGCGGCGTTGTGGTGCTCTCCAGCCGCGTCTTCGCTGTCGTCGGCGATGAGAGCGATAACCGTGTGCTTGAGGCGGCGGTCGAGGGGGCTGCCGATTACATCGTTTCCGGTGATGAGGACCTTCTTGGCCTTGGCTCCTTCCAGGGCATCGCCGTTGAGACGCCCCGTGACTTCTTTGGCTCGCGTGAGCGAACGGTAGCACTTTCTGGTATCCGGGCACCGGCCTTCTGCGGTTGCCATGAACCTGCATGCGGCTTAGGTGGTCCCCGATCGTCTCGGGGTTTCGGTCGAGGTGGCGGGCGATGGCCGCGAACTACCGGCGCGGGCCGCAATGCACTAGCGGGACTTTCCGGGCTAGCTTATTGTGATCGGGCGGTTGGCCAGTTCAGCAGGCTTATTTGGTGCCTGCCGGTGTATTCCCCGACTCGTCACTTGGGGGCGTAAGCGTCGAGGCCGAAGAGGTCATTTAGGTACTGCTGGGTGGGGCCGATCTCGGTCGGGATCCGCAGGGCACGAGGACGTCATCCCGAAGAGGACTGGGCCTGGCCCATTGTCCGACTGGCTTCGTGCCTTGTTGCCGATCTGTCGCCCCAGTTCCTCTCTGCGGACGCGCACCAGCCGGTCGGACGCACGTGACCTAATCCCAATATAAGCGAAGAGCTGACAGAGCGGCGCTCCAGGGACCGCCGCTGCGCTCCAAGGGACCCAGCGGAGGCAGAATCGGGCTCTTGAAGCACGGATGCGCGACGAGCAGGATATTCGTCATCTGGATCTCTCTCCGTGCGCCTGTTGCCTCAAGCAAAACAGCCTCACAGTACGCACGACCGGCTCCCCCTGTCGAGATTGTCGAGGCCTGGCTTGTCCAACAACAGCTACGGCTCGCATAGCGAGTGGCTCACGTGCTGGAGGTCCGGCCCAATTCCGGCTGGATTGATATAACACGCCCAGGGCAGGTGTACACATATAACACGGCGACCCGGGGTGTGAGCATTGATCAATCGCTGCACCGCCTTCGCTGCCCGGAACCACGCGAGGTTCCCCAGATCCATAGCTATCGTAGCGCCTGAAGCCTCACGGCCTCATCCCTGGTGAGTTGCGAGAATGTGGCGGCGTAATCTTGAGTTCGGGTCTGGGTGACGTTGGCGCTTATTGGGTCATCGTCTCTTGAGCGAGAGCGGACAGCTTCTGCAGGGCACTACTGTTCGGTCCCTCTAGGCGCTCTATCCAGGCCATGGCATCCTTAACGTCTGGCGTGCCTGCTTCCAGCATCATTCGGATGTCAAGCCAGTCCTTCTCTTTGCCCCCAATGTCTGTGCCTCTGTTGAACGTCGCCTTTAACACGGTGAGGTCTGTAGCCGTGATAAACGGCAGGCCGACGCCTTGGTATCTGTGCGTCTCGGCCCTGTTGAGGGCGAGGCGCAGGAAGTCGTTTGTAGGGAAGAACAGGTTGACAGAGATGCCACGGAACCACCGGAGCTTTACCGCTCCTGTGGTCTCGGCAATCTTCACCGAACGGCCGTCCCCCTTAACGCCCGCCGGCAGGGCGCGGAAGACGTCCGAAACCTTCTTGGAGCTTGCCGATACCGACAGGTCAATGTCTTCGGTGGCCCTTGCTCTCACCACATGGAACGCCAGGGCAAGCGCACCGCCAAAAGCGTGGTCAACGTTGGCAGCGCTCAGTTCTTGGTGCAACAAGACAAGGAGATCTGAGAACGACCGCTGGCCTGGTGACGTGCAGTGTCTCTCTCTCACGCCACTCCCTTTGTGCCGCGGGTGGGCTTACTTCTGCTCACGGCGTTCTTGGTCGTCATCACGGAGTCGGCAAAATCCAGGACGTCTGCCAGGCTGACCGCGCTCACATACGGGTTGGCGAAGTCCGCCTCGCTCGGATGAGCCAACCTGATGGTATTGCCCGTCGCAGCGAGCAGTCGGAGGAACATATCGACCGTGGGGTCAATCTTGGCGGTCTCGTAGTCGCTAACCCGGCCTGGCGTTATGCCGGCAGCCTCAGCCAGCTCGGATTGAGTTATCCCGGCCTCTCTTCGCGCCCGGCGGATCAGGTGAGATGCAGGGGTGTACCGTCGCATGGCATTAGGCTACCATATATGATAGTTCCTAATTGAACCTCCTTGGATCCGCGCCGTTCGGGCCAGCTTTCGATAGCCACACTGTACAACTGGTTTGTCATGCTGTTCACGCCAATCGCACGGTCATAGCGACGTGGGTCTTGACCGGGGCGCGAAGCCGGAAGTGTCGATCGTTATAGCACTCCTTCTGTGATAAGCCCGGCCCCCTAATGCATACTCAGGTCCGCTCTCAATCTCGAAAAGGCGCACGTGAACAGGATAGTCTCGGCAAATCGGCGGGTCAGAAATATCCCGAGTATGCGTTAGCGCCGATTTCCACACAGCCTATTCACCACAACTTTCAGGAGAACTCGAAGCGTAGAATACGGTCTCCCCAGCACGGCACGCGGGTCTGAGCGGGCAAGTCGGCTTGGCGTAGCACTGGTGAGTAGGCGCGCCGTTCCAGGCGGACGGTGATTGTGTTGTCGGTCGCGATAATCTGGCCGGGGGTCTCCAGGAACCGGCGCTGGATGGTGTCGGGCGTCGCATGGGCGTAGCTGGGTAGCCGGGCGCGCAACCCGGCCAGAAGTGCTTGAGCGAGCACTGCCAGCATGACATCGAGGTCCACGTTGAGATTCACTGCGCTCGAGAGCGTATCAGCACAGAAGGCCCGGATGATCTCGGCTAGGCGCTGCTCGATGGTCATGCGCCGGGCGTAGTGCTCGATGAGGGCCTTCGCTCGGCTAGGCCGAAGTTCCCTCCGGCCCCACCAAGAGCCGTTCATTTGCCCAGGTCGCTTAGGCTCAGGGGCCAGAAATGCATGCCAACGCGTAGTCATGTGAGATACGCGTGTCGCCAGGTAGTCATGTTGCAGGCGTACCACAGGGGCGAACTTCGGGTTAGGGATTGCGGATCCTCTACCGCTAGGTGCAGGCATGACGCGTGTCATGCGGCCCAATCTGCGGCGGTGGTGCCCGTCTTCTTTGTACGTCGCGGCCGCTAGTCACATGGCTATGCCGACGATTGGAGCGTTCAGGTGCTTTCCACCCATGGAACCAAAGAACGGGGCATCGAAGCTGAAGATGCCCCCGTCTGATGCTACGAACCAGTAACCGCCCGTGACGGGATCAGCTGCCATGCCAACTATCGGAGCGTTCAGGTGCTTTGCACCCATCGAGCCGTAGAACTTCGCATCCCCGAAGCTAAAGATTCCACCGTCTGATGCTACGAACCAGTACCCCTTGCCATCTGGTGTAGCTGCCATGCCGACTATTGGAGCGTTCAGGTGCTTTCCCCCCATCGAGCCGTAGAAGGCAGCGGTGCCGAAGCTGAAGATCCCGCCGTCTGTTGCGACGAAACGATATCCCCACATCGCTCCATAAGCAAGGGCGAGGGTCCGCTCATATATGCCGTTGTTGTATGAACCCGCAGCGACGCAAGATGCTCCAGTGGTGCTTGTGCATGACACGCCGACAATGGTGCTACCTTGCCCGCCACCAGGCGAGAGCGACGGCGATGAGTCCAGTGTCCAGCTGCTGCCGTCCCAGGTGAGCAGGAGGCTCTGGTATCCCGCTGAGGCGTACTGACCTACGGCAACACAAAGAGTCGTGCTGGCGCACGAGACGCCGAAAAGCCAGTCATCCTGGGATGGCGAGGTCGACAGCGACGCTGAGGAGTCGAGGGACCAGTTGGCTCCATTCCAGGTGAGAATGAGATCTTGCTGTCCCGTCGGTCCGTTCGGGTCGTAATAGCCAGCCGCAACGCAGAATGCGGAGCTTGTACACGAGATGCCCTCAAGGCGGTTGTAATCCTGGTAATCCTGCGAGGTAGACAGCGACGCTGAGGAGTCGAGCGACCAGGAGACGCCGTTCCAGTTGAGAATAAGGTTTTCAGGCAATGTACCCGAGCCCTCCCCGCCGAAGTTGCCTGCAGCCATGCAGAACCTCGCAGACACACAAGAGATGCTGTATAGCCTGTTTGGTAGTGACGTGAATGTTGAGCCTGGCAGTGACGTCGATGTTGACAGCGACCGTGACGAATCGAGGGACCAACTCGTGCCGTCCCACGTGAGAAGGAGGTTCTGACGTACGGTGGTGATCCCGCCGTAATAACCCGCAGCCACGCAGAACGTAGGTGACGCACAAGAGACGCTGGTCAGCCGGTTATCTTGGGACGTCGATGTTGACAGCGATGGTGACGAGTCGAGGGACCAGCTCGTGCCGTTCCAGGTGAGAAGGAGGTTCTGGTTGGAAGTCCCGTTGAAGTAGTGGCCGACGGCCACGCAGAACGTAGGTGACGCACACGAGACGCCATCGAGGGAGTTGTGCTGGGAGGCCGAGGTTGAAAGCGATGCAGCGGAGTCAAGTGACCAGGAGACGCCGTTCCAGGTGAGCAGGAGGTTGTGGATGTTCGTGGCACTGAGGGAGTCCCCGGTCGAAGAGTACGAACCGACAGCAACGCAAAAGCTGGGCCCTGTGCACGAGACGCCGGAAAGGTAGTTGTTCTGTGATGATGAGGTGTTCGGCGTCGCGACTCGCGACCATGTGGCCGCGTTGCTTCCCGACTGTGATGCAGCTGAGGCGGGAACGTTTGTGAGTGCAAATGCGCCTGTTTGTGTTGTCACGAGCAACCCTGCGAGAACGCTGAACGTGATTGCCAATAAACGCCCCGCTCTTATCGCACGCCTTGAAACTGAAGCTATTGAAGCACCCGCGGCGGGCTTCCTGAACTGGCGGATTCGGGTATCGGGCTTCTGGCGTTGGTCATTGCCAGCGACGTTGTGCTTCGAGTGCATGCTGGCGCTAGCTGTGAGTGCGAACCTCATGATCCGATCGAGCCTCCTTAGAGCCGCGCCGTTCCGGCCAGCTTTCGATTAGCTATACCGTACAACTGGTTTGCCATGCTGTCTACGCCAATCGCACCCTGATAGCGACGTGGGTCTTGAGCGTACATGGGGCTGGAAGCGTCGATCGTTATAGCGCTCCTTCTGCGATAGGTCCGCCTAGCCAGGTTCGCTCAGTTCGACGAGTACGTCGAATGTCTCACCGGGCCTCGTCTCGAGGTTGCTGATCACACCTGCAGCACATAGGTCACCGTGCGCTCTAGCGAGGGACTCGAGACGATCAGGCGAAGCGGTGACGATCGCCCGGGTTACAGGGGCGCGCATCGACTGTTTGGCCTCGGACTTTGCCCTACGTACCCTGGAGAGAACGTCAGAGGCGACCGCGAGCACTGGAGCCTGAGTCCCCAGCTGAACCTTGGACGTCTGCACTAAGAGGTTGATCTCATCGGGTGACGGCCAACGCGAGCGATGCACTGAGCCATCCTGCCACCAGGACCAGACCTCCTCGGAGACGAAGGGCAGGAATGGGGCGAACATCCTCAACATGATCGAGAGCGCAGCGCTTAATGAGGCTCTTGCGGAGACAGCTGATGGGTCCGTGATGTCCGCGTATGCTCGGGCCTTGACGAGCTCTAGGTAGTCGTCGCAGAAGCTCCAGAAAAAAGCCTCTGTTCCCTCGAGTGCCCTTGTGTAGTCGTAGTTCTCGAGGGCACGGGTAGCTTCCTCGACTGCTGAGGAGAGTCCAGCGAGCATGGAAAGGTCCAACGGCTCGGTGACCTGGATAGCTGCAGGTATCTCAGTTGATCCAGGGCTCAGGCCACGATCGAAGGTTCCAGCAGAGCTGCTCGTGAGGTCGGCAATCCGGCTCAGTACGAACCGTGATGCGTTTAGGATCTTGATCGCAAGGCGCCTTCCGACTCGCACCTGGCCTTCGTCTACCGCAGTATCAACACCTGGACGGCCGTTTGCGGCCCAGTAGCGCGCCGCGTCAGCGCTGTGGGCCTCGAGTAGCGGAAGCGGCGTGACGGCGTTGCCCTTGGACTTGGACATCTTCTTGCGATCTGGGTCGAGAACGAAGCCCGATATCGCGGCATTCCTCCAGGGGAGGCAGTGATGCTCGAGCTCGGATCGCGCGATTGTGGAAAAGAGCCAGGTGCGTATGATGTCCTGGCCCTGTGGGCGCAGGTCCATCGGAAAGACCTTTTCGAACAGCTCGGGCTGATCCAGCCACCGGCCCGCGATCTGTGGGGTGAGCGAGGAGGTCGCCCAGGTGTCCATTACGTCAGGATCGCCAATGAAGCCCCCGGGGATCCCCCGCTCGTTCTCGGTGAAACCACGCGGAGTGTCCGTTGAGGGGTCGATCGGGAGAGCGTCGTCGCCTGGCACGATCGGGTGATCGTGATCGACGTTGCCGTGCTCGTCGATCGGATACCAAACGGGGAAGGGGACCCCGAAGAAGCGCTGGCGGCTCACGTTCCAGTCGCTCGCGAGCCCCTCGACCCAGGATTGGTAGCGGACCTCCATATGCTGGGGGTGCCAATTCAGCTCGTGCCCGAGCTCTGCGAGCCGCGGCTTCAGGTCGAGGAGCTTGATGAACCACTGACGGCTTGAGACGATCTCAAGCGGCCTCTCGCCCTTCTCGAAGAACTTGACTGCGTGGGTGATCGGCCGGGGGTCTCCAATCAGGTGACAGTGGTCCCGGAGCATATCGACCATGCGCGAGCGAGCTGCTTTTATAGCTAGGCCTGCCAGTTCGTCATGAGTGGCTTGTGCTGCGGGTGGATCTGCGCATTCCCAACCGGGAGCTCCCCAGCGCACAGCCTCGATGCGGCCGTCGCGCCCGATCATTGTTCGGGTCGGGAGATGGAGGTCCCTCCACCAGATGACATCTGTCACGTCACCGAACGTGCAGACCATTGCTATTCCGCTCCCCTTGTCCTTGTCAGCGAGCGGATGTGCGAGCACGGGCACCTCTGTGCGAAACAGCGGTGTTGTCACCGTTTGTCCGAACAGCGGCCTGTAGCGGTCGTCTTTTGGGTTTGCCACGAGAGCCACGCATGCTCCGATCAGCTCCGGGCGTGTCGTCTCTATCTCGACACCAGATGCCAGCGAGCCCTCGGCGTGGGTAACATCGAAGCGAACGCGATGGTAGGCACCGGGGATCTCGCGGTCTTCTAGCTCGGCCTGCGACACCGCTGTCGCGAAGTCGACGTCCCATAGAGTCGGCGCTTCGGCCCGGTACGCTCTGCGGCTTTCGAGTAGTCTAAGGAAGGCGAGCTGTGAGACGCGCTGGGCGGATTTATCGATCGTCGCATACGTCATCGTCCAGTCGACCGAGAGGCCAAGGTAGCGCCACAGGTGCTCGAATACCTTTTCGTCCTCTGCGGTGAGGCGATGGCACAACTCGACGAAGTTTGGTCGTGATATTGGTAGCGGAGACTTCCCCGGGCGCTCCGGTGGCGTGAAGTCCGGGTCATAGGCGATGCTCGGGTCACAGCGCACGCCGTAGTAGTTCTGGACTCTGCGTTCGGTCGGCACCCCGTTGTCGTCCCAGCCCATCGGGTAGAAGACCTCTGCTCCGCTCATGCGCTGGAAGCGAGCGATCACGTCTGTGTGGGTGTAGGAGAGTACGTGGCCAATGTGCAAGGAACCGCTGACTGTCGGTGGTGGCGTGTCGATCGAGAAGACACGCTCTTTCGGTGCGCTCGTGTCAAAGCGGTAGGTGCCGCCCGCCTCCCAGCGGGCAGACCATGCGTCCTCCAAGCCGTCTAGTGAGGGTTTGGATGGTACTGCTGGCTCCTTTGCTGGCAGCAGGGGTGGCTCTTCGTGATTCCGCGTCATTGTCAGGCTATCGTACATGCGTGCTCAGCCTTCACGACACTGCTGCTGGCAAGGTCACAGAGATCGTTCCCCGCGAGAGCGGAAAGGTAGCACTATATGTGTGCGGTCCGACGGTTTACGATGTCCCGCATCTCGGACACGGGCGCTCTGCACTCGTCTATGACGTAATGCGGCGATACCTCGAGGCCAAGGGGATCCAAGTGGATCACGTGTCGAACGTAACCGACATCGACGACAAGATCATCCAGCGCGCCGCTGAAGAGGATCGAAGCACCTCAGAGGTCGCAGAGGAGAACGAAGCAGTCTGGTGGGCAGCGATGGACCAGCTTGGGGTGCTGCGTCCGACTGAGGCCCCGCATGCGACCGAGTACGTAGGCCAGATGATCGAGGCGATCGCGAAGATGGTCGACGCAGGCTTTGCATACGAGACGCAATTCGGGGTGTACTTCTCGGCGGAGATGGTTCGTGACTATGGGTTGCTCGCGAAGCAGAGCCTTGAGTCGCTGAAGATGGGAGCGAGGGTTGAAAGGGATCCCACAAAGCGCTCCCTCGTGGATTTCGTGCTTTGGAAGCGTGCAAAGCCTGGCGAGCCAGCATGGGCTTCACCGTGGGGTTCCGGACGTCCAGGCTGGCACACAGAGTGTGTCGTGATGTCGCTAGATCTGCTCAAAGACGGGTTTGACATCCACAGCGGCGGGCTCGACCTGCAGTTCCCGCATCACGAGAACGAACGTGCTCAGGCTGCTGCGCTCCAAAGGCCATTCGCCCGGCATTGGATGCATCACGCGTTCGTCGAGATCGCTGGGGAGAAGATGTCAAAGTCGTCGGGTAATTATACGTCGCTCGCAGACCTGCTGGAGCGTGCAGACCCTAGAGCGTTGCGACTCCTCGTGCTCCAGTCGCACTACCGGTCCCCTTTGGAGGTTACCGAGGAGACGATCTCTGCCGCGGGAGTAGCGCTCGCGCGCCTTGACGCTATGGCCCGACGCTTCGGGATCACACCTCGTGGTATGGACCTAGCGTGTGATCGCAGTGAGCACGAGCAAAAGGGGGACCATCGGGCGATCTCCGAAGAGCTCAAGTCCCATATAGCGAGCTTTGTCCGTCGCATGGATGACGACCTCGACACCCCGGCAGCGATCTCGGGGATCTTCGATCTTGTTCGTACAGCGAACACAGGAGCTAGCGGGCCTGAGAGCGCCTCGGCGATAGCTCAGCTAGCAGCGTCGCTGCTCGCATCGCTCGGGCTGTTCGTGAACGGGGGTGGTGAGGATGTGGACTCTGAGAGCGCAGATCTCCTCCGTCGAAGGGACCTCGCTCGCAGGGCAAAGGACTTCCAGCTCGCTGATCGGCTGCGGGACGAGCTCTACGATAGCGGTTGGGTGGTGGAGGACCTCCCGGGCGGCAGTGAGCTGCGGCGAAGGCACTAGCGTCTGTTTTTCGGCTTGAATCGAGGAAATGTCTATCGCGGGACTTCAGCTGTGAGCCTTGGGAATAGGGAGGTAAAGCGCCCAAGGACTGGGTTGCCAGCTGGCTTCGGGGTGCTTTGGATAACCGTGGCGACTGATCTCGTGGGGTTCGGGATCGTGTTTCCCCTGCTCCCGCTTTACGCGAAGCACTTTCAAGCGTCACCAGCTGTGATCGGCGCGGTTGTAGCCTCGTTCTCGGCTGCGCAAGTCATCTTTGCGCCGCTGCTAGGCCGGCTGTCGGATCGCTACGGGCGCAAGCGGGTGATCGTCTTGTCCATGATAGGGACCGCACTCGCAAGCGTGGCGACGGGATTGGCGCCTAGCCTGTGGGTTCTCTTTGCTGCGCGGATCCTTGACGGTGCGTCAGGCTCTAGTGTTGCTGTGGCAAGGGCCTCGGTTGCAGATGTGACCGAGCCGGGGGATAGGGCGCGGCTATTCGGGCTCTTGTCCGCGGCCTTCGGCGTAGGTTTCGTGATCGGTCCTGCTCTCGGGGCTCTCGCTGCGCTGGGTGGCGAGAGGCTTCCCTTCCTCGTTGCCGGCGTTGTTGCCGGCGTGAATGCGTGCATAGCCGCGTGGAAGCTCACCGAGACCCGTCATGCGAACGATGTGCAACCCATTCACGAAGATCGCATGCAGGCTCCTGCAGTACAGCCCGGTCGTAATCGCCTGTTGTGGTGGCTAGCGGTGAGCTTCCTCCTCACGGTCGCCTTCAGCGGTTTCGAGACGACACTTCCACTGTTCGTCAACGGGCGCTTCGGTACGGGACTCGCTGGTATCGGGGTCATCTTCACAGCGGTCGGCATCGTGATCGTGTGTGTGCAAGTGGGCCTGATCAAGCGGGTGGTGAGGGCCCTCGGCGAGCCTTCGGGCATCAGGGTCGGCTTGTCCTGCGTGCTCTTGGGGCTCGTAGTGCTTTCACAGGCCCACTCACTTGTTGGCGTCGCGTGTGCTGTAGGTGCTCTGGCCCTCGGCCAGGCATTGACCGCGCCAATGCTTGCCGCGGTGATATCTGCTTGCCGATCCGCTGGCGCTAGCGGAGGTGTTCTCGGCACGCAGCAGGGAATTGTCAGCCTGGCGAGGACCGCAGGACCGCTGGCTGGGGGAGTGGTTTTTGCGGTTCTCGGCGCGAGCGGGAGCTATCTGGTGGCCGCAGCGCTAGTAGGAGTAGCCTTAGTTGCAGCCGCGGGTCGTCGCGACCGGAGGCTGTCACCTGATGGCTGAGCATGGTCGCTCGCTGTGGTAGCTCGGTGCTGCTATCAGGGGACCAGCTGTCACAGAATGTCGAGTAGGGGAGCCGAAGGTGTCTTCGGCTAGCCTAAAGAATAGAACTCCATATCAATCTACGTACGAGGTGAGACTTTGTCCGATTTCTCGCTGGAGCTCAACGAGGATCAGCTCCAGGTCCAAAAGTGGGTCCATGACTTTGCAGAGAGCGTCATAAGACCAGCTGCACAAGAGTGGGATGAACGCGAGGAGACGCCCTGGCCGATTATCCAGGAAGCTGCAAAGGTCGGACTGTACTCGTTCGATTTCATCGCAAACTGCTACCTGGATCCGACTGGCTTGACGTTCCCATTGATTAGCGAGGAGATTACGTGGGGAGATGCGGGCATTGGCCTCGCGATCTTCGGTTCCACGCTCGCGGTTGCTGGAATTTACGCCACTGGGACGCCTGAGCAGGTTGCTGAGTGGGTTCCCCAGTGCTTCGGCACCCCTGACGACGTGAAGCTCGCTGCCTTTGCGGTGACGGAGCCCGATGCAGGTTCTGATGTCAGCTCACTTCGCACGAGGGCGGTGTATGACGAGGCATCTGATACCTGGACACTAGACGGGACGAAGACCTGGATCACCAATGGAGGCATTGCAGACCTGCACGTGATCGTGGCATCGGTGGATCCACAGCTCGGTTCCCGGGGTCAGGCAAGCTTCGTGGTGCCTTCTGGAACCGCTGGTATCCGCCAGGGGCAGAAGTTCTCGAAGATGGGCATACGGGCCTCCCATACAGCTGAGGTGATCCTGGAGTCCTGCCGCATCCCAGGTAGGTGCCTTCTTGGCGGCAAGGAGCGCCTCGACGAGCGGCTGAGCCGTGCGCGCGAGGGCAAGCGTTCCAGCTCTCAAGCAGCAATGGCCACCTTCGAGGCGTCGCGTCCACTTGTTGGCGCCCAGGCAGTTGGCATAGCGCGAGCCGCGTATGAGTACGCGCTCGAGTACGCGAAGGAGCGCAAGCAGTTCGGTCGCGCGATCATCGAGAATCAGGCAATCGCCTTCAAGCTCGCGGACATGAAGATGAACGTCGACGCTGCTAGGTTGCTGGTTCATCGTGCTGCGTGGATGGCGGCCAATCGCAAGAGCTTTGAGAACGGGGAGGGGTCCATGTCGAAGCTCTTTGCAGGCGAGACCGCAGTGTGGGTAACCGAGCAGGCGATCCAGATTCTTGGTGGGTACGGATACGTGAAGGACTACCCGGTGGAGCGCTGGCACAGAGACGCGAAGATCTACACGATCTTTGAGGGAACTTCTGAGATACAGCGCCTAATCATCTCGCGCGCCATCTCTGGGGTTCACATCCGCTGACTGGTTTCGCCGGGAGCCGCTGGGCACTGCTGGCGGTAGCGCTGGCCGGCGGGCTGCTGGCTGGTTGCGCAGCTCCTAGGGGTTCACCAGCAAGCCTCGCTGCTCCTCGTGGCGTTGCTCCAGCAATCACAGCGCGAGCTGATTTTACTGGCCATGGGTCTATTGACGAGGCGTATGTGCTCGGTGCGAGCCCGGGTGAAAGGCTCCTTGCAGTCGACGCGTCGGGGCACGTCGCGGGGTCTGGTGTTGCTGACCGGCTCGGGAGCCTGATCGTCCGGGGTCTTGCGCCTGGGCGGGGGTACACCTTTAGAGCTGTCGAGCAGCGCAAGGTCTTTGGGACGCGGGCGTTCAGAGTGCTGAGCGTACATGACACGCCACCTGAGAGCTTCTACTCATCCCAGCACATGCAAGAGGGCTTGAATTACATCACCATGCGCGACGGGGTGAAGCTCGCGGCGACGCTGCGCCTGCCACCGGGAAAGACTCTTGCGGACGGTCCGTTCCCAACGGTGATCGAGTACTCAGGCTACTCGATTGCAGCACCTGGGAACCTCGCAAACGCCCTTGCTACTCCTGGCGCGAACCTATCGAACCCGCTGTTGCCGAGCACGGCGACTATCATCGGCTCGGTCATGGCCCCATTGCTGGGCTTCGCTAGCGTGAGCCTACAGATGCGTGGCACCGGATGCTCAGGCGGTGCATTCGACCTGTTCGGCCTGAACACCACCTACGATGGATACGACGCGGTGCGCATCGTCGCTTCGCAGCCCTGGGTGAAGAATCACAAGGTAGGGCTGGTGGGCATCTCGTTCTCGGGAATTTCACAGCTGTTCGTCGCTGGAGCAGACCCTCCCGGTCTCGCTGCGATTGCCCCGTTGAGTGTGACTAACAACCTGTACGATACGGGGGTTCCGGGTGGCATATTGAACAATGGCTTCGCTGCAACCTGGATCGCTGCACGCGTCAAGGATGCGGGCGCTGCGCCTTCCGGTGGCGATGCTTATGCGAAGGCGCTGGTGGCAGCCGGCGACCGCCAGTGCATTGCGGACCAGGCGCTGCATCTCCAAACGCGAGATATCGCCTTGCTATTGAAAAACGGCCACTACGAGACTCCAAGCTTCTTCGCTACTCGTTCGCCTACTGCGTGGGCGAGGCACATCAAGGTTCCTGTCTTTCTGGCTGGTGCTCTCCAGGACGACGAGACGGGACCGCAGTGGCCTGGCATCATCCCAGCGCTTGCGGGTGACCGGCGGGTATGGGTCACGATGATTAATGGCACCCATATCGACTCCCTCGGTCCAGCGATCCTATCCCGTTGGTTGGAGTTCCTCGACCTGTACGTCGCGGATGTGGTCCCTTCGCAGCCAGCGAACTTCGACTTTCTCGCAGAGAAGCTTTACTCGACGGTTACCGGGATAAGGGCTGAAACGCCTCCGCCGCTGCGTTTCACCCACGCGAAGAGCCTCGCAGTAGCGCGCGCTGCCTTTGTCAAGAATGATCCACGGGTACGGGTTCTGTTCGACAACGGCGGGGGCAGCCTTGGTCCGGGCGCGATGCAGCCGGAATGGGAGCAAGGCTTCTCCACCTGGCCACCGCGAAGGGCGATAGCGACCACGTTCTACCTCGGCGCGGGTGGTCAGCTGAGCACGAGACGCCCAGGCTCGAGCAGCGCGTCGTTCCGACCGAATCCGGCTTTGAGGCCCGCGACTGATCTCGCTCCTTCTGCGAACCCATGGAGCGCACAGCCTCCCTACGATTGGACTCCGGTCGTGGGAAGCGAGGGGCTGGGGTTCATATCGGCGCCCCTCCGCAATGACATGGTCGTCGTCGGTCCGGCCAGCCTGAATTTGATGCTCGCATCGACAGCGGCGAACACAGACATCCAGGCGACGATATCCGAGGTTCGCCCGGATGGAGAGGAGATGTACATCACCTCGGGCTTTCTTCGTGCAAGCGACCGTGCTCTGAACAGGCGTGCATCCAGCGCACTGCATCCAGTCCCGACCTACCTCGCGTCAACTGCTCGCCCGCTTCCACGTGGAAGGTTTGTGGAGGTGCGGATCCCGATCGACCCGATTGCGTATGCATTTCGAGCTGGGTCGCGAATCCGCATAACATTGAGCGCTCCTGGCGGCGATCGCCCGGAGTGGGCTTTCGACACGTTCCAGACCCGCGGAAAGGTTCTCGACACCGTTGCTCTCGGTGGGCTCAGGCCGTCAAGCCTTGTGCTAGCAGTAGTCCCTGGTTTGGTGCCAAGTGATGCGCAGCCAGCCTGTCCATCACTTCGAGGCGAGCCCTGCAGGCGTTACGTCCCGGCTGGCAATCGCGGCTGATCCGCATTCACTTGGAATGCGGAGCCTGGCGGCGATTGGGATGCATCGCAGGCTGCCGAGAGGTCGCGGTCTTGTTTTGGCGGGATGCGACTGAGTCGGCTAGCAATGATCTCAAGCGCGCTCGATGGGAACATTGCTGGGGGATCGGAAATCCCGTGTGGGCTAACACAGCAAGGAGCGCGGGAGTATCCTAGGGCCCGGGTTGTCCTTGAATCCGCAGTGTCGCGGTATTGGGAGTTGACGGAGGTAGGCAAGTGCGTGCAGCTGTTCTTAGGGACGTTGGAGATGATGCTCTTGAGGTACGCGACGATGTTGAGGTCGTGGGTCCTGGCGCGGGTGAGGTTCTGGTGCGAATTGCCGCGGCTGGGGTGTGCCACTCCGACCTGTCGGCAATAACCGGCGTTCTTCCACAGCCAACCCCAGCGGTGCTGGGGCACGAAGGCGCTGGAGAGGTGCTAGCTGTAGGTGATGGCGTGCGCAACGTGTCCGAAGGGGATCATGTGATCATCGCTTGGGCGCCACCGTGTGGTTCGTGCCGGTTCTGTCTGGGTGGCCAGGCGAACCTTTGCAGCAAGATCATGTTTGGCGTGGGCCTTATGCCGAGGTTCAAGTACGCGGACACTATGGCCTTTGGTTTTGGCGGGACCGGCGTCTTTGCAGAGCAGGTGGTCCTTCCGTCTGAAGCGGTGGTCCCGATACCGAGCGATGTCCCCTTCGACATTGCGGCGCTCATCGGCTGCGCGGTGACGACCGGGGTTGGTGCTGCGGTGAACTGTGCGAAGGTCCGTCCTGGCTCTTCGGTGGTGGTATTCGGCTGCGGCGGAGTCGGAATCTCGACCATACAGGGGGCCCGCGTTGCAGGCGCAGCCGCGATAGTGGGAGTGGACACCGTGGCGGCGAAGCTCGAGGATGCTAAGCGCTTTGGCGCGACCCACGCGGTTCTTGCCGCGGACCTGATGGGCGTCTCGGATGAGATTACCGGCGGTGACGGCTTCGATTATGCCTTCGAGGTGATCGGTCTGTCCCAGACCATACGTGCTGCTTACGACGCGACTCGACGTGGAGGCACGACGGTGATCGTGGGTGCGGGACGTTCCGACGACATGGTGGAGCTGAGTGCCTTCGAGCTGTTCTACATGGAAAAGAGGATCCTTGGCACCTTCTACGGCTCTGCGGATGTCCGCAGCGACTTTGGCCGCATCATCGATCTATGGCGGGCAGGCCGGCTGGATCTGGAAGGCATGATCTCTCGTAGGCTGGATATCTCACAGGTGAACGATGCGTTCGATGCTATGCGAAAGGGCGAGGTAATCCGCCAGGTGATTCAGTTCACGTGAGCCTTATAGTTTGTGCGCGAGTTCGCTTGTGGGCCAAAAAGCGCGGGTGGTGAGCGAGGCATTGTATTCGGACGTCAGTCGCGCCCAGAGTGACCCGATCGGTGCTCCCCGGGTCAGGTTTGCTCCCTCGCCGACCGGTTACCTCCATGTTGGCAGTGCTAGGACTGCTTTGTTTAACTGGCTCTTTGCTCGAAGGCACCGCGGTGTGTTCATACTTCGGATCGAGGATACCGATGCCGAGAGGAACCGTGAGGAGTGGGTGGACGGCATCTTTTCGGCGCTTTCCTGGCTTGGTCTGGAGCCTGACGAAGGACCCTATCGCCAGTCCGAGCGCGGTGAGCTCTACGCAGCAGCTATCGAAAAGCTCGTATCCGCTGGTAAGGTCTATGCTTGCGATTGTACGCGCGATGAGGTTCTGAGGCGCACGAAGCAGGCTACAACGCCGGGCTACGATCGCTACTGCAGGGACCGAGGCCTCGCGCCGGGGCCAGGACGCTTGTTGCGTTTCAGGGTTCCTGACGAGGGAAATGTGGTGGTCAGGGACCTGATCCGGGGGGATGTTGAGTTTGCCTGCTCGTCGATCGAGGACTTTGCGCTTACAAAGTCGACAGGTGCTCCTCTCTTCGTGCTCGCAAATGTGGTTGATGACATCGAGATGCGGATAACGCACGTCATCAGGGGGGAGGATCTCCTCCCGTCGGCTCCGAAGAACGTGCTCGTATGGAACGCGCTCGGTGGGCCCGAGCTGCCGGTCTTTGCGCATCTGCCGATACTCGTCAACGAGCGGCGCCAGAAACTGTCGAAACGTCGTGATCCGGTATCGGTTGATCTCTATAGAGATCAGGGCTACTTGTCGTCAGCGTTCTGCAATTATCTAGCGCTGCTTGGATGGAGCCCTCCGGGAGGCGAGGAGATCATGCAGATTGAGCAGCTCGTGTCGAGCTTTGATCTCGAGGACGTGAGTCACTCGCCAGCATTTTTTGATGTTCGCAAACTGACCCACTTCAATGGAGAGCACCTGAGGGCAATGGCCGGAGAGGAGTTCGTGAGCACGTGCCTTCCGTGGCTCGCTGGGCTGGTGACGCAGTCCCGCTCCCTTGAGGTTGACGCATTTCGCCAGCTTGCACCCCTCGTGCAAGAGAGGGTGAGCACCCTCGCGGAGGTTCCGGAAATGGTTGGATTCCTCTTCGTGGACTTGCCCGAGGTCAAAGAGGTCGCGTGGGAGAAGGTGATGCGCTCTCCGGTTTCGAAGGCAATCCTGGACGCGGCGGCTAGCGCGTACAGGTGTTGTGACTGGGCCAAGGAACCCATTCGTGAGGCTACACTTCAGATCGCTGAGAACGCGGGCATGAAGCTCGCAAAGGCACAGGCACCTATCAGGGTCGCAGTCACGGGAGCTACCGTAGGGCTGCCGCTGTTCGAGTCGCTCGAAGTTCTCGGTCGAGCGAAGACCCTCGAGCGGATCTCAGCGGCTTTCGAGCGCATGGGGGCTGAGAATATAGTGCTTGAGAACGCAGAGCCCGAGAACACAGCGAACACAGGGCCTGAGCCGGCCTCTGGCGTAGCACCCGTGTGAGGCATCGAAGCTCCCGGATGGAAATCTCACAGTATCGGACGGTGATCGACTCTGATCGACGGGTGTCAGCTGATAGGCTCGACCGTGTTCTTGCCCGGCTGGAGCTCCTTGTGGGGCCGGTGATCTCCATCGAGCGCCTGTCCGGTGGGCTCACGAACGAGAACTACAGGGTTAGGACGTCCTCGGCTGACCTTGTGGTCCGCATCGCACCCGAGACGTCCGGGCTCCTCGCTATCGACCGCGTAAACGAGTACGAAAACTCGATTGCTGCAGCAGAGGCCGGTGTGGGAGCGCCAGTCGTCGACCACATGGAGGATCCGTATGTGCTGGTGATCGCGCACTTGGAGGGGCGGACCCTCTCGGCGAAGGACCTTCGTGAGTGCGACTGCCTGGAGCGCGTTGCACAGGCATGTAGGGTGTTGCACCGGGCGCGCCGGTTCCGCAATGACTTCAACATGTTTGCCGTGCAGCAGGGCTACCTGCGCCTGGTGCTCGAGCGCGGCTTTCGCCTTCCGAAGGGCTATCTTGACTTCGACGATCGGATCGCTGTGATCCGCAAGGCAATGTCGGAGCGTCCCGAGAAGCTTGTTCCATGCAACAACGATCTACTCGCAGAGAACTTCATTGATGACGGCGAACGGGTCCGAATCATCGACTACGAGTACTCGGGCAACAACGAACCTAGTTTTGAGCTCGGCAATATCTGGAGCGAGTCGAACCTTTCTCGAGAACAGCTCGAGAGCCTGGTCGCTTACTACTACGGGCTGAGTGGTGCGGCATTGAGAGAGAAGGTGGCCCGAGCGCGGTTGTGGGGACTCATGTCCAAGTACGGATGGACGCTCTGGGCATCCATCCAGGCGAGCGTCGCACAGATTGATTTCGACTTCTGGAGCTGGGGTATGGAAAAGTACGATCGTGCGGTTGCCGAACTTGAAGGGCCTGACCTTGATGGACTGCTCCAAGATGTTGCGATGTCAGGTTCCAGGCTGTGAAGATGGGTGATCGCTACAACGACGCAGGATCGCTACTGGCGAGGAAGGCTGGGTGACAGCGGCTCAGGCGGTGCGGGCAGCGTTACTTGATTTCAACGGGACGCTCTCAGACGATGAGCCACTACTTTGCGAGCTCTTTAGCTCGATATTCTCCGAGTACCTTGGTGTGGTTCTGGATGCCGACGAGTACTACCGGTCGCTGGCGGGGCTCAGCGATGCCGAGATTGTCGAAACCATTCTCGAGATGCACGATCGTGGCGGTGATACGGAGCTTGCGTCGTTTCTACAGCAGGAGAAGACACGGCGCTACTGCCGTGAGGTGCTAAAGCGGCCGAGGATCCGCCCCGGTGCGGTGCATCTGGTGCGCGAGGTTGCACGTCTCGTGCCGGTGGGCGTGGTCACCGGAGCAGTGCACGCGGAGGTGGACGCAGCTATCGAAGCGGCTGGGCTGGCTCTGGATGTCCGAGTAGTCGTCGCAGGCGATGACGTCGTCCGTGGCAAGCCAGATCCCGAGGGGTACGAGATAGCGCTCGCAGCGCTGCGCGCACTAGCGCCGCGCGAGGTGTTTGCCACCCTCGATGCTTGCGAGGTAGTCGTTTTTGAGGATTCGATTGCTGGAGCTCGCGCCGCGAATGCTGCAGGGATGCCTTGCGTTGGAGTTGTGGGGACCGCAGATCCGGCCTTGCTCGCGAGCGAGGCCACCAGAATCGTGAATCGCCTCGACGAAGAGGTTGCCGAGTGGCTCATCCCGATGCTCGCAACCGGTCCAGGCAGGAACATTGACCTAGGTGAAGGAGGTTCGCATGGCTGATCAGGAGCTGCCTGAGTCCGCACGGGTAGTAGTCATTGGTGGCGGGGTTGGAGGTGCTAGCATCGCTTACCACCTCGCGGCTATGGGCTGTGCGGATGTGGTGGTTCTGGACCGAGACGAGCTTACCAACGGCTCCACGTTTCACTCTGCGGGGCTGGTGGGACAGTTGCGCTCCACGGTCAACTTGACGAAGATGATGATGTACTCGGTCGAACTCTACCGCGAGCTCGCGGGGAACCGAGATACCGATCCCGGCTGGGTCGAGAGCGGCGGGATCCGTCTCGCCTCGACCCCCGAGCGTCTCGAGGAGCTCCGCCGTCAAGTGGGCTGGGCACGGACCTTCGGCCTCCCGCTGGAGGAGATATCGGCCGCAGAGGCACAGGAGCGCTTCCCGTTCATGGACCCTACCGGCGTGCTTGGCGCTACGTACCTTCCGACGGATGGCTATCTCGATCCCTCGCAACTCGTTCATGCGCTCGCACGCTCGGCCCGTGAGGCGGGGGTGCTGATCCGTCCCTACACCAGGGTGACGGGAATCGATACGGATCGCGGCCGCGTGCGTGCGGTCAGGACCGAGAGGGGTGTGATCAAGGCGGAGATCGTGGTGAACGCTGGAGGCATGTACGCTTCAGAGATCGCCCGCATGGTAGGGGTGCGCCTGCCGATTGTGCCATTCTCGCACCAGTACCTGGTGACGCAAGGCTTCCGTTCAATGGATGATCGCCTCAGATTGCCGACCCTTCGGGACCCGGACCTACTCGTGTACTTCCGCGAGGATGCCCGTGGCTTGCTCATGGGCGGCTACGAGCGCCGATCCATGCCATTCGCTCTCGATGACAACAAGCTTGACAGCGTGCCTCGTGACTTCAATGGCAGGCTCCTTGAAGAGGACTGGGATCGCTTCGAGGAGATCGCTCGGGGAGCTGAAGTGCGTGCTCCCATAATGGAGGGTCTCCCGATCCGCAAGCTCATCAACGGCCCCGAGGCCTTTACCCCCGACAATGAGTTCTGCCTTGGGGAGACCGGGGTGCGCGGCTTCTTCGTAGCCGCGGGGTTCTGCGCGCACGGCATTGCCGGTGCAGGCGGGATCGGCAAGGTGATGGCCGAATGGATTCTCGATGGCGAGCCGGGGATGGATCTCTGGGAGATGGACGTGCGCAGGTTTGGGCACCAGTATCGCTCGCCTACGTACACACTCGAGCGGGTGAGGGAGAACTACGAGACCTACTACGACATCCGTTACCCGAACCATGAGCGCACAGCTGGCCGGCCGCTGCGAGTGTCTCCCGCGTACGAGTGGCATCGTGCTCACGGTGCAGTTTTTGGCGAGAAGTCGGGATGGGAGCGTGTCAACTACTACGAGTCGAACGCCTCCGAGAGCTACGAGCACCTGCGTCCGCGAGGTTGGGCTGGACATCACTGGTCTACGGCAATCCCCGCAGAGCATCTCGCTACCCGGTCGTCAGTCGGGCTCTTTGACGAGTCGTCGTTTGCGAAGATCGAAGTCTCGGGACCGGGGGCGAGCGATCTCCTCGAGCATTTATGCGACAACCACGTTGTGCGTGGAAGGGGACGGGTAACCTACACCCAGATGCTGAACTCGAGAGGTGGGATCGAGGCAGACTTCACCGTCACCCAGCGCGCTGACAACAGGTTCCTCATAGTGAGCGGAACCTCCTTCGGCAATCACGATCTCGACTGGATCCTCCAGCACGCTCCCGCGGACGATTCGGTGGACGTGCGGGACGTGACAGGGTCCTATGCTTGCTTCGCGCTCTGGGGACCACGTGCGCGCGACGTGCTCGCACCAATTACCCCAATGGACCTTTCGAACGCGGGCTTCGGGTACATGACGAGCGCCGAGACCACCGTAGGGAGCGTGCCGGTACTTGCGCTGAGAGTGACCTTTGCCGGCGAGCTTGGATGGGAACTGTACTGCTCGCCGGAGTACGGCGCGACGCTGTGGCGGACTCTGTGGGTTGCGGGTCAAGAGCATGGCCTCGTCGCCTGCGGCTACCGTGCAATCGACAGCCTTCGCCTGGAAAAGGGATACCGCGTCTGGGGCTCCGACATTACCCCTGATGACAATCCGTTCGAGGCTGGGCTCGGGTTCTGCGTGCGCACGGACAAGGCTTTGAGTTCCGAGTTCATCGGAAGTGATGCGCTCGCTGCTCAAGTCAGCGACAGAGGTAGCGATCATGGAGCGTTTCGCAAACTCGCCTGTATTACCCTCTGTGACCTGCGCTCTGTCGTGCTCGGGAACGAACCCGTGAGAGTTCGAGGGGATATTGTCGGGCGCGTGACGTCTGGTGGTCTCGGCTACAGTGTTGGCTGTTCGATTGCGAATGCTTACTTGCCGGCGCATCTTGCGGAGCCCGGCGGTAGGGTTGAGATCCTCGTCTTTGGGGAGTGGATCGAGGGTGTCGTCGCGAGTTCGCCACTGTTCGATCCCGCTGGCGATCGCATTCGAGCCGATGTCCCGTAGTGGAGTTTGAGCTGGATTGCGGCCGCAACCCCCTTTCCTAAGCGAGGGGTCAATGCCCGCTGAGCCCCAGGCTCCCACGGTTAAGCAGGAGTGGTCATCGGCCGCGTTTCAACCAGCCGTCTGCGAGAGCATCCGCGGCCTCGCACAGTCGGAGACCCACGATATCGAGCCGCCGGAGGAGCTCGCGTTGTTTCAGGGTCTCAGCGCTGATGGGTTGAGCGAACAGATCGGCAAGCCTTTCTTCGTATCCTCGCCTGATAGCGGTGCCTGCCTTTCGGGTTGCGAGCGTGGAGAGATCCACGATCGTCCCTTTACCGGCGATTGAGGATACTCCTTCCCGTAGGTGGCGAAGGCCCTCGCTAACGGGGGCGAGCAAGGGTCGGCATGGGACGAGGTCCGCCGGAAGAAATAGCCGCACTTCCCGCAAGAAGTCGCGGAGATTATCGAGGACGTCGTCGGTCGATCGCGAGAGGCGGAACAAGTCCTCTCGATCAATTGGTGTGTTGAACGCTGACGAAAGGGCGACGATGAGCTCGGCACGAGCCTCATCGCCCGCATGTTCGACCGAGCGCATGGCCTCGGTCGCGGAGTCGAGCATCATGGTTGACTCCACGACGCTCTGGACGAGGGTTGCAGCATCAAGAGTTGCGTCGATTTGGCGTATCACATGTGCCGGAAGATCAGCTCTACCTCGTCCGGTCAGGTTTCGAAGGCGCGCCCGCCATGCTCCGACATCGCGCTTTGGTGAATCAGCGTCCGGAATTGCATTGACCTTCTCGGTGGAGTTTGGGAAGTCGGTTGTCCTGTCTGTGTCGCTAATGCCGTCCATCTCGCCGGAGATGCTCATCGTACCCACATCGTTACGAGAGTCCCAAGCGCGCCGAGAGCGGCAGATGCAGGCAGCGTAAGGAGCCACGCGCTCAGTAGCTTTGTCGTCTCCTCCCAGCGAACTCGGTGCTTTCCTGAGGTCGTGTGGGCCCCGACAAGCGCGGCGGACGTTGTCTGGGTCATGCTGACTGGAATTCCAAGGGCCGAGCTTGAGAACGCCGCCAGGCTTGCGATGACTGAGGCCAGGGAGCGCTCGAAGGTGCTCCCTGGTGCAATCTGGGCTGGGGCTCCGCGTGCCATTCGGCCAGTACCGATAACCGCACCGAGGGCAAACGCCGCGGCGATCGCAGCCAAGACCTCAAAGTTCAGTGGGTTTCGCTGCGATCCGGTTCCCAGTGCGACGAGCATTACGGCGATCATCCGCTGGCCGTCATTTGTCGCGTACGCCAACGCTTGCAGGGCAAAGCTTGCATTGCGGAACCACCTTAGCTTGCGGCGATCCAGTCCATGTCTCCCAGCGATCGTGAGTACTACGGGCAGGAATTTCGAGGCGACGAACGCGACGAGACCGGTGACGAGTGGCACTGTGATCGCAAGCGCTACAGCGAGCAAGCTGATAGTCCAACTCACGCGGAGTCCTCCCGCGAGAGCGGAGCCAGCGAGTCCCCCGATCGTCGCAAGTGTCAAGCTGCTTGGCAGCTTGCGCCATGCGAGGAGCCCGATCACCAACACGGCAGCTACGATGCCGACAAGGAAGGTGAGTTCGCCAGTGAACCCCGTGGCGTTGACGAGGCGGTTCGCGATGGTCCTTGCTACTAGCGTACCGAGGACGAGCGGACCAAATGCCAATCCGGCAGCCAGGAACGCTATTGCGGTTGCTGGCAGGAGGGTTGTCGATGAGGTGGCGATCGCGACAATCGTGCTGCCGTTGTTGGCACCGTTCAGAAGGGCGTACCCAAGCGCGACGAGGAGCAGGATAACTGCGAGCGTCATACGTGTCTTGCTGCCTCCTGGTTATCATGTTCTTTTCACTGGTAATTGATCAACCGTGCGATGCTGTTGGACGGCCAAGGCAGCATCCATCGACAAATTGCGATAGGCGGGACCTGTTGCTCGTTGCCGACGTTCGACCGAGCGAGACTGCGTTTGGCGCTTGTTCACTCTAACGTTACCATTTGTTCACGGTGGGTTAACCTGGCGGCTTGCTTAGCACGACAGGTCACAGCAACGATGCCGCTGCCGTGTCACCGCGACGCTGTTGGAGCGATCAATATCCTCCAGGAGGCGATACATGGGAGATATGTCGCTATAGCAGGCTGTCGCAAAATGGCTCGAAACAGCGGTCTCCGAAGGCAAAACCCCAGGTGGCATTCCGCTCCCAATGCATTTTGCGACAGCCTGCTAGGAGCGGAAATAGTCATCGGAGTCACGTATCTCCGGGCTGTCAAGCGTTGGTCACCTAACCAGCGCAACACACACCACAAGGTGCAGCGCCGAAAGGCCATAACCCCAAGTAGTGCCCGGAACCAGGCCTCGGCGGAAACGTCGTGCAAGCCGAAGCTAGCAAACTCGTCCACCAGCTCTTTGGAGCGAGACCCGTTGGCCGCGGTAGCGTGATGTGCGCGATGCGAGGCAAGCCAAGCCAGACGGCAGGGGTAGAAGCCTCGTCCGCCATGGCGGGGAGGTTCACTTGATCAGGTTCGGCGAACCCAATCGCGAAAAACTAGCTAGCGCTCTTCAGGTCACCAAACCCTTGCGGCTCTGGCCCTTGACCTTCTTCTCTTGGCGCTTTTCCTTTAACGTCTTTCCAGACTTCTTGGACGCCCTCTTGCGGGGAGATTTGTCGCTCATGTCTGCCTCCTTTGTCATTCGTATCCTACTGCGTGAGGTGCCCGGGTGTTCGCAGCAAATCGCGCCAGGCAGCGAGGTGGGCGTTCAGTTGCCTCGCGCGTTCAACGCATGACGCGCCAAGCAGGGATCGTACTGGTCGACATTTCGGGAGTGTCTGGCGATCATGGGTAGAGTAGGGGCGAAAGCCCGCGGCTGAAGCCGTAGGCCGAGCGAGCCCAGGCATCCCCGGTGAGCGTGGGCGATCCACCTGTGACCACAGAGGGGTCTTTCTCATGGCGTTGCTGCGGCCACTATGGGCGCATTTAGCCTTCTGCCTGCCAGCGAGCCGGAGAAGTGTGCGCCGCCATATGCGAAGTCTCCACCATCGGAAGCAATCAACCGGTAGCCATTGCCGCTGAGGGTTGCAAGGAACGCTGAGATCGGTGAAGTGAGCTTAAGGCCTGCACTGGAGCCGTAATATTGGGCATCGCCAAAGGCGAACACCCCGCCATCGGAGGCGACCAACCAGTATCCGTTGCCATCAGGCGTAACATGAGCCGCCACAATGGGGAGATTGAGGGGTCGGCTTCCAAGGGAGCCGAAGAACGCCGCGTCGCCATAGGTAAAGACGCCCCCATCGGAGGCAACAAGCCAATAGCCTGCACCATCAGGCGAGGCGACGATTGCGACGACATGCTTGGTGAGGGAGATTCTAGCTGCGGACCCAAAGAACGCTGCGCTGCCGAAAGCGAACACCCCACCGTCCGCAGCAGTGAGCCAGTAGCCATTTCCGTTAGGTGTAGCAGCGATGCCAACGATTGGGGCGTTCAGCGGCTTAGCGCCCATCGAGCCGAAGAAGCGAGCGCTGCCGAAGGCGAACACCCCACCGTCCGCGGCAGCGAGCCAGTAGCCATTTCCGTTAGGTGCAGCAGCGATGCCAACGATTGGGGCGTTCAGCGGCTTAGTGCCCATCGAGCCGAAGAAGCGAGCGCTGCCGAAAGCGAACACCCCACCGTCCGCGGCAGCGAGCCACGACCGACCCGGCATCGAGGCATCCTGGCGGAGCTGTGTCAGGACATTTTCGATCGTAGCGGCCAGGACACCATAGCCCGCGTCGTTTGCATGGACGTTCTGGCCGAGATGGCCCGTGTCGCACTCATGCGTCCACTCGCAGGTACGGGCTACGTTCACCGGCACCTGAACGCCTTGCCAGGTTGCCTGCTGGGAGGAGTCCTGAGCATAGAACGCAGCCTGCCAGTTTGCTACGGGGATTCCAGACGAGGCGTAGATGCTCTCGAGGGTGCTGTTGAGGATTGCTAGCAGTCGGGGAAACTGCAGGGCAGCGGCGCGTCCTTGCGGGCCAAGAAGCCATCTGTAGAGCTCGGGGTCGTAGTACACGGCCCCAACAATTGGGACCCCCCGTGCCGCGGTCTGTAATGCGGTGAGGACTGTTGGCAGGTTCTGGCGGATCTCAGCCAATGCCGAAGCGACGCAGGTGAGTTTCACGGTTGTCCCTGAGATGCAAGGCAGGACCTCGTCGGCGCCGATGTCGATGGTGATGTACGCGATATGGCCTGGGTGGGATCGTAGGATTGCGAGAGCGTTGCCAAGCTGCGTCTGGCCAGCAGGCCGGCATCGATCGCCCCGGAGCAATGCGGACACCGTGTCACCCCCGCAGCTCACATTCTTTACCACGAGCCCAGGGTAAATGCGCGATTCAGCAGTCGCCACGCGATTGACGTAGTCGAGTGATTGTTGTGTTGCTCCGGTGCCCCTTGCGAGCGAGGCTCCGAGCGCCACCGTGTACCAGGGTCCAGTTTGAGATCCGGTTATCGTGAGGCCAGGAAGCCGCACCTGTGTCGTTGCAGCGGTCGCCATGGTCGCGGTCGAGATGGTTCCGAGGATGGTCGTGATTGCTAGTACAAGGGCAAGAATTGGCGTTCCGCGGTGTTTGGGGGAACTGACGGTCTCCATCGCAACGAGAGTACCAGTCGGGGTGTTGCCGAGCCCAGGTCGCCTGGCGACGTCATCAGCTACAGCGAGTCTCGAATGGCTATGAGCGAGAACAGAGTCAAGGTGTCCGACCTATCCTCCGGGTAGCAGGCGCGGCTGGGGAATTGCCCATCTTGACGGGCGCTGGAGATGGGCTGCTGGTGATGGTCATGTTTGCCGGCAGGCGCCCCTTTCGAATCGCGATGATGGCGACGTATGAGGCCACTGTCCGGCTCGCAACTTGGTATGAGGTGGAGAGCAGGCGCTCAGCGGATGCATGCCCGTATCCCGGGATAGTGGTCTCGACAGCTGAAAAAGGAGTGATCAGCTGGCTGGAGCCCGGCTGGCTACTATGGTCCGCGGCGATGCTTTGGAAGACCGACCGGATGCAGGCAGCGGCCTTGCGGCCGGCGAATGCCCCCAGGAAGGCCATGGCGGCAGAGGCGCTCGGAAATACGGACGCGGTCCCATTGACTGATGCAATGTCAAGACCTGGGGTGAAGGTGGAACTCTTGGCCGATTGGGGGGCTCGTACCCACAATTCTTAGACTGCAGGCCAAGGCAGGACATGCATTGCGAGTTGGTCGCTCTCCATGGGTTCGTGCCTGTGGTTGTGGCGCGGGGCGCCCCGGCTGTCCAGCTGGATGGAAAGTCGGACAAGGACAACAAGAGGAGGCTTGCCTGAGCAACCGCCTCGGCGTTCGCCGGAGCCAAAGAGCCTGCTTTGGTGGGTTGAGATCTCCGGCGGTGGATGTTGATCTGGCATGAGTTCGTAGGCCTGGTTGTGTGCCCGGAGACGTTTCGCGGCTCGCACTGTTGGTCAAGCAGCTTGCCAACATCAACCAGCGGCGGCGAGACCGAGCATAATCCTTAGGGTCTGTCGCTGAACAAGTCGCGCGGTCAGAAGACCTACGCGGCTGTCGCGTAAGGAGCCGACCCGGCCCCAACATCTGTCTTGCGTCGTCGTAACCGAGGCTTCGGGCGATGGTTCAACGGCATTCCCACCCCGCGCCATGCGGCTTCGCCAACCTAGCCACGAGACGTGAGCACTTCTGCTGCGTTCACGTCCGCGTGCACACGATGAGCGCAGCTCTTGCACAAAAAGAGGGTTCCCTTCCTGTTTCCTGCCTCGGTGTGCGCGCAGGCAGCGTACTCACGAGACGAGTTCAGCGCGTTCAGCTTCCACACTTGTGCGCCCAGCCT
>JAJZXF010000106.1 GCA_021802485.1 Actinomycetes bacterium | reverse complement strand
CCGCGGACAGGCTGCCCGGACGGAAGTCACCAACAGCTACGAGATCAGCGTGCAGCTGGGCACGCTGCACTTCGAGATCGGTCAGGCTCGGGTTCGAACTCATCAACATCCTCCTCTGAGAGTAGCCCTACCCTCAGATTAGGCCGAAGATTAGCGAGTGTCAAGTTCTCACCTACGATTTTGTCGCACACCCTCGCGGGGTAGCCTCACACGGCGAGCAGTTCGTCGCTTACCATGTGGAGGCGCACGACGCGGGGACGCTCCTCGTCGTCGAAGTGACAGATCACCGCATCACGCACCATCTCTCGCAGGGCTGCGAAGTCTTCTGCCTCGGTAAAGATAGATGCCCCCAAGGCCCGCGCGATGAAACCGCCCTCGGGGGCGTTTTCGACTAAGAACACCAGCTCGGACTGTTCCACACCCTTAGGCTATCACCGATGCTCCTGTAGGTTTAGCCCCAATACTACCTAGGTAGGGTCCTTGCATGGTGAGGTAGACCCATGCCAAGGATCGCTCAGGTCAAGGTTTCGAACGGCGAGCGCCTCACGGATCGGATCGCTATCGGGGTTCTGACTTCGATATATCCGCCAGGGCTCATCGATGACGTGCTTAAGAGGGCGGGCAAGGTGCAACAGCGCGATCGCCTGCTGGGTGCGCGAGTGGTGGCGTACTTCATGCTCGCGATGTGCCTGTGGGCTGGCGAGGGTTATGAGGAGGTTGCTCGGTTGCTCGTCGGCAGCCTGAAGCGTATGGCCCGGTGGCGAGGGTCATGGCGAGTGCCGACCAGCGGGGCGATCACCCGAGGCGCGTGCCCGCCTCGGTGACGGGGTGATGAAGATGCTCTTCTAACGGGTCGCGTTGGCGACAAGCACCGAAGGGTCACCCGGCTCGTGGTAGGGGGGATACGTCTTGTTGCGATCGACCAGACCGTGCTCGCGCTACCGATGCCACCTCGAACGAGGCCCGCTTCGGCCGGCCGGGAAGTTCTCGCGGCGAGATGAGGGGGGTTTTCTGCGAGGCCAGGGTCGTAGCGCTTAGTGAATGCGGTACGCACGCGATCATCGGAGCAGAGATCGGCCCGTGCACCACCGGGGAGACCACGTTGGCCCGCGAGTTGTTCAAGAGGTTGACAGAAGGGATGCTCCTCCTCGTCGACCGGGGCTTTTGCGGCTATGACCTGTGGCAGGCCGCAACAGCGACCGGTGCTGAGCTGTGCTGGCGAACCAAGTCCAATGCAGTACTTGCAGTGACCCAGGCATTGCCAGACGGATCCTAGCTATCGGTGCTCTGTCCACCCCGTGGCAATCCGGAACGAGATCCTCGGCCTCACCTACCCGGTGCCAAACGACATCCAGCGGTTGGCCTACGAAGCCTGGGCGCTGGCCGATCGACGGATCAGCGTCGAGGAGGTCGTCCGGGGGATGGAAGAAGCGATCTCTCACCAGGCGAGCAACTATGCAAGCGTATTGAGCCGTCTCACTGCCAACCAGCGCAAGGTGCTCATCGCACTGGCGCAGGCAATCGAGCGAGCCCCGTACAGCGCAGCATTTGTGTCGCGCACATCTGTAGCGAATGCTTCCTCAGTAAAGAAGGCGCTCACTGTATTGGAGACAACCGAGTTCCTTGTCGAGCACGGCGGGCTGTGGTCGGTAGACGATCCGTTCTTTCGAACGTGGATGTTGCAGACGTGAGGAGAGGTACGTCGGCCGGGAGCATGTTGCCCTGGCGGGGTTCAGGTGCCACTCCCGATCATGGGCCTCGGGTTGGGCGCAAATGTGGCGAGGGTGCATCATGTCGGCTCAGGCAGCCGTAGGCGGATGCCTGACGCTTCGGCGACTCCGGGGTCCATGTACACATCGAGTCGTCGGAGCTGCTCGTCGGTGGCTTCGAACGTCGTCCAGTCGATGGCCGCTGTCCACTTTTGAGCGAATCGTAAAACGGCAATCAGGGATTCACCTCGGCCGTTGCCGTTGCTGACCCCGGCCAGCCCGGCCAGGTAGTTGCTGCGGTAGATGGTTGGGATGATGATCCGCACCTGACCGCCTGCCGTGAGGACGCCGTTCGACATGATGCGAGCCAGTCGGCCATTCCCGTCATCGAAAGGGTGGCATTCGGTGATCAGCAACATCAGGGCCACGGCGCGATGCATTGGATCGGTGACCGAGCTGAACAGATCGAAACCCCGTCGTAAGGTGCCAACGACAAGATCCGGTTCGACAAACGCATAGCCTCCGGCGTAGTTCCGCAGCTCCTTGAACTCGCCTGGTCGCTTCTCAGGTCGCGCCGCCAAGAGGACGCGATGCAGGTCGCGAAGCTGGTCCAGGAGTTCGTCTGCGCTCGCTGGCGCAAGTGCACGAGAGGCTGGATCGGAGATGATTCGGTAGGTGGCGGCAACGTCGTGGGCGTCAACTGGTCGTTCGGGGGGAATGACGCCGTCGATCGCGATCTCGCGCGCCTCGTCGACACCGAACTCGGTTCCTTCGATGAAGTTCGAGAAGTACGCCTCAAAGAACGGCTCCCATGTCCATCGCTCCGGTGCACCCAGGGCAGGACGTGGCTCAGGCGCTGTGTCGCCGAGCAGTTCGGCGAGACCGCGGAACATCGATATACGGTGCTCGTCGTACGGCTCGCCGGAAAGTCGCGCCGCGAGGCGCTCGGACGTCGGCTTCGCTTCGCTGAACGATCCCAAGACAGCGGCAAGGCGCCTCCGCACTACTTCAACCGGCACCGCTGGGAGCTGGCCAGCGATGGCGTCGAGTTGGTTCAGGACGTTCTGGATCGCGCCCGCGCCACCTTGGCGAGCCACTTTGTCGATCTCGTCTTCGACCACTTCGGTGCCCGTTTGGCGACTCGGACGTCCGTGGGGTGGGCGTCCGGCGATGCTGACGTTTTCGACGAGTCGACGCGCCGGACCCGAGATCTGGAGTCCGTCGGGCATGGGCGTATCGCCGGGAAGGGGGCCAGGTCCGACCCGTGGTGAGACGGTGACCCCGGGCAGCTTCAGTTCGGAGCGCCGAGCCGGGTGCGGATGGACGACGAAGATCCACCCCTCGAAGGGCATTCCGCCGGTCAAGGCAGTGCGATCGCTCAGGACCGCGCCCGGCCAGAACACGCCGATGATGGCGGTGCGGTGATGGGCGACGGCCTGCTCCGGTGCCAGGGTGGCACCGACGATGTAGACGTTGGGCGCCACCCGGAAGGCGGTGCCAGCCTTGGCCTGTCGGGACAAACCGGCCTTGGTCTGCGGCGTCGCGACGGCCAGCCGACCGGCCGGGTGAGGGAGTGCCTGAGCAACAGGCGCACCGTTATCGAGCCGAACTGGGGCCGATCCAGCAACTGGAGAGTGGTTATCGGGCACTGAAAGCAACTGTAGGGCATAAATAGCCTCAGCGGTTGGACTGAGCAGCAACCAGGGCCCAGAAATTGGCCTCGGAGCGTCCCCTTCGAGCAACCTGGGGACCTAATTCTCTGCTGGACGGAGAGGTCAGCCCAGCTCAGGGCCGGTCCAGCCAGGGAGTTGGGCAAAGTACCATGGCGTAACTACATGACGCTATCTGTAATTGACAGGCGCTTCGTGTGGCTCAGGAGCCGCCGCCGGTGGGTTCTGAGAGCTCGATCGCAGAAAGAGCACTCATCGCGTGGGATGCGACCGGTGTGTAAGGTCATTTTGGGCGCGTCAATCGAACGAGACCGCAGGATTGTGGGTTGTTGTTGCTTTTCGGTGCTTTGTCAGACCCCAAGCAAGGTGAGCGCGAACCCTGGTCGGCGTGACAGGTGCCGAAGCGCCTGGGCGATGTTGGTCACCCCTGCGAGGCGCAGCACCCCGATAGCGAGGTTGCGAAGGGTTGCGAGCACCCGTGGCGCTGACCCTGAGCGCACCTTGGATGCGTCCTCGCGCATCGTCGCGTCACGCACCCAGTGCAGGCTCTCCACACCCCAGTGTCCTCTGTTCGCGTGGAGCAGGACCGGTGCGCTCGCGCTCGCACTGGACGCCAATGCATAGACGGTCTCGGTGTAGCGTTTGGTGTTGGTCTTCGCGTCATCGACCTTACGCATGATCTTGACGACCTGTGCGACGTAGGGGAAGCTCACGCTCTCGGGCACCTCTGAAGAGGTCCAGATGGTACGGGTCTCGATGCGGCCGTGACCCTTGCCGCTCTCGGTGTAGGGCTTTGACCACTTCTGCTCTTCGAGCGTAGCAATCGCCTCGTAGAGCTTGGGCTGGTTCCCGTCAGCGTAGAAGAGAAAGTCGGCCGACTTCTCTTCTACCAAAAACGTTGCATGGGCCCGTTGCGTATGTAGAGCATCAGCTGTTACGAGATTTCCAGCGATGTCGAGGTTCTCCAAGAGCGGGCGGAAGTGGCGTATCTCATTGGTCTTGTGATCGACCTCTTCCTGGCCGATCACGACGCGCTCTTTGTGGGTCAGAACCGAGAGGAGATGGACCAGGCGGCCATTGTCTTGGACAGCGCCCCGCAGGCTCTTGCCGTCGACCGCAAGGCACCGGGGAGAAGAGTCGTTCTTCGTCTCGTCGACATCGCTCTCGTCCTGCTCTGTGCTCGGATACCGAAGCGTCTGTGAGAGATCGTCTCGTTCAGCTTCAGGCACGTTCCTCATCACGGTGTCATATAGCGTTTCGTTGATGATCGCGTCGAAGGCCTCCTTGTCGACCTTTCGCAGGGTGCGCTGGATCGTCGACTCGCTCGGCACGACGAGCTCTCCGGTTGTCGGGCGCCTTCTACAGTGCAGGCGTTCTCGTGCCTCGTCGTCGAGGTCCCTTGCCCACTCTGCGATCTCGCGGGCTCCCTTCGCGCCACAGAGCATCCCTGCAGCGCACACGAGCAGCACCGCGGCCAGTTTGTGACGGATCCCCTTCTTCTTCCGGTGGTCTTTCAGCTTGCACAGACGCGCGTACAGCCCGCCTTGTCCATCGATGACGACGGTGTTCAGATCAACCATGGATGTCCTCCTTTCTCGGGTAGCGATGATCGGGTGGTCGAAAGGTGCTGCGAGTAGGGACCGGGTGTCCTTCCTGAGCGGGTACACCCAGACACACTTCTCCTCTCCGTGATGTACCCAGGTGCCGTTGCGGCGCGCGTAGCCAGAGGTAGTGCCGATCAGCACGAAGTTCGCGGCCTTGTAGCAGGTGCCCTCGTGACGGGAGGGGTCCGTGAAGGTCTCGACCAAGAGTACCGGGTCTCCATAGCAGCGCTCTGCGTCCGCGCTCAGCCTGCGAAGCGTGCTGGCGAGCACGAAGGATGCGAGGTTCTTCCTGCGATACCTATCGAGCACGCAGAACCGCTGGTTATTCATGACAAAGCGCAGCCGGCGGAGCTTTACCTGTTCGGACCAGCCGATAAAGCGCTCCCGGGAACCGAGGCTTAGTGCTGCGGAGCCGAAGCCAACGAGTGCGACCCACTCGTTGTCTTCAACCGCGACGTAGCGAAGTACCCGACCAGTCAGACTGTGGCCGAGGAAGTGGTGCTGATCGAGCAGCTCGTTGAAGCGTGGCACCTCAGCGGGTGTGACGAGCCGCACGACGAGCGAGTCGAAGCGCTGAGGGGGTCTTGGGCTCTCGTCCACCCCCCAGTTTGTAGCAGGCAAGGTGGGTGACGCGCCAGTACTGAGGCGCAGGACCTGGTCAACGCGCTGCTTCAGCTACTTTGACTTCGCCCTGGGGCCAGGATTCCCTGAGAGACCTCAGCGCTCGGCAGGCGTGGCGTCTTCGGCTCCCGCAGAGGGCCAGCTTGTACTGAAATACCCATTTTTGGTGAAGCTCAAATCTCTTGCAGGCGCGATTATAGGGGGGGCAGGAGTAGAGGCTTGCTCTGGCGGCCTGCTTGGTAACCGTGGGGAGAGGGGAGTGAGGGGCGGAGTTTGATCAGTGCGATCGGCGATATGAAGAGGGTACGCGACTTTCGCGTACTAGTCATTCCCGAGGGCGCGCTCATGGCAGAGGCGCTGGCAATGGCGATCCGGGCCGCGGGCTTCGACGTCCGCTTGGCTGTTGCTTGCCCGCACGAGGTTGCATTGGACGTGATCGACACGGTCTTGCCGGACGTTACGCTGGTAGACCTTGGCCGGGGCCATTGCCTCGGCGGGCGCCGTCATGGCGAGGCTGAGTGCCTTGGTCAGGATCCCTCGTGCGTGATGGGGCTCTTGAGGGGGCTGCGGGCAAGAGGGGCAGCAGTGATCGTGGTGGTCGAGGAGGTAGCGCTTCCAATCGTGAACGACGTGCTCGAGATGGGTGTTGGCGGGATCGTCACGGCGTCGGAGGGGATGGAGAAGGTTATGGCGATGATCCAGCGCCATCGAGCAGGCGCTCTCCTGATGGACGAGGCGCAGCGGATCGAGACGTTGCAACAGCTCGCCGACGGGTCCTTACGAAGCGCTCGTCGCATCCTGTCCCGGCTTACGAGGCGTGAGAAGGAGGTGTTGATTGCCCTCGCGCGCGGGCAGACGCCGAGCGTAATCGCAGACGTTGGTGAGCTGTCGATAGAGACCGTGAGGTCGCACATCCGCTCGATCCGCCAGAAGCTCGGAGTTACTTCGCAACTCTCTGCAGTCGCGCTTGTGTACCAGGCAGGGTGGCTTAGTGGCGAGGAGCCCCAATCGTCATCGCCGTAGTGTCATCGCTGTTGACAACGTGGCGCTCATCTTGACGTGTTGCAGCAAGTTGGCGTCTTTGGGCAATCCGTCGGCGAAATTGGCAGTGATTACCTAGATTTGGGGATTAGTTCTTGGTGGTGCCCATGAGATGATGGTGGTGGACGCTCAAGCGAAGACGTTCAAGCGAACAAGTGTCGTAGCCAAGTGTCGTAGCGGAGGCCAGGTATCATGCGGAGGAGCCAGGGCCGGGCATCTTGCCTGGACAAGCCCTGGGCGGGCAATGGGTGTGGTGTGCACGGTGGTGCTTTGTCCGGCTTTCAGCCGGAGTTCGAGCATTGCGAGATCGAGTTGTCGGGTACGGAGCACGAGCCGGCAGGACGCGGCCTACGTGAGGTGCGTTGCGGCCGAGATCTGCGAGGCGGGTCAGAGCAGGGTGAGGCAGCGACTCGGGTATTCGCTCCCCTACAGCTGCGTCTGGTTGCGAAGGCTTCTACGCAGCTGATCGAGTGTTCGAAGCAATTCGCGGACCGAGGTGACAACCGTCGCCTGGAATCCGGCGACCGTATCCGGGAGTTGGGAGCCTGTGTCGAAGACCCCGGTTGGTCGCAGTCCCGCAATGCCACTCATTGCGGGGCCACTTGCTGCGACTCCACTCGCTGGAACACGACGTTCTGCGAGAAACTGCTCGGTACCCGCCTGAGTAGTGGTGGCTATATGTGTATGGCTGGTTCGCTCTGCTGCAGGAGCGAGAAGGCCATCCAGTGGCAGCAGCACGAAGCCAGACCTGCCGCCGGGGAGGATAGCTGAGACGATCGCAATGTCGAAGCCACTCAGGCGAGCAACACCCGATAGCAGCCCCGAAGACGCGGTCGACACATGGTCGCCAGCGTCGCTCAGCAGTACGCAGACCGACGTCGCAAGAAGCGGCGGCATAACCACCACCAAGACGCGCAAGGATAGCTCAGTCGTGGAATCAATAGTAATGGATGACACCAGGGAGTGCGGTGCTCTCACGATATCAATTGACGCGAGGAGACCCCTCGGATCAATCCTCAATACTGATGAGGTGTCGCCCGTAACCTCCACCAGCGCCTCTAGCAGCGCTGGCGCGGGCACACGTGATGCCCCGGTCCTCGCGCTGGTTGGGGAGAATGACTTGTTGAGTGAGGCTCTGCAGCTAGCGCTGCCGCGGCTTGGGATTGTTGCCTGCTCGATCAACGCCCGCCAGTTCCCTCCAGAAGAGATCTCGCGGCTGTTGATCGAGCGTGGTGTTCGCGTCGCGGTAGTGGTGCTGACGCCAGAGAGCATCCCTGGCGCCCTGCAGCGGATCAGCGCCCTTGCCTCTGGAGGCCTGGAGGTTCTTGGGCTGAGCCCCGCTCTCCACCCTGCTGTCGCGGATGCGTGCCGCGAAGCGGGGATGCGCGCCACCTTGTCGACCAGTGATCCCCTGGATGTGCTGACGCGGGCAGTTTCGAGCGTCCTGGCGTCCCTGCCTGGCGAGGCGCAGCTCGTTGCGCTGGATGGGGCCGGGTCTGTGGGGGAATCAGGCAGAGCAGAACGTGAGCGCATTGAGCGGCTCACTGCGAGGGAACGAGAGGTGCTCGGGTACCTCTTGGACGGCGTGCAGACCAAGGTGATAGCCCGCAAGCTCGGGGTGAAGCTATCGACGGCCCGTTCGCATGTCGCGGCAATCCTGCGCAAGCTGGAGGTGAACTCCCAGATACAGGTGGCCGCGATTGCAAGGCGTGCTGGCTGGCCACTGTGACATGCTCCGCTCGCTGGTGCTACGACCTCGCGTCAAGAGAGGCGGCGAGTACCTGGAAGCAGTGCTCCGTGTCGCGCTCTTGGCCACCCTCCGTGGGCGAGCGACTACGCAGCGTAGCGAAGTAGCTGGCTGGGCGCTGTTTTCTCATACAAATTGCTAATAGAAAAACGACAATTACTAGTGGATGATGTAACCGTGGGACAGCATACGGGGAATCGTGGGACGGGGATTAGCACTCGCCAGATGACTTCGAGTGAT
>JAJZXF010000105.1 GCA_021802485.1 Actinomycetes bacterium | reverse complement strand
CGCTCTGCCCATAGATCCGAAGAAGCGGGCATCGCCGAAGCTGAAGATGCCGCCGTCCGATGCGACCATCCAATAGCCACCGCCGTCCGGGGTAGCCGCCATGCCAACGATCGGTGCATTCAACGGCTTTGCGCCCATGGATCCAAAGAAGTGCGAATAGCCAAAGCTGAAGATTCCGCCGTCTGACGCGACTAGCCAGTAGCCAAGTGGAGATGAAGCTCCCAAGGTATACGTGAAGCGGTCGGCAGGAGTAGGTGCGCTCACACCGCCAGGCGTCTTCACCGCGACCTGGACCCTGCCTGGAGCGTGCGCGGGAGTAACAATCACCATCTTCTGCGGCGAGGTCACCGAGAAGTGCCTGGCTGGGATGCCACCGATGTCAACTGCAGAGGTATACGTGAGATTCGACCCCTCAAGCGAGACGGTCGTTCCGCCACTCGCTGGCCCATAGTCCGGGCTAATGCTCTTGATCAAAGGCCTCACCCTCGCGTACGCGTAGCTGTCGGAGCCCCTAGCAACAGGGTTCACGATCGCGTCAGTGGCGTAGAGCGCATCACTCCCACCCTCTGGTCCACCTGACGCTCCCGCTGCAACTACGGCATTGTCGTACGTAATCGCTATGGTGCCGTTCACCCCGCTCTGGCAGGCAACGGGTACGCTGGAGAGCGAGATCGACCTCGAACCGCAAAGAGCGCTCGCAGATCCGCCGCCAGGGGCTGGTGTGAACGACAGATCAACCACAGCACCGCCCACAGCCTTCCCGCTCACATCATTAGCTGTAAGAGTTACATTCACCACGCTTGCGAGTTTCAATGACGCCGCTGGGGCTATCGGGGTCGGCGAAAAGCCATACGCCGTTACCGAAGAGAACGCGTAAGCATCAGTTCCAGTTGCCTGAGGTGTTGCCGTAGCGTCCGAGGCTGCATAGATGATGTCCTCCCCTCCGGTTGGCAGCGCGGAAGGCGTCGTGTATACGACGCTCGCCTGCCCTGATGGTCCAGTAGCGCATGGCTGTGCTACCCGAGAGAGGACCAACGTGCCGACCTGCCAGCACGTTGCGCTTGCAGAGCCGCCCCCGCTTGTCGGCGAGAAGGAAAGGTAAGCGACAGCATAAGGTAGGGTTGCACCTCCCGCCCCCTCTGTGTTAACACTCACTTCAACCGCGGTGTTTGCTTTGAGGGAGCCCGGAGCAGCTATTGGGAGCGGGGAGAGGACGTAGCGAGCGACACTAGCGTAGTCATAACCGTCCGCTACCGCCGGTATCCCGTAAGCACTGTCTTGGGCCGAGAGCACATCCACGCCACTTGTAGGCAAGATTCCCGGCGTTGAATATGAAACCTGCACCTCCCCACCAGCGCCCGTAATGCAATGCGAAGCCGATATACCTAATGCTGCGTCCGCTCCGCACTGGACAACCGCACCGGAGCCGATCGCGGCCGAGCCGGACTCAGAGCTGAGTGAAAGGTCCACACCCGCGTAGCTAACAGGGTGCCCGCTTCCATCAAAGGCAGTCACTGTTGCCGTGACGCCACCGGAGGCCGGCAGCGTACCCGCCTGCGCTAGCGGCGAGGGGCTCCACGCGTAACTCGTTGGCATGATTGCCGTGTAATGCACCGCGGCCAGCAGCGTGGGGCTAGACGCGGAATTCTGAGCGATCACGGAATCGGTAACGTTTGCCGCGGTAGTCGGTGGCGAGTAGCACACTGTCACCTCACCAGTGCTGGCGTTGGGCGCTATCGCACTTGCGCTGGACGTTAGAACGACCGGCGTTACACCAACGGGCGGCGGACAAGCTGTTGCCGGCGGTGTTGAAGGCGTTGTGTAAGCCTCTGCGCTACCCTCGCCAGAACCCAACGGGCCAGCCCCAGTTAGTGCCATGAAGACGCTCGATGCCGGCAGGCCATCATCCAAAGCCGTCAACGCAACAGAGGCGGTATGACCGGTCGGTGACGTTCCGAGGGTTCCAGCAGGTGCGATAGCAGGACTCGGGCTGAAGACGTAGCTGGGGCCGCTATAGACGTACCTGTCAGCCGCAGTGATCGTTGGCGAACTCGGGTTGTTCGTCGAATTGATTGAATCGGTGCCTCCTGCCGGTAGCGGGTTTGCTGCCTGGTAGGAGATTGCTATCGTACCGTTCGAGGTGGTCGTGCATGCGATAGGCGTAGCCTCCAAGGCTGTCCTGCCTCCGCATTCACTTGGCGTAACAGCCGCGCTTCCAGACGCGCTTCCCCCTCCAACGGAGCTGAGCGAGAGGTACACAGTTGCTCCAGCAACGCCCACGCCTGCCGAGTTTTCAGCACTCAGCGTGATCGTAACGCTCTGGCCAGCACCAAGCCTACCAGCTGGTGCGATCGGCGACGGGGAGAAGACGTAGCTCGTGACACTCGAAGCTTCGGGGACATTGCCTGCTTTCAAGGCAACCATGCGTCCACCACCGGCAGCTGCGACCGGCGGAGGAAAGAAGGCACCCACCGTCAACAGGCCAACTGCAAGAAACGACAACGCCGATGAGGCAACGCCCAGCTGAACCACCCCGCGTCGTCGCGGTCCCAGCGACTCAACTACCTGGACGCGACCCATTGCCCCTCTGCGGCTCTTCAACATTCCGATCACCTTTCCCATGCGATCGACCCCGCTTTTCGCGCTGCCTCGATCACCAATGAACGTCCTTTACGCCCGTGAAGCGAGAGCCCGCCGTTCGCGGCCATTCGAGTATTCATAGGTAAGTAACCGCATCCGCGCTGGAAACTTGCGCTGGAATTGAAGCCAGACGGCATCAGGTTAACGCTGTTCAACACCGCCTCATGTGTCGAATCGGTGAAACATCGCTGCTACAGGTCCTTCAGCCGCTCGGAACGGAGGCGAGCGCCTTCGGGCATCGTGATATCGCTACATCGAGGGCGCTTCATGACCGAGACGGTGAGCGCAAGCCCGTGCTTCGGGCATGGGATCAATCGAGCCCATGGGCACCCGGTCCGCGTGAGTGATACACCCGCCTGCATGGTGGCCATGATGATATTCTCGACCTCGTGGGAGCACAAAGCTCTCTTCGAGCGCCGTGGTGCCTTTTCGCCACGGCGCCAAGAGCTCGGAGCATGGCCGCAGAGCCCCCGAATGCGACGCGGAGGCACCGCGAGTCCGACGTCGATGCCCTCCGGAGCATCATCCGCCGGAATTCGGAAGCGATTGGCCTCCAAGCGCCTCCAACAATGCACCTTCACCCCAAGACCCTACAAGCATTCCTGCACCGGCACCTGCCGGTGGTTCGCTTACGGCCTCGTAGGCTCCTTGATGGTCTCCGAGGGGCAGCCCGGCAGCTACCAGCCCTTGGCTTCAGGTGCGGGAGGAGGTCGCTTTCGGTTACCTGCTGGATACGCTCAGCAGTCCCCGCACGCTAGTCGACCGTCCAGGTCGATGCTGAGCATAACAGCTCCCACAGGTCTGACGGGCCTGCTTGCGACTTCGCCTCCGCGATCTGCTCATCAACCCCTGTGCCGTAGTCCTCGTGGTCAACTGCTCGAAACACCCCGATCGGCGTGGGCTCGAAAGGCCCCCGAGCCAACCTGGAGAGCTGGAAGGCAAGGCTCGGGTCTTCGCGTGTCTCGTCATGGACAATCAACTCTTCATCCTTCGCATCGTTCAGATCGACGATACGCAGCCGACCATCCCTCGAAGCGACAACGCCCTTGTCGCCATTCTCGCCAAAACGAATCGGCTCGCCGTGGACCAGAGGGATGAGATTGCTCGCACGCACACTGCGCCCAGTGACAAGCTCGAAAGCGCCGTCATTGAACACATTGCAGTTCTGATAGACCTCCACAAACGAAGCGCCTCTGTGCTCCTTTGCCCTGCGGAACGTCGCCATCATGTGCTTGCGGTCCATGTCGTGAGTCCTTGCGACGAAGGTCGCCTCAGCGCCAAGCGCGAGACTCACGGGATTGAATGGGACCTCCAGCGAGCCAAACGGGGTTGACTTCGTGACCTTTCCCTGCACGGATGTGGGCGAGTACTGGCCCTTTGTAAGGCCATAGATCTGATTGTTGAACATGAGGATCGTGATATTCACGTTCCTACGCAAAGCATGCACGAGGTGGTTCCCACCAATAGCAAGTGCGTCACCATCGCCGACGATCACCCACACGTCGAGGTCTGGTCGTGCGATCGCAAGACCCGTGGCAAACGCTGGGGCTCGGCCGTGGATTGAATGCACCCCATAGGTGTTCATGTAGTACGGAAAGCGCGCTGCACACCCAATTCCCGACACGAAGACGGTCGACTCCCTGCGGGCTCCCATCTCTGGCAGAAGCAGTTGCATCGCTGTGAGGATAGAGTAGTCCCCGCACCCAGGGCACCACCGAACCTCCTGGTCCGATGCCCAGTCCTTTCTCGTCGTCACCGCGTCACCGGGCGAACTTCCATCCGCCACCATAGACGAAGCATCCGACGATCTCTTCCCATTGACTGCGACGTCGTCAACGCTCATAGTTGGTTCACACCTGCTCTAGCACCCGACACCTCGGCGTGATCTTCGCTACCCTCATCTCGCTGATCTTCTCCTTCATTAGAGACAGAATCGAGATCAGCAAGCACGCCCAGTATTGCCGACTCGATCTCAGCGGCCTTGAACGGCACCCCCTTCACCTTCGTAAGCGAGATCACATCCACAAGGAACTCGGCCTTCACCAAACGGCTCAGCTGGCCGAGGTTCATCTCAGGCACCAAGACATTCGAATAGCTGGCAAGAACAGGGCCCAGATTTGATGGGAACGGATTGAGGTGAACGAGGTGTGCATGAGCGACGCACTTCCCGCGCGCTCGAACCCTACGCACTCCAGCTGCAATCGCACCATAGGTGGATCCCCAGCCCAAAATAAGCACCCTCGCCTGTCCAGGCGGATGCTCGTCGTCGACCTCGAGTAGCTCGATATCCTCAGCTATAGCGGCGACCTTCGCGGCCCGTACCCTCACCATCTCCTCGTGGTTCTCCGGATCGTAGGAGACCGTACCAGGGCCAGAGGATTTCTCAAGGCCACCAATCCTGTGCTCGAGACCCCGCGTCCCAGGCACTGCCCACGCACGCGCGAAGGTTCCCGGCTCCCTCACGTACGGCCAGAATGATGTCTTGCCATCTGCGTCCACCTGGTTCGCCTCGGTTGCAAAGGCTGGATCAATACTTGGCAGTGAGTCGAGGTCCGGAAGACGCCATGGTTCGGTGCCGTTAGCAAGGGAAGCGTCCGAGAGCAGGAGCACCGGCGTGCGATACTTCACGGCCAATCGTGTGGCCTCAATCGCTGCGTGAAAACAGTGGCTTGGCGTACGGGCAGCGATCACCGGTACTGGTGACTCGCCGTGGCGGCCGTACATTGCATGCAACAAATCAGACTGCTCGGTCTTCGTAGGCAACCCAGTCGATGGACCTCCACGCTGGACATCAACTATCACGAGCGGTAGCTCGAGGCTCACCGCAAGGCCGATGGTCTCGGCCTTCAGGTCGAGACCAGGACCCGATGTTGTGGTCACCCCCAGAGCTCCGCCGAACGATGCGCCTAGTGCCGCTCCGACTCCGGCGATCTCATCCTCTGCTTGAAGCGTCCTGATGCCGAAACTCTTACGCTTCGACAGTTCATGCAGAATGTCAGATGCGGGGGTAATCGGATACGAACCGAGAAAGACCGGCATCCCCGACAACTGGCCAGCGGCAATAATTCCCCATGCGAGCGCCGTGTTACCCGTAACGTTCGTGTAAGTGCCAGGCTCTAGCGCGGCCTTTGCCACTTCGTAGTTGGACGCTAACAGCTCCGCTGTCTCACCGAAGTTCCATCCAGCCTTGAACGCGAGAGCATTTGCCTCGGCGACCTGCGGCACCCGAGCAAAGCGCTTGGTAATCCATGCGATCGTTTGATCTGTAGGCCGAGTGAACATCCACGAGATCAAACCCAACGCGAAGAAGTTCTTACTCCGTTCAGCGTCCCTTGGCTTGGCGCCGGTGACCTTGCATGCTGCGAGAGTCATGGAGGTCATAGGTACCTCATAAACCACCAAGTGTTTGAGGCTCTCATCCGTAAGGGGATTCGCGTCATATCCCGCCTTGGCAACCGCTCGTTCGTCAAAAGAGTCCGAGTTCACAATCAACGTGGCACCAGGCGCCAGATCGTCGATATTCGCGTGCAGCGCTGCGGGGTTCATTGCAACGAGCACATCGGGCTTGTCGCCAGGAGTCAGGATGTCATGATCCGAGATGTGAACCTGGAAGGCGGAGACACCTGCGAGGGTACCCGCAGGGGCACGGATCTCCGCTGGATAGTCCGGAAAGGTCGCCAAATCATTGCCAAAGGCCGCGCTCACTGCAGCAAATTGATCACCAGCGAGCTGCATGCCATCACCTGAGTCACCTGCAAACCGGATGACAACCCTGTCCAGCTCCTTCGTTGTGTATGTTCCGATCCCGCTCGCAGTCATCCTCCGTGCCTTCTTTGCTGGGCCCAATTACGTCCCATCCACCAACTCCTGCAGATCACAGAACCCGCATCAAGCCAGCGCCCGCCCGTGGCATCTATGCTCACCTCGGCCATATCCGCAACGCCCTGGTTGCAGAAAGGCCAGGTGAGGCCCGCTGAACTCACGAGGGCACCCGGTAAGTCACATACCGATGAAGCTTTGCCTCAGTCGACGAGCCTGGCCCCAATAGCAAGTCTAGCCGCCCCCACCACGCCACCGACAGATCACTGCCTTGAGTTTTCACCCATGGCAGTGACGCCATGGTCGAGATCACGCTGACACCTTGATCACGCTAGGGCTATAGAGCTGTCGAGATAGACGTCCTGGACAGCGTTGAGAAGCTCAATGCCGTCTTCCAGCGGCCTCTGGAACGACTTTCTCCCGACGATCAGGCCCATACCACCCGCCCTCTTGTTCACGACAGCGGTGCGAACCGCTTGGGCGAGGTCAGCGGACCCCCCGGACTCACCACCCGAATTGATCAAACCGATCCGGCCCATGTACGCGTTCACGACCTGCCAGCGGGTCAGGTCAATCGGGTGATCAGTCGTCAGCTGGCTGTAGACAAGCGGATCGGTCCGACCAAAGCCCACGGCTGCATAGCCATTGTTGTTCTCGGGCTGCTTTTGCTTGACCAGGTCAGCCTCGATAGTCGCTCCCAGGTGGTTTGCCTGTCCTGTGAGGTCAGCGGAAAGGTGATAGTCGATTCCGTCTACCTTGAACGCGGGGTTGCGAAGATAGCACCACAGCACCGTAAAAAGCCCCTGTCGATGGGCCTCAGCGAACGCCTCGCGAACTTCTTGGATCTGACGCGTCGACTCGCTGGAACCAAAGTAAATGGTTGCACCCACCCCAACTGCCCCTAGGTCAACCGCTTGGCGAACTGACGCAAACATGACCTGGTCGTAACGCGCAGGATACGTGAGCAGCTCGTTGTGGTTCAGCTTCACGATGAACGGCAGGCGGTGAGCATACCGTCTCGCCACAATTCCAAGCACGCCGAGGGTGGTCGCAATCGCATTGCAACCCGCAGCCATTGCCAGCTCGCAGAGGTTCTTTGGGTCGAAGTAGGCGGGGTTCTTTGCAAAACTCGCGGCAGCAGAATGCTCGATCCCCTGATCGACTGGAAGAATCGAAAGGTATCCTGTACCGGCCAGTCGACCATGAGAGAAAACGCTCTGCAAGCTTCTCAGTACAGCAGGCGAACGGTCACTGTCGATCAGTACCCTCTCGACAAAGTCCGGACCAGGCGCCGTCAGCTCACTGGATGGAATCGTCTTGCACGAATGGCTCAACAGGTCCTCGGCTTCATCGCCGAGGACCTCGCCGATGTCTGTGTTCATTACTTGTCCCTCGTTTCCTCGTCAGCAATCGCGTCCGCGCTCTGGGCCGTCTTCAGAGCCATCGCTCGATTCAGCACAGCGTCGGCGCTCTCGTATGAAAATACGATACCGCCAGCGCGGTCAATCGTGCATCCTCGCCACCCGCGAGACCCCGTCCAGTGCTCCAAGTCAACTTCGCAATCAGAACACACCGAAGCGACTGCCACCTTATGTCTGAGATCCGCAAGTAAGCCACCGAACTCGGCTAGCCAAGAGTTCGGGGCACGATAGAGCGGCCTCGGGTAAAGCGTGAGTGCAGTGTTCCTACTCTCGCGCGCGTTCGACCATGCTGAGTGGGAACCTGTCATTCGAACTGACCGTCGCCTGGCGCTTAGCCTCTCGCTGCGCCCGGTCATGGACCAGCGGTTACGAACCAGCGTCAGCGAGAAACACGTCGAGTGTGTGCCACGCTGCGCAGGAGAGCCCGCGATGATCTTCAAAGGATGAGTGGGCCTCGATGCGTCCCGTATGGCTCGTGACGCGGGCAGCAACGCATACGAGCGCACGTCGTACGCACTTTCTACGGGCACGTCCATCTGGCCTGTCGTGGTGAGATGGCCGATGCGAGCCACGGGGAGATGTTGAGCCCGCGCAAAGCTGCCCGTATCCACGTCACCTTCAGAGCCTCATGTCCTGAGTAAGATCCCTTATTAACAATCGGTGAACCCGTCGCCCTGCACGAACTTCCGGTCGGCCACGCAAGCCCCATGACGCTCAGAGCGGTGCGGTGAGGACCCGGCGGTAGTTGCGCTGCAGGGGATAAAGGTAGACGTCCTTCA
>JAJZXF010000018.1 GCA_021802485.1 Actinomycetes bacterium | reverse complement strand
CGGGCCGAGATGTCACAGGCCAGGGCGTTTGTTCTCATGACGGGCCTGGCGCCGTCGCCTACTGGGTCGCCGTGTTCGCAGGCACTCAGTTGGGCACGGACCATCTATGCCAGCGTAGAGCGCGGCGTAGATGGTCTCGCCGACTTGCAGATCGTGGTTGGGTGATGCCCAACTCTGCGCCCAATTTCGGCCCACGGGATCGAACGGTTTTCGATCAAAGCGAGGGAGATCTCCTCTCGCGTGCGCAGGGACAGCGGTTTGTCTGGCGTACTCTTACCTCGATCGGTTGGTTTAGGCTGGTACCGATCCTTATGATCGGAACCGTGCACCGACCGATGGAATTGGCCGTCCCCCGCAAGGTCAAGCGAGGCGAACCCGCTCACATCGTCAACCAGGCGTTGCGCCATGGATTGGCTCACCTGGCCGCAGTCGACATGCACCTCGATTCGAGGAGACGTGTCTACAACGCCTGTCTTGGAGAGTCGCCCGATCGTTGCAAGCGCATGCGAGCAGACGGGGCCTTCGACGCCGCGAAGGCGTTGTCCAATTGGCCATCCAAGTCGAAAGAGGCAACAGTGAGGAACAAGGCATTCAATGAGGTAGCTGCAACTCACGGCTTCGGCTCCGACGCGCTTTGGACGTTTGGGTCCAGCTTGCGCGAGGCATGGGTAAGAGATCACGTCGGCGCTCAAGGGGTTCAGCGCCTCGCAACGCGGGCCTTCGGTGCCAGCGAGGGTTGGAGTCTGGACGAACGCGCGAGGCCCCGGTTCGAGAACGTCTCGAGGGGGTTACGCTCGTTGCAGTGCTCCGACACATACGGGGACATGCAGGCTTTCTTCGACGACGTACCCCTGGTTGCTGTCCGTTGGTCGAAGACGGTCATCCCCGTCGAGGCGTTGCTCGAGAACCCGACCAGCTGCCACGACAGGGAGGTCGCAGATGAGCGAGCCTGGCTGGAGTCCCTGATCGCTGCCGGGGGAGTGATCAAGACTCGTATCATCCGCACCATCGTGCGTGCTCAGGCCACCCTCCAAGTACAGTTCGTCCTGGACGGGCGAGTGCCTATCCGTCACAGTACAGGTACCGGGACCATCGGCCTAGACTGCGGAGCGTCGGCGATCTCCGTCGTAGTCGCTGACGCTGAGAGCAACGCGGTCCCTGAAGCGATAGAGCACCTGGTGCTGGCCGAGGGCATCAAGGATGCCCAAGCAGACCTGCGACATCTACAGCGCAACCTCGAAAGCCAGCACATCGCGGGGAGCCGAGCGTGCTCCGACGAGACTCGCGTCATGCCTGGTCCTCGCGGTAGACGGTCCGGAGGCTCGGCCCCTCAGGGCCGAGCAGTTCACGGCGCCAGGTACTTGAGTTCCTGTCCCCTGGGCGACCAGCCGTGGCGCAATCAGGTCGACAGCTGAGGCCGCTGGCGATCACGCGGCGTCCGGACTGCTGATGCGCACCCGGAACCACCGTTTGCTTCGCAAGCGGCCACCGAGGAATACGGGTATCCGCCGATTCATGGAACGTCGCCGGGAACGTCGCCGGGAGCGGGGACTTCAGATCAAGCGGCGACTGGAGGAACTGAGGCTCGCGCGCCGCCGGCTGAGTGGAGAAGATGCTGGCTTCTTCTACCTCGAGCAGCCGAACCAGCCGCTGGGCATCCTCGCCGTAGCTCTGCTTTCTCCGACGGTGCGCTCTGGCGGCTCAGCTCGCGCCATCAGCCCCGAGCGACTCCGACGCCACATTGAACAACGTCTCGATGCCCTGAGCTACTTGCGATGGAGTGTTCGCCCGGTGCCGGGCCGTCTGCACCATCCGGTCTTCGTGGACGCTGTGGACTTCGATCTCGACAGGCACCTTGCTCATGTCACCCTTCCGGCTCCCGGCTCGCTTGCGGAGCTGTACCGATTCCTGGGGGCGCTCGCTCAGCGCCGCTTCGACCGGCGTCATCCGCTGTGGCAGATCACGCTTGTCGACGGGCTCAGCGATAACCGCCAGGCGCTTGTCGCCCGGTTCCACCACTGCCTATTTGACGGCGCTGCCGGCCTGCGAACCTTCGAGATCCTTTTCTCGGAGGAGGATCCGGATGAGCGGGGCCCAGCGGAGGACTGGACTCCACGGAAACCACCTGGGCGCTGGCGTCTCATTGGCAACGCTCTGGGTGACCAGATACGCGCTTTGCAGCGTGTTCCGTCGCTCATCTCCACCACGGTCTCGAACTATCGAGCTCTCGAGAAGCGCCGAGAGCGGTCGGTGGTCAAGGTCCCCCGAACACCAAAGGACACCCCGCCGTCGCCCTTTGCAAACGCGTTCACTCGTCCCCAGGTCGTAGCGCACGCCTCGTTCCCGCTCGCTGACTTCCGGGAAATCCAGAACGCTCGTGGGGTTAGCCGCTTCGTCGTTGTAGCTGGAGTGGTGGCTGGTGCCGTACGGGGTTATCTGGCGGACCGCGACTCCTTGCCGGAGCAGCCCTTGGTCACAAGCGTTCCTGTGTCGATCGAGACGCCCGACGAACCGGAGCGAACCTATGGGAATCACATCTTGGCTTTCAGTACCAGTCTCGCAACCGACATCGTCGATCCGTGGGAACGGCTGAAGGTGATCAGCGCTGTCGCAGCTGATGCAAGAGGCGACCTTGAAGTTATCGATCCCGAGCTCATGTGGGAGTGGATTGACCGGATCCCACCGCTAATCACGCGGTTGATCACCACGCGCCAGTACCGACGTCGCCGTGCGAACCGCAACGTTGCTGACCAGAACCTCCTAATCTCTTCCTTCCGTGGCCCCGATCGTGCCTGGCGGCTCGAATCGTCCGCTTGTGAGGAGTTCTTCTGGTTCGGACCGCCCAACCAGGGCGTCGGGCTGAACATCACGGTGTGGAGCTATGCTGACCGGGTTATTTTCGGTATTGAAGCTTTCGCCGACGCGCTTGTCGACCCTGGTGACTTTGTTGCGTGGCTGGAGCGCTCACTGGCCGAGCTGGTAGTGCTGGCCCGGGAGAACCGCGAGGAAGAACAAGGCCACGGGGACCTGGTCTCCTGAGTGTCACCTCGGCCGTAGAAAGTCCAAGTTCCCATCTGGAATGGCTCAAACCGATGGATTGACCGGGCCAACCTTGAGCTGTTGAACGGGCGCTGAGGATGGCTGCGTGAACTACCCGGTCCGTCAACGCGGGGCAGTTCACCACTTGGTTGCAGCCGGGGACATCGCCCATGTGTCGAGAGGTCGATTCTGGGCGCACTCGATCATCGAGTACATGGACGGCCATCTGTCGTATCGATGCGCTCTGGCGTCCGGGCGGCCGTTGGGGCGATATGCAGTATGCTAGAAACCATGGATGGCACGACCGCCACCGGCCTGTCGTCAGTGATCCGCCCCCGGCGCGAGGCGCTAGGGCTTAGTCAGCGGGAGTTCGCCGGGCAAGCTGGTCTCAGCCTTCGAACGGTCGTCGCGCTCGAGCACGGCGAGGCGAACCCAGGACTCCCGGTCCTGTGGTCGTGCTTCGGTGCCCTTGGGCTTGTCATCTCGATCCATGGCGAGTGGTAGCGGGTGGCGGACCTCACCCTCGTCGACAAGCTCCTTGCGCTCGAAGCGGCGATCTCGTCCGCGGGGATCCCCCACGCGTTTGGCGGTGCCATCGCACTCGCCGCCTACACCGAGCCACGAGGCACAGCCGATCTCGACCTCGGTGTCTTCCTCGACTCGGGGGCGACCGAGCACCTCCTGTCTGTGCTTAGGACGCTCGGTATGGACACGGACGTCGACGTCGACCTCATCAAGGCCGGGGACTGGGGCCGCTTGTACTGGGGGTCGACGCCGATCGACTTCTTCTTCTCCTACACGCCGATGCACTTCGAGGCGAGCGAGCGCACCCGCCTGCTCTTGGTGCGCGGGACGGAGATCCCCGTCCTTGGGCCCGAGGATCTCATCGGCCTCAAGGCCATCTTTAACCGTGACAAGGACTGGGTTGACATCGACGGCGTGCTACAGGAGCAACGGGATATCGACGTCGACGTCGTCCGGCGATGGCTTGAGACGATCTACGCCGACGGAGGCAGTGGCCTGAGCGAACGGATCGTTCGCTTCAACGACCTGGCCAGGCTGAACGGCCACACGGCGATCACCGGTATCTCAGCTCGGTGGCGATGGCCATGGCACAGGTTCGCTGCGCCATCTGTGAGCCAGAGCCCGACCGGGACCGAACAGCGCGGGCCCGCACCACTGGCTGGCAGCGGCCAAAGGCGGAAGCCGCCGGGCTCAGGGGGAGGCGGCCAGTTCGCTCTCACCGACGACCCCGAGGACGGCGAGGTGCACCTCGCGGCCGATGGCGATGACCCGGAGGACCGTTGATGGCGGGCTTCGCTGAGCATGCCGACAGACAGGCCGCCGAGCACCCGCTCCGGCACCTCGCTGTGGATGCAAGCCCGGCTGAACGCGGAGATGCGCTCGAGCAGGTTCTCCTTCTTGCCGATGCACTCCGGCGCCCGGGACCGGCGGGCACGCCCGAGGCTCGGTCGGTCCACGAGGCCGCCCGGTACACGAACCGCCACTGGCGGCTGCGCTCCTGGCGCCGGCGTCGGCCCTGACCCAGCGCCTCGGCACGCTTTTCAGCTCGCCGTACTACGTAAGTCGGCGCGACCAGGTGCTATGGCGGCAGGTCTCGGACAGAGCACCACCTCGTGTGCACTTGTGTGTATTGCATCGACTTCCCATGCATAGGAGCCGGTGACAGGCCACCCCAGCGTTGGGCGGCCAGAGAGATCGAGGGAGCAGGGGCCCTCATAGCTATTGACCGACAAGATCGATCAGTGGGCCAACGGTGATCTTGGACAAGGGATGGTACGCAATCGAGCACCGCACGGGCGAATTACAAGTCCGCTACACGGGCACATCCACATAGCTGTAGAAGCCCCTGGTACCTCTATCACCTGTCCTGTGGTTAACTACACTCAGGTCAACAAGGGCAGCTGTGTGAGCCAGTCGATGTTCGTATGCACAGCACGTGGATATAAAGCCCACGCAGACTTGAACGCACCAAAGGAGATCCTAAAGCGGGGGATGAAACTCGCTTTCGCCGCTGGAACGCGGGTGACAGCCCGGCAGGGTACGAACCTGGGGCCGGCCTTGGTAGGTGCAGAGCCGGGAGCAGCAGGTGTCGGGTGTGGATGCGGGAATGAAGAGACAGGCACCAGCACTGTTGATGGGGCCGCATCGCACACGTCATGCCTGGACCTCACGTTAGCGGTCCGGAAGCTCGGTCCGTAATGGCGTGGTAGTTCACGCATGGCCATCCCAAATCGAGAAGGTGCCCTCGGCCGCGTCCTTTTCCCTTCCACGATGACCCTTATTGTGCGCGCCATTATCGCGACCGACCTGGCGCTCCGAACGCCGGAACCGGGACGACCAAACTGACCACCGGGCCTATCGCCTGCGGTGGATTCATGTTTGTGCGCTACACTATTGACTTGGGGCTATTATGCGGCACACAATAGAGTGTGCGAAAAGTTCGCTTTGCCCAGTCTTCTCGAAGGCACGGCATAGGTAAGGCGCACGCCCTCGCCGCCTTGGAGAACGCTGGAGACCCGGTCGTGGTCCCCGCGCCGTCGGACGCCCTCGACGACCGGCTCGTGTTCGTCGGGACGGATGACCGGGGATTCGAGTTGGAGATCATCGCGGTCCAGCTGCCGGACTTCCTATATGTAATCCACGTTATGCCAACCCAGTTCAGGAGGTAGGTCCACCATGGTCAGTAAGTACAAGTTGGGACCCGACGTGAAGCCCAATGAGAAGATCTGTGATTCCAAGGGCAACGTTATCGATGAGAAGTACATGGAGAACGCGGTCCAAGATGTCCACCGCCAACTTGGTCGGGGTCGGCCGTCGCTGACTGCTCCGGGCAAGGTGTCACCCGAGATCAAGGCGCGCGTGCCGGCAGAACTCAAGTTGCGGTTGCAGCAAGCGGCCAAAGACCGCGGCGAGTCTCTTTCTGACTTCATTCGCAAGGTACTCGAACGGCAACTAGGCGAGGCAGGCTGAACTACGACGGCGTCCATAACGCCATAGTGCGCCGTCTCTAAACGTGAGTTCGCTCATGAGATCGATGTCGCCCAAACTGCCGGTTTGGGAGCTCACAGAATGCCGCCAGCGGACGTACTCACAAGGCAAGCCGAATCGGCACGCGCGGACTTGACAGCAATAACGAACTTGTGTGGGACAGCGAAGGTGCACCTCGCTAATGAGGTTGTCAACAACTCCGTTTACCTAGCGCTATGGTGGGTTTCATGCTATCGGTGAGCGACGAAACCCGTGAACAGGTTCTCCGAATCGGGCGCGAGGAGTTTGGCGGTGCGTCCGCGGACGAGACGGTGCGTAGGCTGGTTCGCGAACACTGGCAGGCCGCGGCTATAGCGGCCGTTCACCGCTACAGCGAGAGCGACCCGCAGGGATGGGCCGACTACCTCGCAGAGGCCGACAAGTTTGAGCGCGTACGCGGCCGTGAGCAAGGAGTGAGCCTTCAGCACCTCGATAACCAGCTCCTCGCAGTGCGTGCGGCTTCAGAGGCACCGCACCTACCCGACGATGTCTGGCGCTGTTTGGCCACGACTATCCACGAGGAGATTACTGGCCTCGACGACACGCTCACCAACAGGTTGCGCCTGTCGGTGCTCGTCCCGCCAGAGCGCTATGCCGAGGAGCTCGCGGCCTTTCAGGCATGGATGGACATCGCTCAAGCGAACGCGAACAACCCGGCGATCGTGCGCGCCCAGGTGATGACCGAGCTCTACGTCGCATTCGTCTGGCTGCGCGACTCACTCATGAAGCCGATCGCCGCTGTTGACGACCAAACGACGTTCGCCGCCGTTGAACACTTCTTCAGCAGTGGCCGTCGGCGAACCCTTCGCAATGCCATTGCCCACGGCCGCTGGTGCTACCTGCCGAACTTTAGCGGACTCGAGTGTTGGGCAAAACCGGGATGCGGCCAGCCACACGAACGATTCGAGATCAGCACCGCCGACCTCGAAGCCTGGCAACTTCTCAGCCGCGGGACAGCGATCGCCGCGCTACTCGCACTCACCGAGGCAGCTTGACGTTCCTCGACAAGGCCACCTGCATCAGTACAACGAGGTGCGCTACCACTCGGGCATCGGATACCTACGGCCCGCCGACATCCACAACGGACGACACCAGGCCATCGTCGAACACCGCCAGATGACCTTGCTTGCCGCAGCACGAGCACACCCCAAACGCTTCACCGAGCCACCGACCCCTCGCCGGTTGCCGACCAAGGCGTGGATCAACCGACCGTCCATCCAAGACGCGTTGATCTCCGGCAGTCACCTATCGACCGCTTACGCAAGGCCAGCCAGGCGGTCAGGAACGAGCTTGAGTGCATGCACCTCGTCACCCTCGGGACCACTGAGGGCCGCGTCGCGAGGCGCTCGGTAACGACGAATGGCCAACGGAAGATCCTCGCCGCTCTCAAGGTGCGCGAGCCGGCCCAGATCCTCGACTACGAGCTCCCAATCCCTGCTGGGTAGTCGCAGGTCACAGGCTCGCGTAGTAACACGACCTCTCAGGTCAGTCGCGGCCATTGTCCCTGTTCAATGCCACTATCTACCCCCTCTGCATGCCTACCAGCTCAGTAAGTCCGGTCAGGCTTTCGCTGGTGGTGTGGTAGTGACGCCGCCCGAGCTGCCTGGGTGCTCGGAGTCTTCTCGCGCTATGAGATCTTCCAGGCGATCAGCGGCTGCAACGGCCCCGCCAGCGGCCAGGAAGGAGTTCTGGATCCTACGGGCTGCCGCGCGGTATCCCGGGTCGGTGAGCACCTCGTCCACTGCCGCGGCGAGTTCCCGTGGCCGTACTCGCCCGAAGCGGACGCGGATGCCCGCACCTGCATTTGCGACCTGTGAAGCGACTATCGGTTGATCATCTCGCACTGGAGCGACGACGAGCGGCAGGCCGTGTGCAAGTGACTCGCATACCGTGTTGTGGCCAGCGTGGCAGACCACTGCGTTCATGTGGGAAAGCAAGGCCGTTTGGGGGACGAACCGCCTGATGATGAAGTTGGCCGGGGACCGGGGCACCAGCTCAGCGGGCGCGACTAGGACTACTTGAACAGCGGCATCCTCGAACGCTTCGACCACTGTGGAGAAGAACCTTGCCCCTGCTCCCGTTGTGACCGTGCCAAGCGAGACGAGCACCTTTGGCACGTCAGCTGCGAGGCTTTCGAACGGGAACTCTGTCTGCTCTGGTCGGCTCTTGGATGTAAATGCTGGACCGACAAGGGCAAAATGGGCCGGAAAGTCCCCTTCCTTCCCGAAGAGTTCTCTCGTGGTGTAAGCGATGACGAGCTGGTCGGAGAAGCGTAGGTCGCCCAGGCTTGCGTCTGTTTGCGACACCCCGTGTTCGATCTGGAAGGCCACCAGCTGGTCCCGGACCCATTGAGCGACCTTTGGTAGGCCATCAAGAGCGTTGGTCAGCTCCGCGGAGGTGGTCGCTGAGGTTGCCCAGCGTAGCTTGCGCTGCCTCGCGACTAGAGCGCCAGCGACTGCCTGCTGGTCCACTACGACCGCGGACGGCTGGAAGGTGTCTACCGCGGCATTCACGCCTGGCACCATGGACCTGGCGAGCGGCGCGAGGAAGTCCTCCCATAAGAACTTGAGTGCAGCTGCGCCGCGTAACCCTTCAGAGCGGGTGGTCAGGGAGTCCATGACCTCGTGCGGGACGTCCGCGCCCATCGGGATGATTCGAGCAGCGCGTGGGAGCAACGGGCCAACTAGATCAGCGTGCGCAGCCCACGCGACTTCGTGTCCACGTTTTTCCAGCTCCTCGCCGACTGCGATGGTCGGGTTCACGTGGCCTCGAAGCGGCGGAACTACAAAGAGGAATCGTCCCACAGCGTTCAGTCCTCCCCGGCCGTGTTGTCCGTCGCGCGCAGCGCATCCGGGTGCGCAGGCGCCTGGTGCGCGAGCCAGGCGAGCACCTCTGCGCGCACCTCGGGGGTGGCCTCCATAATGACCGAGTGCGTGCGGTGGGGGAACACCTTCAGCTCGCAGTTGGGCAGCAGCTGTGCGAGCTCGTGCGCGCGATCGAGCACGTCAGAGTGCTCTCCGTAGATCGCGAGCGTTGGACAGGTGATCCTGCGCAGGTCGCTCTCGTGGAACTGTGGCGCATCCCTGAGGTCTTCGACGAGCGAGCTGTTCCAGATGAGTGCTTCAGCGTTGCGTGCCATGCGGTTTAGCTTGCGTCCACCCTGGATGTCCAACCACTCTTGAACGTCTGCGTCATCGAGGAGGAGTCCAGCAAGGTTCAGCCCGCCAGCCATGACCTCCCCCCAGCCCTCCACTGCGACGTGAGCTTCTATGAGTATCAATCCGGCCACCCTCTCAGGGTGGGCAACGGCGAACGCAAGTGCAATGACACCTCCGAAGCTGTTGCCTGCAAGGTACACAGGCCGGGTCACGCCTAGCGTTTCAAGCAGGCAGTAGAGGTCCTGTACCTGGTCATCGATGGTATAGCCGGTCGCGGGCCGTTCTGACCTGCCATGTCCGCGAAGGTCGTAGAGGAATACCTCGGCATGCTGAGCGACGGAGTTCGCGAGCGTGTAATACCAGCTGGACAGGTTGTCCATGACGAGTCCGTGGACGAACACGACGGTCTTGTCGCCGTTGCGCAGGTGCTGTACGTGAAAGGTGATTCCGTTCGACTTCACCTCAGGCATGAGCGTCCTCCGCATCAATTAAAGCTTTCAGGTGGCGGGTGAGTTCGCTGGTGGAATCGACGTGGAGAGAGTGTCCGCCATCTAGCACCGCGAGATGCGCATCAGGGATCACGGAGGCGAGGTGACGACCTGCGTCGAGGTACGGGGAGCGGCTTCCGTACGCACAGAGCACGGGTATCCGGATCTGAGCGAGGCATGTGTCGGGTAGTGGCTCTTCGGAGCGAATGTCCGAGAGGATGGACGTCTCGCGGATCAGGGCGCGGATGCTCGCTTGGGAGCGAGGAGTCGGGGTCTTGGCGTTGTGGCGCACATCACGTGCCAGGTCCGCGAGGACGGAGAGCTCGTCATCGAGGTCCGCAATTGGAGCGGGGTTCAAAGGTGCCTCTACCAGCCCGAGTCGGGTTACGCGTCCAGGGGAGTCGATCGTGAACCGTGCAGCGATCAAAGCTCCGTAGCTGTGGCCCACGAGAGCGAACGGTGCGGACTCCGAGGTGAGTGCGTCGAGGTCTCCTGCGAGCGTGGCGACGTCGTAGCCGTCTCTCGTGCGAGGACTGCGGCCGTGTCCTCTCAGGTCGTAGAGGAGCACGGAGTGCGAGCGTGCGATCTCGGGCGCGCAGGTAAAGAACCACGACGCGAGGCTGGCGGTAAAGAGCCCGTGGACCATTACCACAGGAGGACCATCGCCGATGCAGAGCGTGTTGATCAAGGTTCCGTTCGCTTCGACCAGCTCCATGTCGCGAGGCCCACCCGTCTCACCGGTTGATGCACGCGACGATAAAGTCGACTAGCTGGCCAGTGGTCAAAGCCATGATCTCCTCCAGCTCCATTCCCGCCATCCAGGTTACGAAGTCGACCGCGTCGCCGTAGTGGTCGGTCAGCCTCTCGGCAAGTGCTACGAACTCGATGCTCTCCATCTCGAGGTCATCTGAGAACGAGGTTTCAGCGGTTATCGGGATGTCCATCAGATAGTCCTCGCCGATGATCTCGCTTATCATGCGCCTGAGGGTATTGAGGACCTCGTCGTAAATGCCATCACGGGAATCATCGCCCGCAGCAGGGGAGTCCGTGGTGAGATCCCTGCGGGAAGCTTGGTACTGGTCGGTTACTTGGTCGCTCACGCGTATCCATCCTCGTTGTCGTTGTTCGGGGACACTTGAGAGCTTGCGGGCTCATCACATGTCCATGCCACTATGAAGTCACCCACCTGCTCAGTACGGACCCACACATCGTTTACGAGGAGCCGGTCAGCATCCATCTCTGTAGCAGCAAAGGAACGGGGCCTTCCCGCCAACCCAGTGCCGACGCTCTTTGCAACAGCCTCCTTCGCAGTCCAGATGCGAGTCAACCAGTGCTGTCTTGTCTCGCGACCTTTGCGTTCGTACAGCTCCCGTTCGCTGTCTGCGAGCGTCATCTCAGCGAAGCGCTCGCTTTGATCTTGCACCTTCTCGACGTCAATACCAACCTGTGCCGCTGTCGAGACGATGGCAACTGCAGCCCATTGCGTATGCGCGATCGAGACGCACAGCTCCTCGGTGAACGGGCCTGAGACGTGTGGCTGGCCGCTCGCATCGTTCGAGACCGCGATTTCCACGGGGAAGATCGGGCCTGATCCGTGCTGAAACAGCCAGTGGCGAACCGCGTCCTTTACGGCTATTCGTCCGAGCAGCCACTCGCGCTGAGCACGTGGATTGCGGGCACCGTACTGCTCTCGCTCCGCCTCGCTCAGGTACCTGCGCATCATAAGATCCCGTGAAGCAGACGTGGTCCAGTGCTCGACTGCGAAGGAGTAGCCGCCTGGGCGCATCTGCGAGATGAGCGAGGTCTCGGGGTAGATGAGCACTGGCCAGACAACAGGGTCGCTCTCGAAACGGCGGTCGACCCAGCCCTCGATCAACCCCCACAGCCGGTCTCTTTGGTATAGCTCCAGATCAGCACGGACTTGATGCGCAGCGATCTCCCGGATGCGCACGGTGCATTCCAGGCGTTCGCCGGGTCTCGGAGATGGCCCGAAGTAGCGGATGTGCTCGATCGAGGTTGGCAACCCGAGACGGTCTATCTCCACGGATGTCATGATCCAGTACCCCATGAGCTGGCCAGCGTTGTCAAGGAGCGCCCCAGGCGCATCAAGCGCCTCAAGGGTGCCGCGAATGCCGTCTGTCGCAACGTTGCCGAGTTCGACTACTCCCTGGTACGAAGGGCCGTGGAAGAGCCAGCGGTCCCGGTAGAGCTGGGACGCGTTGATCTCGGCACTGCTTTCATTGGTAAGTGCTGCATCGACAAGCTGGGGGGGGCGCGGGTATTCACGCGCAAATATGAACGTTGCTCGCGCATAGCCAGCGATGGAAACCTGCACCCGGTAGGGCTCCTCGATCATGGCTCTCACCTCGACCTCCGTCGGGGGATCAGCGACCAGCCAGCGCATTGCCCGTACGCTTTTTACTGCGACGATCACGCAATCTGGGATCATCGCAGCAGCTGCACTGGCCATGATGTCGACCAGTGCAGTCATCGGCACGACCGGATATCGATCGCTGACGGAGCGCCAGTGATCTGGCTGGCGATAGAAGCAGTGGTCCAGCAGCGCTGGCATTGTATCGACTGATACCGTCAGCTTGGTCGTGATCTGGCGTGGACCGGGATGAGTCTCGGTCTGGAGTCCCTGCTTCTCGGGTCGCGCATATGGTGCTCGATCGGCTGCAGACGGGTCCGAGCTCGCGGCGCGGTCGGTCGCGCTGTCCTTTGTCTCAACACCGATGGAGCGACTCCGCCAGCAAGCAACGACCTCGCGGCTTGCTGTGACTGCATCCTGGATCACAGCGGTCATCTCAGCGAGCAGCGGGTCGCTCGGGATGCTGATGAGGTCCACACCACCCATGTTGGTGAGCTTCACGTTCTCGAGGTGGATGAGCGGGGCGCCTAGGCGTAGCTGGTGGGAGGTGTCGTGGACTCCGGCGTCGGGCGGAGACTGCGACGAGGACAGTGTGGAGGCACGTGGCCGGCTCGCAAGAGTGTCGTGGATACCACTGTTAGCAAGAGCCTGTGACGCTGCATCGAGGTCCGGTTCGAATAGGCGCTCAAAGAGTGGCTGGCCGCCTTGTACCCACACTGCACACGCGACACGAAGTAGTTGGGAGAGCCCCGAGGTCTTTGGGGAGTTGGAGGAAAGCGCAACATGGTCCTTGTCCCGCAACGTGTCGTTGATGAAGCCAGGCAGGCTTCCCGTGCCTACCTGGATGAATACGCGACCGCCTGCCTCGTGGATGTTGGCGGTCATCTCCCGGAAGCGAACTGGTTCAACGAGGTGCCTAGCGACGAGAGCGCGAATCTCGTCCGGATCATCCGGATAAGGTGCGCACGTTGTGGATGACCATAAGGGGACGCGCGGTTTCTGAAGGGGCAGCCTTGCAGTGTGGGAGATGAACGGTGGGAGAAACTCCTTGAACATCGCAGAGTGGAACCCAGACCTGAAGGGGAGTACCTGAGCGAGCACCTTCATGTCGCGGAGCCGTTCTATGGACGCCCTTATGCCATCTTCACTGCCGCAGATCACCGACTGGTGCGGGCAGTTGTCGTGGGAGATAGCTACGTCTTGGATGCCTGCTATCGCTCGTGAGGCATCAGTCGCACTGCAGGCAGCGGCCGCGAATACGACGCCTGGGACCTCAAGGGTCCCAAGTCCAAGGCTGTCTATGAATGCGTCGATCTCCGAGCGAGGGATCATCTCGGTCGATATCATCCCGCTCCATTCGCCGATGCTGTGGCCGACGACGATGTCCGGGCGGATCCCGATCCGAGCGAGCGCGGCATCGAGCATCCGGCCTACAGCTATTATATCCCGGCCATGCCTTTCGAGCCCCGATAGACCGCCAGCGGAACCGCTGGGTTCGCGAGCCAGCGAACCCGCGCGTGTGGTGTCATTGACATCCCGAGCGTCCCCTGGCTCGTCGTAGCTGCGAAATCCAAAGCGCTCCAGGTTGAAGTGGGCGATCAGGTCATTTAAACGTGGTTCGAAGATCGGCTCCACGCCAGGGAATGCGAAGACTATCTTGCCGCGATGAAGGAGCATGCGATCTGGGGCAAACCAGACATCGTTTCGACCCGACCACGGCACTCCTCGCTCGATCGCCCTGCGTGCAAGCTCGATCTTCCTCTGGTTCGCGTCGATGATTGCGATCCGGAGGCCCCCCGTCTCGTCGCCAGCTACCGTGAGGCTGTTCTCCGTGTCGTTATCGCTGTTGATGCTCCTTGCGTATGCGTCGAGCGCTTGGAGCAGGTCTTCAGTCGTGTGGGCAGCGAGCCGAAGCAGGCGCCCGGGACCTGGATTGGAATTGTCACCTGGCGATTGTGTGTCGCGATCGCTTGGTTGGCGAGCACCCCGGTCGGGTTTCGAGCGCTGCCGCGCACCACCTGGTGCCTGTTCGATCACCACGTGGGCGTTGATGCCGCCGAAGCCGAAGGCATTGACGCCGGCGAGCCTCGTAGCCGCGTCATCACTCCAAGGTTCGCTTGCTTGAACCGGCCGGAAGGCAGAGCTGAGCAGTAGGGGGTTTGGGTCTTCGCAGTGCAGCGTCGGGGGAAGGATGCCGTGGTGTACTGCGAGCACTGCTTTGATCATCCCAGCAGCGCCAGCGGCAGGCATAGCGTGGCCGATCATCGACTTGACCGACCCGATTCCAGCTAGAGGCTGGCCAGGGGTTCGCTCGCCGAAGAAACGGCGGATCGTAATGAGCTCGGCCTCGTCTCCAGCGGGGGTCGCTGTACCGTGGGCTTCCAGCAGACCGATGTTCGATGGGTCGAGGCGCGCTTGTTGCCACGCATGCCTGAGCGCGATCATTTGGCCGTCTGAGCTTGGCTTCATTAGGCTCCCGCGGCCGTCGCTCGAGATGCCTGTTCCTGCGATGCAGGCGAAGATCGGGTCGCCGTCGCGCACCGCATCCTCGAGGCGCTTCAAGACGAGCACCCCGGTTCCTTCTCCGATCAGGAGGCCGTCAGCACCCGTGTCCAATGGGCGGATCTCCTGTGATGCGCTCAGCGCCTTCAGCTGTGTGAAAACGCTCCAGAGCGTGACGTCGTGGCAGTGGTGGACACCACCTGCAATCACGAGGTCGCACCTGTGGCTGTTCAGCTCGCGTACAGCGTTGTCGACTGCTATGAGTGAGCTGGCGCACGCGGCATCGACGGTGTAAGCGGGACCGTGGATGTCCAGGCGGTTAGCGGTGCGTGAAGCGGTGAGGTTGGGGACGAGGTCGATCGCTGCCTCTGGATGTTCGGGCCCGAGGTGGCGGTTCACGGCATCTCTCACTTGCTCGAGAGCGAGGTCGTCGACCTCGGGCAGGATCTCGCGCAGTGAGGTCATGAGCTGTTCTGCAATTCGAACACGCGCATCCAGGCGGGCGAGGCCGGCCGTCAGGTATCCACCGCGTCCGAGGATCACGCCGATCCGGTCCTTTGGCACCCGCTGGTGTGGGTTTCCTGCGCTTGCGAGAGCTTGCGAGGCTGCGCGTAGCGCAAGCAGCTGATCTGGTTCTGCGGTGTCGACGCTGACCGGCATGATCCCGAACTCCGTCGGGTCGAAGATAGCGCGAGCGTCAACGAAGCCGCCCCGATTGCAGTAAAAACGTGCGGGTGATGTAACTTCTGGGTCGTAGAAGGTGCGGTCCCAGCGATCGGGGGGAACCTCTGTGATCGAATCGACGCCATCGATAATGTTCTGCCAGTAGGTGTCGAGGTCGCTTGCACCAGGGAACACCGCTCCAAGTCCAATTACCGCTATGCGCGAGTCGTCATCTGTCGCTGTTCTTCGAGTCTGGGTGGCCATTTGGTGAGTTTCGCTATTATTGCGTGCTAGCTGGCTCAGGTGAACTCGAAGTGCTCCGGCTCGGCCCTCATCACGAGGACTTCTACGTCATCCTGGGCGCGATGCGAGAGTTCGTTGAGGAGCATCTGGATGCCTTCTGCTTGAGGAATTAGGCCAATGGAGCGCTTCGCGTACTCGCGCTCGAGCTCTGCGGAGACCATGCCAGTCCCTGCCCAGGGTCCCCAGTCGATAGCGATGACCCGTCCGCTGGTTTGTCGCTGGAGCGATCTCGCTAGAGCGACAAGGGCGTCGTTCGCGGCCGCGTAGTCTGCCTGGCCGCGGTTTCCGAAGGCTCCCGCGATGCTCGTGAAGAACACGATGAAGCTTACGTCAGAGCGCAAGGGGCGGATGAGGTTGATCGCGCCTTGCACCTTGGTCGAGAACACGCGAGCGAAAGAATCCGGTGTCTTGTCCGCGATCAGCTTGTCCTCGATAGCTCCAGCGCCGTGAATTACCCCATCGATACGCCCGTGGCGGGAGTAGATGTCCTCGATCACGTTTTGAAGAGCGGAGGCGTCCCTCACGTCGACTGGGTGATAATTCGCTTCGGCGCCTGTGGCATCGATCTTTGCAAGAGTTCTTCGTATATCGCGAGCGCGAAGGACACTTGATGCTGTTGCTTCGACCTCGCTATGGTCTCTCAGCCCGGATGAAATGAGCGCTTTGCGTACTTCAGCGAGGCTGCTTGCATCCTTTGTGACCGGGTCTTCGTCGCCCTCGGGGAGGGGAGACCTTCCCAGCAACTCCAGCTGGCATCCGTAGCGACGTGCTAGCTCTACAGCGACTAAAGAGGTGATGCCGCGAGCGCCCCCGGTGATGACCACGACCGATTCCGGGCCGAGCTCGATGCCCCGTTCGCTTGTGGGCAAGGATGGGAGTGCAGCGCGTTGAAAGCGGGTTCTCGTGCGGCGGCCACCTTGGTGGCCAACATCAGGCGTAGGAGCGCGAGAGATCAGGTCGCACAGGATGTCTTCTGCTATGTCGGCTTGGCTCGAAAAGTTGTCGACGTCAACCGTGCGGGCGACGACCTGCGGGTACTCCCTCGCTATGGTTCTCATGAGCCCCGGGATGCCTGCACCTTCAGGGAGCGCTGTCGTCGAAAGCGATCCCTGCAAGCTCGCAGCTGCGCTGCTTGGACGCTCTGCGGAGTCGGGCAGCGAAACAGCGGAGCCTGCGAGCAGTGGGGTTTGTTGTTCTGGCATGCTGAATGTCCCCCCGAAGCCGGTTGCTGCTACAAGCCATCGCGGATGCCGGGCGGTTGTGAGGAACTGGCGCGCGAGCACGAAGAGGTCTTCAGCATGAGCTGGGGACGCGGAGTGACCTTCTGGGCTGTTGTGGTCGCGAGTACTCAGCGCGCTGAGGTAGATGAGGCCGTCAGCTTCTTCGAAGTCAACCGGTGTTCGAACATGCGATGTCCCAGCGGACCGCAGTGCAGCGACCGCAGTTGCATTTACTACCTCAGCGATTGCGCCGACCTTGTCGAGGCGGGCCGCAAGTTCTGTTGCGATGCCTCTCGCGTCGTCTACGATCACAAACCTACGCTCCGCGAGCACGGATCGGTCGGCTTCGTACGGGTCATCCGCGAGGACCTCGATGTATGGAACGAACCGCAATGTCTTTTCCGGTATCGTGTGAGGCTGCAAGGTTTCCGCTACAGTGCCTTGTGGCAAGGCGCCGGGCTCAGCTTCGGTGGGGACCTCTTGGGACCTCGCCTCGAGCCAATCAGCAATGCCGCGCAGGTTCTTGATCTGGACCAGCTCCTCGATCAGGTCGTCGCTTACCTGACCATCGGACGAGCCGGGAAGCGGGAGCCGGTCAGCGAGTTCGCCTAGAATCTCCATCCGCTTGATGGAGTCGATGCTGAGATCGGCTTCGAGGTCGAGGTCCGGTTCGAGCATATCGGCAGGGTAGCCAGTGCGATCGCTCACGATCTGTACGAGCGTGTCGAGAAGGTACGCCGCGTCGAGGGCCTTGGGGGCGGTCTCCTCGCGGCCTGCGTTTGTGGGCTTGATCGTAGGCCCGATCTCGGTGGCCGCGATCTCGGCGGCGGAGTGGATTTGAAGTGTGTTCTGGGTGGGAGTGAGAGCCATCTCCTCCCGTTGCGCCTCTGCCCGTGGTGAGGATGCCGCAGCGCTGGTTGCTGCGGGAGCAGCGCTGTCAAGCGTGCCGCGGTCGTAGGTGGTTCCTCGTGATCCACCGAGGTAGGTCAGCATGACCTCACGCTGGGTGGCGACGACCTCACGCATCGAGCGCAGAAATTCAATAACGGTCGCATCCAGTTCGTCCATGTTGGTCACCTTTGAGCTGGCTGCTGTTGAGGAATATGTGCGGCTCGCGACCGCGCCAGATTGTAGCGCGAGTCGTGTATCGGAAAGCGCCGATGATGTCGTTGCTCCGCCAAGTTGCGCGAGCCGCTGGGCTCCGAGTTCAGATGCATCGTTGCCCGGCGCGGGGCGGAGGCCGTTCGGTATCGGGCTGCCGTCAGCGCTCCTTGTGAGATAGCCGTCCACGAGCCAGCCGGGTGGTGCTGCTGGCTGGGCATCCAGGTCAAGTGTGTTTGAGCGTCCTTCAAAGAGTGGGTCTGTATCAATGTGCACTCCGTTCACTGCAAGCCGTGCAAGCATCTTGAGCAGGTGCGTTACACCATGCTCTCTGGGTGAGTCCGAGGAGACAGCGACGTGGCGCCTTGTGCCTAATGTCTTTTCCACGAGATGGGTCAAAACATACCCTGGACCAACCTCGATGAATGTTCTCGCGCCGGCATTGTACATGTCAAGCACCTGCTCGGTGAAGCGTACGCCGCGTGCAACCTGCGAAGCGAGAAGATCGCGAATCGCGTCCGGATCATCCGGGTAAGGGCCCGCGGTTGCGTTGGACCATACAGGAAAACTGGGAGCAGAGATCTTCAGCGATCCAAGGTACTTTCGAAGACGATCCTGGGCTGACGCGACGACCGGGCTGTGAAATGCGCATGCGACTGGAAGCCGGTGGACTGGGATTCCCGCCTCTGCGAGCGCCTCGGTCGCGCTATGCAGAGCCGCTGATTGCCCGGAGATCACGACCTGTCGAGGCGAGTTGTCGTTTGCGATTACGACATCCGGGAAGCCTTCCAAAATCTCAGAGACCGTTGCGCAAGACGCGCCTGCGGCAGCCATCTCGCCGGGTTCGTCACCAGCAGCGTCAATGATTGCGAGCCCACGCTCCTCACTGAGCGCGAGCAGGTCCCCTTCATCGATCGCTCCTGCGATGCAAAGCGCGACGAGCTCTCCGTAGCTGTGACCAGAGGCAAGGTCGACTTTGATGCCGAGGTCAGAAAGCAGGTGTGCAATTGCAAGGTCTGCTATGCCAAGGCATGGCTGTGCGACCGGGGTGTCAGTCAGAGCGTTGCGCTGCGCGACAACTTGTGTCGGGTTGAACGCTGCCGGGGGGAACATCTTCTCGCGCCAGCGCTCTTGCTGAAGGAGGTGGCGCCCAAGGCGTGGGAATGCGATGAACAGATCGGCAAGCATGTCAGGGCGTTGGCTACCCTGGCCAGGGAACAAGAAGGCGATTTTCCCCGGAGAAGCGTCACGGTGTGCAACAAAGATCCCCTTAGGGCTTTGCACGGCCTCGTTCGAGATGGATCTGGTTGAACCTTCCCCGATCAGCTGCGACAGTGCAGTCTTGAGTTTGCCCAAGAGGTCATCGATGTCCTGGGCGACGATTGCCACCTGCACTGTGCCAGAGCCCGATGTGCATACCGTGCGTGCGAGATCTCTGAACCGCCAACCTGTCTCGCCTGGGTGCACTGAGGTTGCAAAGCGCTCGACGCGTTTCATGAGCTCCATTGCACCTTCTAGATCTTCAGAGCGGAAGATGAAGAGTTCGCAAGGCCACACGTTCAAACCATGCTTAGGCGGTTCGAGCGCGTCGTGGGCCGAGAGGACCACGTGGAAGTTCGTCCCGCCGAAGCCAAAGGCGCTGACGCCAGCGTGGCGGTCTGTGTCGACCCAGGGCTGGGAGCGCTTGAGGAAGGCGAACGGGCTACGCTCTGGGTCGTAGTAGCTGTTCGGCTCCTCGATGTGAAGCGTCGGTGGTCGTACGCCGTGATAGAGCGACAGCGCTGCCTTGATCAGACCAGCGAGCCCAGCAGCGCACTTGGTGTGGCCGATCTGGGACTTGATGGAGCCAAGCACGCATGAACCGGTACTTGCTCCGCTGGCGGTGAACATCTCGGTCATGGTTGCGAGTTCCGTGCGGTCGCCGACGACAGTGCCTGTCCCGTGGGCCTCCATCAGCCCGACCTTCGAAGGGGAGATGCCGGAGCGTTCGTAGGCCCTTTCCAGCGCGAGCCTCTGACCCTCTTTCCGGGGTGCGGTGAGGCTGAGGCTGCGGCCGTCGCTCGAGCTGCCGACGCCATCAATAACCGCGTATATCCGATCACCGTCGCGAGTTGCGTCGCTGAGCCGTTTGAGCACCACGCACGCGATCCCTTCCCCCAGGGCAATTCCGTCTGCAGAAGAGTCAAAGCTTCGGCACCGACCGGTAGGGGAGAGCGCGTGAACTCCAGAGAATAGGAGGAAGTCGTTGATGCTGTTGTGGAGGTCGGCCCCGCCGCAGAGCACGACGCTGCTGTGTCCGCTCGCGAGTTCCTTGCACGCTAGGTCAACTGCTGCAAGCGACGAGGCGCACGCGGCGTCAACGGTGTAGTTCGATCCTGCGAAGTCAAGCCGGTTGGCTATCCTCCCTGAGATGACGTTCGTGAGCACGCCTGGGAAGGAGTCCTCGGTTACCTTCGGCAGGGTTTCGTCCAACCAGTCGGGCACTGAGCCGAGATACTCGGGCAACAGGGCGCGGAAGCCATATGCGCTTGCAAGGTCGGTTCCGGCTTCGGCTCCAAATATGACAGATGTGTTCTCGCGATCGATCTCCCGGTCTGCGTAACCAGCGTCTGCGAGTGCCCGGGCGGCCACCTCGAGGCTCAGAAGTTGTGCTGGCTCGATGGAGCCGAGGGAGCGGGGAGGTATGCCGTAGCGGAGTGGATCGAAGAAGACCGCAGGCAGGAAGCCTCCCCACTTGCTCGGGGTGCGGCTCCCGGCTCCGGTGGTGGTGGCCTGCGGGTCGTAGTAGGCGTCGACATTCCACCGTTCAGCAGGCACCTCCGTGATCGAGTCGACACCAGCAACCAAATTCGACCAAAGTTCGTCAAGGTCGCGTGCCCCTGGGAAGATGGATGCCATCCCAACGATAGCGACCGGCGTGCTCTTGGCAGCTGGTTGCTTAGCGTCGTCGCCGTGCAGCGTTGGCGGTGCCGGGATGCTGACCGCCTCGAGGATCTCTGCGCTTCGAGAGCTCACGTCCTCGTGCAGCTTTGAAGCTGTGGTGACGCTGCGGCGCAAGGTCGCAGCGTCACCGATCATGTACATCCCCTCAGAGCGTTGCTCACTGGGCGCGACGCTGACTAGGTCGTCCCCGTCGCGGCGCAGCCCCTTGCTTGCTAGCCGGAGCCGACCGAGGTTCAACGATTCGAGCGCTGCCCAGGTCTCCTCAGGGGTTGCCCCAGACGATGTCAGCCGGTTCTTTTCCTCGGTGAATTTGTTGACATAAGGCGATTGGGCGCAACGGGTCACATGTCCTGGAGACGTCTCGAGTAGTTGCGTCTGCTTGCACGAGATAGCGGCCTGCTGGAATCCGGGGAGGATGGCTCCCGTGCTCACGGCCTCCTCGGTAAACAGGTAGGCAGTTCCCATGAGCACCCCAACCCGTGCGCCAGCCTCTGCGAGGGGTGCTGCCAGTGCGGAGACCATAGCTGCGGATCTCGCGTCGTGAATCCCACCCGCGAAGAGGACGCTGGCCTTGCTGGCCGATCCACTGGCCAGCAGGCGCTCGATCTGGCTTTCCCACAGAGCAAAGCTTGAGCGCGGCCCGACATGGCCTCCACACTCTCTGCCCTCAAAGACGAAGTGAGTTGCTCCGTCTTTCAAGAACCTGTCCAGAAGTCCTGGTGATGGGACATGCAGGTATGTGATGATGCCCGCGTCCTCGAGGGGCCGGGCCTGAGAGGGGCGGCCACCAGCGATAAGAGCCACTGGCGGGCGGATGTCGTGCACAACCTGCAATTGGCTTGAGCGAATCTCTTGGGGAACGAAGCCGAGAATCCCCACACCCCAAGGGCGACCAGCGAGTTTTTCCGCGGTCTCTTCCAGCAGCGTGCGGACATCCTTCGCGTTCATGAGCGCGAGTGCGAGGAACGGGAGTGCCCCAGCGCTAGCAACTGCAGCTGCGAAGTCCGCTCGGTCGCTGACCCGCGTCATCGGGCCTTGTGCAATCGGGTAGCGGATACCGTGATCTGCTGCGAAAGAGGAGCCCGGAGCGAGGGGGCGCAGCGCTACAGCAGACGACATATGGCTCGTGATCGAACGCCTGAGCGCCTGCACTACTCCACCTGCGGTCTTGAATCGCTTGGCAAGATCCGCGGCGAAGGCACCTTCCTGGCCGACTGCGATGAGCTCTTGAAGGCTTGAGCCTCCGAGGCGTGATGAAACGCCGGATGGGTCAATCGAGCGATCCATTCGCGCGACCGGGAGGTCGGGCCGGGTGTAGACGCGATATCCAGCAAGCATGGTGGTCTCCGCGCCGTCCATAGCCGAGATGGCCGACTTCACGTCTGGTGGTAGAGACGACTCTTGGACCAAGGCAAGCTGGGAGTCGATTACGACCCCGCTGGCGCCACCGACGAGGCAGGCACTGGCCGTGTGGAGTCCAATTCCTCCCATTGCCCATACGGGGAGTGGGACCTGATCCACAAGCTGCTGGAGTAGCACGAAGGTAGTCGCCTGGCCGATCCTCCCGCCGCTTTCGGAGCCCTTTGCGATGATACCGGAGGCTCCACGGGCCGCAGCGGATCGGGCTTCGTCCACCGAGGTTATCTCGACCAGCACCCGCCTGCCGCGCCAGTCGCCAGCAAGCGATGGCTGTTCGACGATGACCGTATCAACCTGAGAGGGGACTGACTGGGGAGCGAGGCCAGAGCGTCTGGTCACGCGTACGCCAAAGGGTTGAGATGTGTGTGCACATATCTCAGAGATCGCGGAGCGCGACGCGTCGGGGTTCTTCCCGAGATCGAGCACCGCTAGAGCACCGGAGTGAATGAGCGCGAGGGTAAGGCGAGTGTCGCAGTAGCCAAAGGGTGTAACCCCAATTACGAGGTCGCGTTCGTCCATCCGCAAAGTCTGCAGATCTCCTTCCTGGGTCGCAAGATATTGGTCCCACAAGTCCTCCCACTGGCTGGCGCAGGGAAACCGCTGGCTGTGTGGCCGTACGGCGCACTAGCCGTGTTGCCTCACATGTGGAATGAGCAATCAATAATCATCGTAGCGCCCAACGCCCTAGAGGCTGGGGGAAACCTCTTTACGATACGCTATCACCGGGCCGTGAAGTCCATGGCGTCGCGGATGGTGTCCGCTGCTACTGCTACTTCAGATAGCTACGGGATGTACGATCTCTAATTGCGGCTGGAAAGGATAGGCAACCTGCAACAGGTGCGTCCTCATGACCGGGGTGGACGAGTGAGCCTCCTGGTAGCGGGAGCCGGCAGTTGCATCCATTGGAGCCCGTGCACAGAGGCTGAGCGGAATGATCTCAATTGCGGACTCAACCCCCTTTCCGTAAGGGAGGCGTCAAGGCCGCGGATAAGACAAGTGCGCATCCACCCGAGGAACTGTTACACCCCATTAATTGGTTTGATGCCTGCCGGCCCTAAAGGGCCAGGAGGCTTCAAACCAACCCATAATGCGCCTTGCCTGTTCACATTCGTCCGAGGAGATCTGTCTTTTTCGCTTCGAACTCGGCCTGCGTGAGCACGCCTCTTCGGTAGAGTTCGTCTAGCTTCTCGATCTGTTCCGGGATGGATAGTGGGGCTTTCCCCGCAGTCCTGTCAAGGTTCCGTGTGCGTAGGTGCGCAATTTCCCCGGCAATCATCTGCTGGGTGAGGGCTGGACGCCAGATCTTATGGAATACCATACGGTCGCCTTCACCGCCCGTGACGAGCACGAGATCACCGACACCGATGAGGCGGCCGAGGAAGCCTTGGCGGTATGAGACGTCGTTGAGCCGGTCGAGTGGGATTTCTTGGCCTCGTCTTGTCAGCACGCCGGAGCTTTGAAGGATGCGTGCAGATGAGACGATGAACCTGGTTGTCTCCCTTTTCACATAGCGAATAACGAGCCATGTAAGTGCGATTGCCACCAGCGCAAGCAGCACGTATGCAATTTCGAACGGAGCGGAAGGAAAAACCACTATTACGGTGATGCTGATCGCGATGGCTGCGACGAACGACGCCACAGGGGCCGCGAGTACAGACCAGTGCGGTCTGAGCTCGAGGACCATCGATTCGCCTTCGTTCAGGATTGGCCCGTGGAACCGCATTGCCAACGAGCGTACTAGCATGCTGGCCGTAGCTGTTGGACTGTCTCGGTTGTACTCATGAAACACAAACAACGAGTTCAAGGCTTTGGGCAAACCACGGTCGCAATAGGCACTCGCGCTCGTAATCGTCAATGGCCGCTTGCCTCGCAAGTCGGTGCAAGACAGCTATAATACAGCCGTGCTGGGCCCGCCCGCGAGTGCAGTTGCTACCGCAATTCACAACGCTGGTCAGCTTGCCTCGCAAATCATCGATGCGGATGCGAGCGCAGGTACCACGGTAATCCTCACCGAGCCGACAGAGATCACCGACTCCTGCGATCCGATGGGAGTGCCCGTGCACATTTCCGATGGTGGGGGACCCAGGTGGGCTATGCCGGAATCCGTTAGCGCCGCTCGCTAGGCCAACTTGCTTGCTATTGCCCCTGCTCCCCGGAGAACACTTCCATCGGCTCCAACGGTGGTGAAGGAAGCGGCAGGTCGCGCTGATGCTTCGTCGATCATGTCGGTTAGAAGATCCTTGAAACCGATCTCGGGCTCTGTCCAAAGATGTCTTGCCAGGGATCCTGGGATCGTATTCACCTCGTTCAGCAGAACCTGATCTCCGTCGGAAAGGAAGTCGATGCGTGCGATGCCCCTTATGCTCATAGCGGTCGCTACTTGCTTTGCGGCATCCCTGATACGCTGCGCAACTTCATCGGGTATCTTCGCAGGAAGCTCGCGGGGGGCACTTACCATGCCTTCATCTCCCACGTACTTGTCTGCGTAACCCAGGATCTCGGAACCAGCTCTAGTTCTGAGCGGTCGTTCGATGGTCGAGAGCTGGAGCTCAGGCCAGGACCGTACGCCGATTTGGAGGTCGTACAGGTCGGGACGGTACGGCTCGATGACCGCGCCGTTACGAAGGTGCGGGTTCGTCGAGAGTCGCGCGACAGCGGTAGCAAGGTCAGTGACCACGTCGATGCCGATCGAAGATCCGCCAAAGCGTGGCTTTAGGATGTAAGGCCCAGGGAAGCCGGGGTCGCAAGATGTGGTGGTGAGGAGGCGGCGCGGAAGAGCTGGGATATTTTCTGCGGCGATGATGGCAGCGGAAGAGATCTTGTCCATGCAAATGGCCGCGCTCGCAACCGTGGGTCCCGTGTATCGGATCTTCGCGAGGTCGAGCGTGGCTTGCAGGCTCCCGTCCTCGCCCGGGCCACCGTGGCAGCAATTAACAACCGTCGTTATCTCCAGGGGACGTCTTTTTGCCAAGCCGCTTGCCTTGGTTCGGAAGCCTCCGCCGCCAACCACAAGCTCTAGGGGTTTTGCATTCCGAGGTAGGCCATCAATGAAGCTCGCTGCTTCAGAATCCGGCTTCACCTCGAACCAGTCACCTGACTTAGTCCAGTAGATCGGATGAATCGCCTGAGATGCGCCGGGTGAGTCCATTAGGGCCCTAGCTGCCTGGAGGCCAGTCAAGATGCTCACGTCATGCTCTGGCGACGGGCCTCCGAAAATGACGGCGGTCTCGCTGAATGTGGCGGTCAAAGTGTTGGGGTCTCCTTGTAACTTGTTGTTTCTAGCGTGCCTCGAGGTTACTGGGCACCAAGTCGCTCCGCCCACGGTAGCTGTTTGCGGGCAGAAGCGTGAAGATGCAATTCGTTTTCCGGCTTCGTGATGTGCGAGACCTGCAAATCGCCCGACATTCGCAGCGGATTCCACTGGGTTCTTGCAACGGATCGGACATGACTGCCGGTCAACCCGGCGAAGGACCTGCGCAGGCACCAGCATGCCAGGCGAGTCCTTCAGTGCTGAAGACCTCGAGGAGCCGCTGAGACAGATCGCATGTCAGCTCGGGAAGGGCCGCGAGTGCCTGTGAGGGAAGTCGCGGTCATCCAAGAGCACGAGCACTACCAGGAGACAGCGGGGGACCAGCGCGCTTTGCGGTTCGAGGGTCGAGTCCCAACGAGTGGTGTATGAAGTCTCGGTTGGTCCGAACTTACGAGGCCCAGAGCCTCGGAACTGGGACGTCTGACCGAGATCGAGTCGATCGGCTCTCCAGGAGGTAGGTGATCGTTCTGTCGTCGCAGCAGAGGCAAGGCGGCTTGAGGTTGATCTCGTTGTTTGTGAGCGCAAACTTGGCCCTTCAGGCCGGGATAGCGAACATCGGACTGGGCTGGTAAACGGTGGCGACGCGTCTTGCTTGCTCACTGTGGGATCTTCTGGTATCAACAAGAGCATGCTCGACTTAGAGGGAGCCGCGTCCATGTGGCCGGTGTTCGCACCTCACCTCCAAGAAGCCGGAGGGATGCCGAGGTCGAGCAGTACCAAGCACCGAGGCCGGGGTTGTCGTTCGCGACGATCAGCGGCGCGCATCACAGCCCGTCAAAAACGGCGCAGTCGTGGTGCGACAGAGGTGTTCGGCGGCATTCCGGTACCGGTCCACGCCACCACAGCTACATCGGTGGCGGCATGAACAACATGCCTCGGGAACCAGGCGCTCCCTACGGCCTACCAAGCAGTATCGGTAGGAGACAGGGCGTCGACACGGAATCCTGGCCCTTGAGGGCCGGGAGGCTTCAACTCAGTACCTCGAATTGGACGGTGATATCGAATCTTCATCCAGCCAAGTCCTTGTATCCTCACCTCGGCCCAGCGCCGAGACAGCACACGGACCTTCACATGCTGAGGCACGCGAAACGAGTACCAGCCTGAGTACCGAGTCCAGTCAGGGTAGCCAGCATGGCCGTCGAAGAAGTTCTGATATGCCCTGTTCGGATCGACAAGTGCCTGTTGGAGAACCTGGGCTCAGACCTCGTGCAACCAGGCACCGTACTCAGGGTCGTTGCGAAGTGCGAGGAGTTCCCTGCCCTGTGCGGCGTAGGAGACATTGTGCCTGCGGTGTTTCCAGACAAAGCCTCGCTGCTGCTTGCCTAAGTTCTTCACGAACCGGCAACTGCCGCCGAAGCGCTTGATGAGCATGCGTTGCTCATTCGTCGGGTATGCGCGGTATCTGTTCCCCGTGCGTCCCCGAAGTTCTTTGCGATGAGAATGCAGATGATTCCTCGATGGCTTACGGACGGTTTGCGCCATTGATCCCATTATGGCATACAGACGTTCGACGGCAAAGAATACTCTCGCACCCGGATCGATGCGAAACTACGCAAATCGGGCCTACGGCCCGAGCGCTGATCCATCTCGGCACTGAAGGGCCGAGTTTCCCGGAGTGTTTTTGGATAAAGTATGGTTGAACGCTAAACGTCTGACGGGTGCCCACTGGCTCCAGCTTCACTCTCGTGGTGCTGAGCTGGACTTAGGGCAGGTTGCCTTCTTGCGGGCGTTCCTGTGGTGTTGTGCGAGGGGACAACACTTGTGCGTTCGCCTGGCGGTTCCTGGGTCTCTAGGCCCCGCTGGCTGGTTGTGCTGATATTCGGACGAGTCTTGGATACGAGGTAATCACACTGAGTGCGTTCACTGCTGAGCATGCGGGCAAGCTTGCTGGCCCTGGTTGGCTGGTCCAGCGTCGCAAGCGCGCCGTCGAGCTCTTTGATGAGATCGGGCTCCCATCCGATTCGGAGGAGACCTGGCGCTACAGCGGAATAGGCTCGCTAGACTTAGAGGCTTTCTCACCCGCGTTGCCTACGAGGCAATTGCAATCCTCGAAGCGCCGTCCGGTCGCTGAGCGGGCGGAAGGGCTCCTGCCGGCCCATCTGTCGGGCATTCTCGATCAGATCGGTCCCCGCTTAGCGCTGATTGTCGTGCGGAACGGAGAGGTCGTCGCCGTAGAGGCGCGCCCGAATCGTCCTGGCGGGAGCCACGTGAGCAATGATGTCCCAGCTCAGGCCCCCGACGCAGGAACGTCTGGAACTCTCGACGCTTCTCGCACAGCGGAGGCCTCTGCTGTTCTTGGGCCAGCGGTGGAGGTCCGTGATGCGTTTGTGTGCCTGAACCAAGCATTCTTCATCGATCCGGTTGTCGTGGATGCCACGCCCTCAACAGTGACATTGACGTACGGGCTTCGGGTTGGGGGCTCCGAGAGTCTGCGGTTCTCTGGGAGCGCGGTCGAGGCACCGGATCATGGGAGTGGTGAGGGAACACCGATCGTGATTGTCAACTGGATCGACGCCGAGGGGTCAGCGAGCTTTCCACGCACCATCATACGGGTCCACAGTGGGGCACGTACCCAGGTGGTTGAGATCATGGCATCACCGGATGATGTAAGCGCTCTGGTTTGCCCTGTTACGCAGTTGGACCTGGGCGATGGAGCCGCGCTTGATTACGTGTTCTTGCAGCTCCTCGGAAAGGGAACCACTCAGTTTGGGTATCAAGCGAGTAGTGCTGGCCAGGACGCGAACCTCGTGGCGTTCTCGGCATCCATTGGCGGAGCACATGCTCGCCTGCGCTCGGACTCCGTCCTTGCTGGCGAGGGTTCTTCCAGCCAGCACCTCGCCGCGTATGTTGGCACAGGAGACCAGACCCATGACTTCAGGACGCTTCAAGAACACGCTGCGCGGCGCACGACAAGCGACCTCGTCTTTGTCGGTTCAGTCGCGGATCGGGCGCACTCGGTGTACAGCGGTTTGATACGGGTGCGCCACGGGGCGGCTGGCACCAGGGCATTCCAGACGAACCGAAACCTCGTGCTTTCGAAGACTGCACGGGCAGATTCCGTGCCGAACCTTGATATTCAGGACAACGACGTGCAGTGCAGCCATGCATCCGCGATAGGACCGATCGATGAGAACCAGCGTTACTATCTCGAGTCTCGGGGAGTTCCCCCCGAGGCCGCGGAGCGGCTTATCGTTCTCGGCTTCTTTGACGAGATGATCCGTCGTGCTCCTGTTGAGGGGGTCCAGAAAGTTCTCTTGAGTGCGGTCGCAGGCAAGCTTGGGGCTGAACGAGATGAGTGAGCGACGGATTCGCCTTTGCTCGAAGAGTGAGCTGAGCTCTTGTTCTGTGCGCCGGTTCAGCATCGACGGGCATGCGGTGGCACTCGTGCGCATTGGCGAGGCTCTGTACGCGGTGGACGATCGGTGCAGTCATGCAAATTACTCGCTTTCCGAGGGGGACCTGGACTGCGAGATGCGCGAGATCGAGTGCCCAAAGCACGGCAGCCGGTTCTCCTTAATCGATGGATCAGCGATCACCCTGCCTGCTACGGTGCCCGTCACGGTGCATGAGGTGACGGTGGAGGAGAACGGAGATGTCGTGGTGGTGCTTTCGTGAACGAGAGTTCGCCGCATGCTCGTCGCGGTACTGCGAGCTCCAGGGGTAATGGATCAAGCGGAGGTGGCGAGGTTGGCTCGAATCGACGCTTGCTTGGCAAAGGAGTTTCCAACGGACCTGGTGCGACGGGTGGGCAGCACATGCTGGTGGTGAGTGGTCTCGTCGTCAAGGTTGCGGGTCGTGAGGTCTTGTCCGGGATTGACTTAGAGGTGCGTAGCGGCGAGGTCCACATTGTCATGGGCCCTAACGGCGCAGGCAAGAGCACCCTTGCTCATGTCCTGATGGGACGAGCTGGTTATGAGGTGGTCGCTGGATCGGTAGCGCTTGACGGGGTCGACCTGCTCGAGCTACCAACGTGGCTTCGTGCGCAGGCCGGCCTTTTCCTTGCCATGCAGGACCCCGTCGAGGTGCCCGGCGTTGGGATGTCAGACATGCTGGGGGAGTCCTTTTGTGCTGGCGGGAGCGCAAATGCGCTCGAAGGCTTTGAGCGCCTGGCAGGCGAGATGATCGAGGCGGAGGCGAATCGTCTCGGGCTTGACGAGAGCATCTGGAGAAGGTCGTTGAACGTGGAGCTGTCGGGTGGTGAACGCAAGAAGAGCGAGACGGTTCAGCTTGGCGTGCTCAAGCCGCTCTTTTCTGTTCTGGACGAGATCGATTCCGGCTTGGATGTGGATGCGGTGCGCCTGGTTGCGAAACGTGTCGAGCAGGCGACGGATGAATGGGGCATGGGTGTGATTGCCATAACCCACTACCGTCGCTTGCTGAAGGAGTTGGCAGCCGATCGGGTGCACGTGCTCATGGATGGGGTGATTGCATCGAGTGGGGGTCCCGAACTTGCGGAAGAGGTGGAAGAGTGCGGTTATGACGCGGTGAGGCGCCTGTAGGCGGGACATTATATCGAGGTTGCCTGCTTTGCTGCCCCCGGGTGAAATCCCTTTGCGCAATCGCTTGGTATGCACTATGGCGGAGTTCGCCGAGGGGTGGAGGCTTCAATGCTCTCATACCAGCTCAGTAAGGTCAGAGACGACGATGTCGGCGTCGCTGGCGACCGACGCGAATCACCAGCCCCAAGCCGCCTCCTTGCGGGCTTGAACCGTGGATGAGCGGGGAAAGAGTGTCAAGCAGAAGGCTGGAGTGAACCGGGCGATCTTGAACAAGGGCTGGTATGCGCTTGAGCACCGGACAGACGAGAAACAGGCCCGTCACGGACACTTGCACGTCGTCGCAAAAACACCTGGCACGAGCGCCACCTTCGTGGAGTGCGTTCACGTCGACGTGTACAGTCGCGAAAGCTAGGCAATGTTCGCCTGCGGCGCTTGTGGGTATGAGGCTCATGCAGACTTTAGCGCAGCAGACGAGATCCTAGAGCGGGGATGAAACTCGCTCTCGCAGCTGTAACGCCGGCAACAGCCCACCAGGGTACGAACCTGGGACCGGCTTTGGTGGGTGCAAGCGGGGAATACCGGCGTGGATGCGGGCATGAAACTACGGCCCACCAGCACTGTCGAGGGGCCGCATGACTTACTGTTGGGCGACAGGTCATTTGATCACGACAACGACACAGAGCGCGAGGATGGAATCCATCGCATGGACGCCCACATCGTCGCCGACGAGGAAACTGTCAAGGCCGCAGACGACCCTCACATGCTGGACTTTCGGCCTTGACAGGAACGAGAGGCGACGCACAATGTGGCCATGGCGTTGGTGCCGGCCGTGCTCACGTTGAATGTCTCCCCGTGCTCATTTAGCGTGGCGGTCGACACTTACGTCATGCCTGGACCTTGTCGCAGAGGGACCGGAAACTCGGCCCTTCAGGGTCGAGTTGTTCACGGGACGCGAAAGGAGCACTGGCAAGCATGGTTTGTGACGACGCTCTATATTGCTGAGGCCTGAGGTCGACCGGTTTGAAGCAACCGGCGTGCCTCCTGGGCGAGTTCGATATCTTCGCGGGACTCCACTACCAGGACCGCAACGCGAGCGCCGCGTGGGCTGATGAGCGCGTCCCCCCCGCTAGTAGCGCTAGCATTAGCGCCGGTGTCGACATTCACACCCAGGAACCCGATGCCTCTCGCTAAGTGTTCACGTATGTAGGGGCTGTTCTCGCCAACGCCGCCTGTGAAGACCAGAGCATCGATCCCTCCGGTTGCCGCCACCATGGATGCAACGAGGGAGCGCAAGCGGTGGAGGTACACCTCGAGTCCTAGCTGCGCATCAGGCTGTCCAGAGTGAGCAGCGAGAAGGACAGAGCGCATGTCCTGCGTGCCAGTGAGGCCCACCAGCCCTGAGGCATGCTCCAGTGTGTCGTCAAGTTCGCTTGTTCTCACGCCATTTTGAAGTAGCCATAGCAGTGCCCCCGGGTCAACATTGCCCGGTCTGGTCGCCATCACGAGTCCCTCGAGAGGCGTAAAGCCCATGGTCGTATCTACCGAGGACCCGTGCTTTACTGCTGCGAGGGATGCGCCTGATCCAAGATGGGCGATAACTAAGCGCAGGCTGGTCGGGGACCGCCCAAGTAGCTCTGCGCTGCGCCGGGTGGCATAGGCATACGAGAGCCCGTGAAAACCGTAGCGCCTTATGCCAAGGTCTTCCCGCCAGCGGGCCGGGATCGCGTAGGTGGAAGCCGCTCGAGGAATTGTTGCGTGGAATGAAGTGTCGAAGCATGCGACTGCGGGTACCTGGGGAAGTGATGACATCACGCAGGAAAGCGCGCTTAGGGCTCGTTGCTGGTGGAGTGGTGCGAGGTTGGCGAGGGCGCCAAGCTCCGCGATGACCTCGGAGTCAGCGAGCACGGGTCGGGTGAAGCGAGCCCCGCCATGGACGATCCGGTGGCTCGTGGCGCAAAAGGGCCATAGTTGTTCGAGCTCGGTCTCCAGTGTCGCGGCGTGTACTTTGTCGCTCGCTCCGGCGACCTCGATCTCGCGCCTAGACAGCACCTGGTCTGCATTGTCGAGCAGCGAGAGCTTGACGCTGCTCGAGCCGACATTGACCGTGAGGATCGAGTCACCATCCGACTCACCTACGGGGCAGTTCGATGCGTTCGTGGCAGATTTCAGGCCGTGTTCGCCCAACGGTCGCCTCCGGCCAGTGTTCAGGGTGACCAGGACCAGTTTTGGACTGACGGGATGTCTTCTCCCGCGTCACGGGTGTATGCTCGCGCCTCCGCCCTGCGCAGTAGCATCTGCTCGCGGATATCGCCTGCACGCTGGGCGAGTCCGGGCACACGGTCGATGACGTCCATGACTAGGTGAAAACGATCGAGGTCGTTCAGCATCACCATGTCGAACGGTGTGGTAGTGGTGCCCTCCTCCTTGTAGCCGCGGACATGGATGTTGTCGTGGTTTCTGCGACGGTACGTGAGGCGGTGAATGAGTGATGGGTAGCCGTGGAATGCGAATACGACTGGCCTGTTCGTGGTAAACATGGCGTTGAAGTCGGCATCGGGCAAGCCGTGTGGATGCTCGCTCGGAGGCTCGAGGCACATCAGATCCACAACGTTCACGACCCTGACAGCGAGGTCGCCGATGAACTCGCGGAGGAGTTTGGCTGCGGCTAGGGTCTCGAGTGTCGGTACGTCGCCAGCGCAGGCGAGGACGACAGCGGGTTCCTCGCGATCTCCCGTGCAGGCGAAGTCCCAGATCCCAGCGCCTCTAGCGCAGTGTGCGACGGCTTCATCCAGTGCCAGCCATGTCGGTGACGGTTGCTTGCCAGCGATTATCACGTTAACCAGATTCCGGCTGGCAAGGCAGTGCTTTGTGACGGCAAGAAGGCAGTTGGCGTCGGGTGGCAGGTAGACGCGGACCACAGCCGACTTCTTGTTGATGACATGGTCAATGAACCCGGGGTCCTGGTGAGAGAAGCCGTTGTGGTCCTGGCGCCACACGTGGGAGCTGAGCAGGTAGTTGAGCGACGCAATCGGCTCTCGCCACGGGATGTCGCGACATACCTTTAGCCACTTCGCATGCTGGTTGAACATTGAGTCGACGATGTGAACGAACGCCTCGTAGCAGTTGAACAGCCCGTGGCGACCAGTCAAGAGGTAACCTTCCAGCCACCCCTCGCAACAGTGCTCCGAGAGGACTTCGACGACCCTTCCGTCCGGTGAGAGGTGATCGTCTCCAGGCACGCGCTCGGCCATCCATGTGCGATCCGTCACATCGAACAGGCTGGTGAGCCTGTTCGATGCAGTCTCGTCGGGTCCGAATACCCGGAATATTCCCGGGTTAGCTGACATGACGTCACGTAGCCATTCTCCAAGCACCCTGGTCGGCTCCGCCTCTGGCCTTCCTGGCGATGTGACGCTTACTGCGTAGGGGCCCAGATCCGTGAGGTAGAGATCGCGCAGTAGTTCGCCGCCGTTTGCGTGTGGGTTGGAGCCCATGCGCCGCGATCCCTTCGGGGCCATCTCACGTATCTCAGCCTGCACGCAACCGTCGGCATCGAAGAGCTCCTCAGGCCGGTAGCTGCGCATCCACTCTGCGAGATGAGCCAGCTGCCCGGCGTTGGTCTTAGCGAGCGGAAGCGGGACCTGATGCGCTCGGAAGGTGCCCTCGATGGGTTTGCCGTCGACCACCTTCGGCCCTGTCCATCCCTTCGGGGTTCGCAGGACGATCAGCGGCCATGAAGCCCGTGTGCTCACGCAGCCCGTTCGGGCTTCGCTCTGGATGTTAGCGATCTGATCGAGCGCATACTCGAGTACGGACGCGAGCCGGCGGTGCACCGCCTCGGGCTCGTCGCCCTCGACCCAGATTGGCTCGTGACCACAGCCTGTGAGGTATGAGTGGAGCTCGTCGCGTGAGATACGGTCGAGCACGGTCGGGGCAGCGATCTTATAGCCGTTCAGATGCAGTATTGGCAGTACTGCTCCGTCGCGGGCAGGGTTGACGAACTTGTTCGACTGCCAGCTTGCCGCGAGGGGGCCGGTTTCAGCTTCACCATCGCCAATCACGCAGAAGACGATGAGGTCAGGATTGTCGAATGCCGCTCCGTAGGCGTGAAGAAGCGAGTACCCGAGCTCCCCGCCCTCGTGGATCGAGCCGGGCGTCTCAGGCGCAACGTGGCTTGGGATGCCCCCCGGGAAGGAAAACTGGCGGAAGAGCTTGCGCAATCCGTCAGAACTCAAGGTGATGCTGGGGTAGCGATCTGTGTAGCTGCCCTCAAGATAGGTGTTCGCTACGAGGGCAGGCCCCCCATGACCAGGACCTGTGACGAAGATCGCGTTTAGGTCGCGGATCGAGATGAGGCGGGCAGCGTGTGCGTACACAAGGTTCAGCCCCGGTGAGGTTCCCCAATGACCGAGCAGCCGGGGCTTTACGTGCTCTGCGAGCAGCTCTTGCGTTAGCAATGCGTTGTCCATGAGGAAGATCTGCCCTGCGGAGAGGAAGTTCGCTGCCCGCCACCACTTGTCGAGCAGAGCGAGTTCATCAGCGCTCAATGTGGCAGCTGGCATCGCGGCGCTCACCCGGTCGTGGTCGAGGGCTCGATCAAGGAGAGGCGCCTGCCAGAGATTTCGAGACCAGAGATCCGCACCCACCGAGCGTCATCGCCTACGAATGCTGAGTCGACTCGAGCCGCGCGCGCTCTTTGTGAAGTCGGGTCAATGGCGTCGGTAATGTCGAAGGCCATGCCCTTTACGACGACACTCCAGGCCGTACCTGCTTGCATGTCGATCTGGTCGGTCTCGAGAGCGACCCTTGCCATCGAAGCCGCTGAGAGCTTGGTTCCGGGCTCGGTGCGAAAGATGATGCTGTCAGAGTCGAAGACGTAGGAGACGGGGAAGATGTCGGGATGGCCGTCCGTGTGAACAGCCAGGCGGCCAATGCGAGCAGAGCGCAGGTAGTCCCGGCAGTCGTCGGGCGAAAGCTCTTCAATGGTTGCCAGATGGGCTGGACGGGTCATTGCTCGCCATAATCTACCACCGTGTTGCCATGCCTTGCTGTGGGTTCTGCTCCAACCGCAAGGCTACGTGTCTTTGGTGATTCGGAGGACGTGTGTGCGGATCGTGGCGCTACGGTTTGGGATTGCTGAGAGGAGCCCGGAAGTGGCACGTCGACGAGATGGTAGACAGCGGCGCCATCCACAGTCTCGTTTTCGAGGAGGAGGTCAACAAGGCTTCCGAGCGCGCTCCGATGGCCTTCGAGCATGGTGATCGCTCGCTCTTCGGCTTCTTTAACCATACGAGCTACCTCTGTGTCGATTATGGCCTGGGTTGTCTCAGCGAAGGGGCGGCTGGAGAACTCGGAACCGCTGGTGCCGAGGAAGGCTGAGCCCCCGCTCGGGTACCCGACTGGACCCAACCTTTTCGAGAGGCCAAGCTCTCGGACCATCTTCGTGGCAAGGTCGGTTGCCTGTGCGAGATCATTGGATGCTCCGGTGGATCCTTGACCGAGCTCGACGAGTTCCGCAGCGCGTCCTCCCATGCGTACCGCGAGGGAGTCGTGAAGGTACTCTTCGGAGTACAGGTGGCGTTCCACCAAGGGAAGTTGCTCCGTGACGCCCAACGTCTGGCCAGCTGGCAGTATCGTGACCTTTGCAACTGGGTCAGCATTGGTACAGAGAGCAGCTACGATCGCATGGCCTGACTCGTGGATCGCTACGGCATGTTTTTCCTCTGGCAGCAGGACATTGGATCCTTCGCGCCTGCCGAGAAGTATGCGATCGCGGGCTTCGTCGAAGTCAGACGCTTCGAGGATCCGCCGGTTATTGCGGACAGCGACGATAGCCGCTTCGTTTGCGAGATTTGCGAGGTCTGCTCCCGAGAAGCCAGGTGTGCCTCTCGCGATGACCTCAAGGTCGACGCCTTTGTCGAGTTTCTTGCCCTTGCAGTGGACGGCAAGGATCGCTCGGCGTTCTGAAAGGGTCGGTAACGGAATGACGAGCTGGCGGTCGAAGCGACCGGGTCGGAGCAGCGCTGGGTCCAGTATCTCGGGGCGGTTTGTTGCAGCCAGCACGACGATGCCTTCGGCTGGGTCGAAACCGTCCATTTCGGATAGCAGCTGGTTTAAAGTCTGCTCGCGTTCGTCGTTGGATACGATTGCGCCGTGACCGGATCGCCGCTGGCCTATAGCGTCCACCTCGTCAACGAAGACAATTGCGGGGGACCGCTTTGCTGCCTCGGTGAATAGATCTCGTACGCGAGCTGCTCCGACGCCGACATACATTTCCACGAAGCTGGAGCCAGCGACCGAGAAGAACGGCACGCCTGCTTCGCCTGCGACTGCTCTTGCGAGAAGCGTCTTGCCGGTTCCTGGTGGGCCGATCATGAGCACTCCCCGAGGGGCCACCGCTCCTGCTTGCCTGTAGCGTTCGGGTTTGCGGAGGAAGTCGACCACCTCTGCGATCTCCGCCTTGGTGCCGTCATAGCCAGCGACGTCAGCGAAGGTTGTCGATGGTCTCTCAGCGTCGAATACCTTGGCCTTGGAGCGTCCGACGCTGAGCGCTCCGGAGAGCGCTCCGGTGCCTGGGTGGCGAGAAAGACGAATCCAGAACCAGATGATGACGAGAAACGGAGCTAGGAGTATCAGCCAGGTGATCACCTCGGAACTAAACGAGGGTCCAGCGGTGTTCGCTGTTATCGAGACATTCGCTGCTTGAAGCTGCGCGAGCAGCGAGGGGCCGGCCAGCGCGACCGGGATCACGGTGGTGTAGGTAGCTCCCTTGACGAGGGTGCCGCTCGCCGTGCCGTCAGCTGCGATGGCTATGCTGCGCACCTTGTGAGCTGAGACGTCGTGCAGGAATTGCGAGTACGTGAGGTTTACCGGAACGGTTGTGTGGAGTGTAGGCAGCACGATCCAGAGCACGAGCGTTATCCCGAAGGCGATCGGGAGCAGCCAGTGGCGCCACCCCGGAGGTGGCGGTGGCGCTGTGTGCTGGGGCTTCGCACCCTCCGGCGGTGGTAGTGCGTGCCTGGTCACCTGGGAGCTCTTCGCGGGCATCGATGGCTGCGGTGAAGCTGGAGATGTCGCAAGACCTCTACCTTGATCCCAGGTATTGTCCACGGCGGCTGAACGTGTTCGCTGCTCCGAGCGGGGGTTGCCGCACCAGGCGTTCGTGTCGCTCCACGTTCACCCACGCTAGCCCTACCGAGCGGATCTTGTGGCCAGGTTCAATGCCAGCAGCGACGGGAATGGTCCGAAAGCGCTGGCAGTAGGATGGAAACCTTTGCTCGTTCGATCAGGGCCTTGGCGAGATCACAGCGTCCCGGGCTCGGGTCGTCCCGGCATACCAGCACGAGAAGCGCAGCGCTCTGCGAGCGCTGCATGATGATGTTCGACGGTTCGCCGGAGCGGATCTCGATAGCACCAGCGCTGGCCCCGTGACGATGCGCAAGCTCTTGCAGCCAAGCCTCGAAATTGTGTTCCGACTCCCTCATAGCCGAGGGCGAGCTGCGTCTGAGCGAGCGTGCAATAGCACGAGGCCCTTTTGTGGCTTTCGCACCAGGGAGAGGAGGTGTCGCGTTTAGCGATACCCGGATTCAGCCGTACTCCGGTACGACCGTGTGAGTTGCAGTGTGATACGCAAATCGCAGCTGATGTGCTTACAGAATGCGACATGAGGATACTCTACCTTCGCAACGTGCCCGACGAGGTCGTCGAGCGCCTGGAACGCCTGGCTGCGCGTGACCGGATGTCCGTAGCCGCGCTTGCGGTGAGAGAGCTCGAAGAGGTGTCGCGCCGGGCGGACAACCAGGCGCTGCTTTGCTCCCTTCCGGACCTTGACATCGATCCGGTCTCAGTTCTCGCTGGTATGGACGCCGGGCGCGTCAGAAGGTGATCGTTGTCGACGCGTCGGCGGCGGTCTCCGCGTTGCTGAACGCTGGCCCAGCTCGCCGGGCGTTGGCAAGGGAGCAGGCGCATGTCACTCAACTAAGAGGCTCAGCGGATAGGAGATGGTGCCGGTGACCAGCGGTTTCGCCAGTCGATGAGCTTCGCTGTGAGCAGGAACGCGACCGCTAGAGCGAACTGAGCGAGCCTGTGGATACTCTTGCGGTCG
>JAJZXF010000017.1 GCA_021802485.1 Actinomycetes bacterium | reverse complement strand
ACCCCTCTCTAGCCTCAGAGCGGGCCCGAAAGCGCGAGTCCTTGCTCGGCTCTACAGAGGCTGAACTGGAAAAGATCAAGGTCTCTGTTGCCAAGGGATACTCAAAGGACCCCGAGAAGATCGGCATCCGCGTTGGCAAGGTGATCAACAAGCGCAAGGTTGCAAAGCACTTCATCACACAAATCACGCAAGGGTCCTTTACCTACCAGCGGGACGAAGAGAGGATCGCAGCTGAGGCCGCAACAGACGGCATCTACGTGATACGCACAAGCGTCGAAGAAGATATCCTCGATTCTGCGGGTGCTGTGAGCGCTTACAAGAACCTCAAGTATGTCGAGCGTGACTTTCGCATCACGAAAGCAGATGATCTCAATCTACGCCCTATCTACCATTACCTAGCAGATAGGGTCCGTGCCCATGTGCTCATCTGCATGCTAGCGGCCTACCTAACCTGGCACCTGCGTGAGGCACTCGCAGAGCTCACCTTCACTGATCAAGATATCCCCTATCCAGATGACCCCGTCGCACCAGCAAAGCGCTCGAAGGATGCACGCTCAAAGGATGCTACAAAGCGCAACCATGACTCACTACGCGTCAGGAGCTACCAGGATCTGCTTGATCACCTTTCCACCCTCGATCGCCAGAGGATCAACTTCAACGGACAGCGGATCGAAAAGCTGACCGTACCAACACCTGTACAGCGCCGTGTGTTCGAACTGCTTGGTGCTCCTATCCCGCTCGCATTGAAGCTGTAGCCAGACACCAACTACTTCCTACAAGCTCTGAGGCAACATCCGCCCAGCTCAGAGCCCGATCCATTCCGGTGGGGCCTCGTAAGTTCGGTCTATTACTTGCATGGCAAGACCAGGGCAGCAGCTAGTTCCTGGCGGTCGACTTGCGGTCCGGATCGGCATCGGGGCGCTAGCCCCGTTTTCCGCACCCGAATCTGGTCACTCCTCTGCCCTCTCTGGCCAGGGGAGGGAGACGTTCACCAACGCGAAAGCGCGCCAAACGCTCAGGGGCGTCCGTATAGCAGCACTTATGTTCGTATGCCAATCATGACCTATCGAGGTCCACAGCGCTGACGTACGTCCGGAGCACGAGTGTTTGGCCAACTATGGCCTACCGATACGGGAACTGTTGCTCACCCGGCCATTCCGCTCGCTCATCACGCTATGAGTACTTTTTCTGCGATCGAGCCCTCAGCACCTGCAGACGGCGGCTCCTGAGCCAGACGAAGCGCCTGTCATGTAGTTACGCCAGGGTACTTTGACCGACTCCCTACGTGAGGAGGTGCGACGGTCATCCGGCGTAATCGCCGTGACCGGACACCGTCTTCTCGTGAGGCCCATTGCTCCGGCACGCCTGACAGTCGCCATGCCCGGTCGTCTCGTTAACCGGTCCGGCCTGCCCATGCTTCGCTCACCGCCGCTCTGGCCGTGGCGTGACGTGCTCACGCGAGCACTCGACGCCTTGTGTGGGCTCTCGGTCGCCATCACCTCAACGCGCGCCGAGCGGTCTGGCTCGGCCGCAGACGACCACCAAAGCGCTGACATCTGAGCGAATAACAAGATCCTCTGGTCGACAACGCCCACATGGCGGAATCCGTCCGTCTCGCGCACGCCAGGACGATCCTCCGACGATCGGTTGCCTCATCACTGCACGGACCAAGCGCTATGCGGCTGCTCCGGGCTTAGCCACCCGGAGCAGCCGCCACGGTGCCTTGCCGTCCGCGACGGCAGGTACCTCACCGGCCATAGACATCGTCGATCCTCACGAGCTGGACGTCTCGCCTTGCTCGGCTACTGCGTACGAGATCCTTCGAGAACCCCGACGCCGACGCAAGCACGTAGTGCGGCTGGCGGACACGAACGTTCGGACCAGCGAGACGCCGTGCAATCCCCTCCAACCGCTGTAGGTCGCGGGCGCCCAACTCCCGAAGCTTCGCTTCCCCTAGCGCCTGGACGATCTTTCGTTTCGGACCCGATCCCATCCCGAGCGCTACCACGACAACTTCTTCTTCCGACCGACGCTCCGGGTTTGGAACCGCTGCGCGGCCCACCGCCTTCACGGCATCGCCGAACAGGTCTTGCCCGCAGTGGCGGACGTGTTCTCGCACCAGGTCTTCCCACGTCGGGCCGAGGATCGCAGAACGGAACCGGTTCGCGGCGTCTTGCCACGCCGCTGGACCCTCGCCGTCCTCGAAGCGGGCGGCATCGGGGTCACGAATCGCTTGGTGAAAGCGGATGAGGGGATCAGAGATCGAGTAGACCGGACGACGCTGGCGGATCGCATCCTCATGTTTGGTCAAGAACCCAGCGCGCACGAGGTTCTCCAACGAGAATTGGACCGCATTGATCTTGCGACCTACCGCCGCCGCGATTTTCGACTGTGTGCACTCGCCCTCGGCGACCGCCGAGAGGATTCCCTGGTAGATGGTGTGATTTGTGATCTCAAGATCTTCGGCAAGGAGGAGCTCGTCATCTCGGAAGAGGGCGCTTGTCGGGGCCAAGACGCCGTCGACGACCCAACGGTCGAAATCGTCAGACGCATTCGGCCGGGAGCGGGCCAGATCGCGGTAGGCCGGTGTACCTCCCGCCACAGCGAACACCCGAAGAGCAAGCTGCGGATCGCTGATGCCCCAAAATGCAGCCGCGGTGAGGTGGTCGAACGGCTTCACGAGCAACTGCAAGGTGATGCGCCCGTGGAGAGGTGACCGCGGGGTGAGCAGATCTGTCATCAGTGACAACGCCGACCCACAGAGAATAATCCGGACGGGCGGACCCTGCTCGTCCACAGAGCGGTCCACGGCGCGCTGGATCACCGACGGGAGCTCTGCCGCCTCGCGATGCAGGTACGGAAACTCATCAACGACAGCTACAGCAGCTCCACCGTACCCCACAGTGCGGCGTGCTCCTACCTGGGCGAGCGCTCCGAGAGCCTCGTCCCAGTCGTTAAGGGCAAGTCTGCCTACGCCGAGGTGGCTCCCTACGCGTGCCCCGAGCTCGCTGAGCGACTGGGGGGCTGTCCGCTGAACAGCCTGGTAGTACATCCCCTGGGTTGCAGCACAAAGTCGCCGGAGGAGATACGACTTCCCCTGGCGGCGGCGTCCCCAGACGACAGCCACCTGCAGCCCTGGTCTGTCGTCCGTCGCCCAGCTGACGAGCGAGGACCACTCGGAGACCCGGTCGTACAGATCGGCGGGAGGATTGATGACCATGGCCAGATAATACCAGTCTCAGTTGTGACAACTGTCACTGGTACTTCTTGTGTGGCGGCGTCATCCTGGGAGCCGAGGCATCCGGGACCGCCTTCCGCACCCCCTGACGTCAGCACCAGCAGCAGTGTAATCCCTGGTTGCACAAGCTGTGAGAACTTTCTCTACGGGCTCGAGCCGAAACGCCCACGCGGGTGGCAGGGTGTGACCTAGGAATGTCTAGGTTCTCTGGAGCGGAACTGTTGACTACCCGGTGATTCCGCCACCTTGAGGCCACTATCACTCCCGGGCCAGATATCGCCTACTCGCTTTGTGAGCTCAAAGAGATCGAGATCGCAGTTGTCAAAAGAGCTACCGACGCGTCAGCGACATGGAACGAGATGATCAGCCGCTTTCACTACCTCGGCTATACCCCAGCCTCGGGTGCCCAGCTACGCTATCTAGTCATGACCGCAGGCGGGGCTCCTATAGCCGCGATCAGCTTCGCTGCTTCTGCCTGGGCGTTCGAAGACCGTGACAACTACATCGGCTGGAGTACAGAGCAGCGCAAGGCCCGCCTGCATCTCGTGGTTGGCAACCCCCGCTTCCTCGTCACAGGTTGGGTGCACGTTCCCCACCTCGCCTCCCACCTGCTTGGCACCATAACCCGCAGGCTCCAATACGACCAACAGGCCCGCTACAGCTACAAGTGACTCCTCGTTGAGACCTCCGCCGAGGTCGGTCGCACCAAAGGTCGGGGCAAGCTCGACCGCTACAACAACTACGCACTCCCGCTGAAGGACATCCACCTCTACCCCTTGGTGCGCCGCAACTTTCGCCGCCAGCTCACCGCACCCCTGGGCTGAGTAGGCACCTGGAGGGAACTCCGTGCCCTGTGACAGGGGCCTACTTCAGCGAATACGTACTCAAGGTTAGCTGGGCTGGAGTCACTCGGCTCATGCGCTGAACCGTGCACCGTAAGCGGCACACGCTGAACCCCGGGTCAGGTCTCAGCGCCACTCACGATCGGTGCATTCAGCCGCTTCGCGCCCACTGAGCCAAAGTACTGAGCACTGCCGAACGCGTACACCCCACCGTCAGCGGCGACGAGCCAGTATCCCTGGCCGTCCTCGGTCGCCACGATTGACACAATCGGGGAATTAAGCGTCTTGGCGCCCATGGATCCATAGAACTGAGCACTGCCGAAGCTGAAAACACCCCCGTCGGCCGCTACGAGCCAGTAACCCTGGCCGTTGGGTGCTGGTGCCATCCCGACGATCGGGGAATTGAGCGGCTTGGCGCCCATCGATCCAAAGAACTTCGCACTGCCGAAGCTGAAGATGCCGCCATCAGAGGCGACCTCCCAGTAGCCCATTCCGTCGGGTGCCGGTGCCATCCCGACGATCGGGGAATTGAGCGGCTTGCCGCCCATCGATCCAAAGAACTTCGCACTGCCGAAGCTGAAGATGCCGCCATCAGAGGCGACCTCCCAGTAGCCCATTCCGTCGGGTGCCGGCGCCATGGCAACTATCGGCTTCACCAGCCGCTTGCCGCCCATAGAGCCAAAGAACTTCGCACTGCCGAAGCTGAAGATTCCCCCGTCAGCGGCAACCTCCCAGTATCCTGCGCCAAATGGGGTAGCGGCAATGTCGACGATTGGTTTCACCAGCCGCTTGCCGCCCATAGAGCCAAAGAACTTCGCGTTTCCGAAGCTGAAGATTCCCCCGTCGGAGGCGACCAGCCGGTAACCACCCTGCAGCGGCACAGCATTCGGCATCGGCTTGTACTGGAAGTTGTTGAACAGGCCCACCTGATCACACAGGTGTGGCGAGGGCTTGCCAAATGCATTGAAGAAACCGCTCTCGCCAGGGGGAAGCAGATCGTAGCCGAACGGATCCGGCGCCATGTCCATCGCTATGAAGTAGCTGCTGCGATTCTGAGCCGCACTGGTCGGACACGTTGATGTCGCGCCAACAGCAGATAGGACCGGATCGAGGTTGTTCCAGTTGATGCTCTGGGACGGCGTCCAACCCCACGACGCGATGTTCGGTGTTCCGAATCCCTTCGCGTTGTGACCCAGCTGGGGGCCGGTTCCAGAGAGGATGGTGATCGCATCGTTGAGGCTCTGAACAAGTATGTGTGCTCGCCGTCCCTGGAAGTAGTGACCTTTGTAACACAAGGTGTTGCATGGAACGAGACCACTCGTTCCCGAGAGGATGTGATACACGAGGTCGATCGTGGCCATCCCGTCAGGCCCGCCAAAGGTCCCGAGACCTAGCGAGGAGTCGTTGAAGTTCACGCCGCCAATATAAGGATCCGGAGATGTGCAGCTGGAGCTTGCTGCAACGTGGCAGCCATTGCTGAACACATTCAGGATCAGCGCCTGGATGAACTGGACCCAGATCGACATTGCTGAGTTTCCCAACGTGGTGTGACCGTTCCAAGTCTCCAGCGAATACATCGCGGCGGCAAGGTCTGGATGAGTCGCCGGGGACACAAGGGTCGATCCCTCTGCGACGAGCTTCTGATAGGCGCCCAAGAGGTACGGCATGAAGTACGGATATGCGACACGAGTGTTGTTGTTGTCTATCTGGCCGATCGAGTGCTCCACACTCTGGAGATAGGCAATGTTCATGCTCGTGCTCGCGCTGAGCATCTGCGGAATGCGTAGCGCGTGGATGATCGTACCCCAGTACTCCTCGCCACCATTCTGCTGGTAGTACACCTGCTGGGAAGGTTTGTTGTTCCAATTGAACAGATAACCCTGGCCCGGGTTGACGCTATGGGGCATCTGGGAAAACGGAATCGGCGGCAAGAACTGCTGGGAACCGTCCCCCAGCTTTGGCAACCTCGGGTCGACGGCGTTGATGGGCGCGAGTTGGGGAACCCAACCGGCGGCATAGTACGCGATGTTACCCTGACGGTCCGCATATATGAAGTTGTGAAGCGTTGTGATCTTGCTCATTGAGTGTGCGAACTGAGTCAAGTTCGTGTCGCCGCCGAGCTGCGAGAATCCGACCAATGAACCGTACTCATGCATCCAGAACGCCATGTCAAGCGAGAAGGCCACCCCCTGGGCAGGATCAGTGGAGAAGATCGGTCCGTCCACGGTTCGCCAAACCGTATAGCTCGTCGGAGTGGACTGACCCAACACGGGGATCGACTCGTTGACAACCTGGACCGGAATCCACTTGCCGTTGTAGTAGTAAGTTGGCGGGTTCACCGAGAAGTTCATGTGCTCGACATAAACAGACTGGTCGTAGGTCTCTTCGCTGGTCGTCGTCCAGGCGATGTTTGCGTTGCGGCCTATGAGCACATACGGCTCGCCAGTGATAGCCATACCCCCAGCGTCATATCCCGGCCCGTGCAGGTAGACCTCGTAATTTACGCTTGGTGTGCCAAATCCCTCCTGGGGCGCGCCCCACAAGAGCGCATGATGGTCCGCAGAACGCCACGGCGCTACAGCAAACGCGTTCGAACCGCCATGGGAGATGACCTTCATCACGTTTCCGCGATCAAGCATCAGCTGTTTATCCTGCTGGAGTTGCTGGGCAGCTTTGGTGACAGCTGTCGCGGGAGTGCTGCGAATTGCAGCTGTGATCGCCAACTGCCTTTGACTAGAGGGAGTCACAGCGAGCGGCGAGGTCTTCGCTCCGGACGAAGGCCCGGGAAGGCAGACGTTCGGCTTCGACTGGGAAGGGTTCGTGAGCACCGGTCCATCAGGACATGTGCTCGGCACCGTCGTAACAGCGGTCGGGTCGTTGATCCAACGAGCGTCGTTGAACACCGCCATCGCGTTCGCTGCAGGGCTCGAAGCTCCGATCTTCGCGAACTCGGCCTCGAGGTACTGCAAGAAGGAGAGGTTCTGCAGCTCGCTTCCGCCACCTGAGCCGAAGGCGCGCGCCAGGTAGACGCCGACTGCGAGAGTGTCGGTCGCGGTCCACGGAGAAGGCTTGTACGGCCCGCTCATCCCCATCAAGTCCTGGCCGACAACCCAGAACTCCTGGGGGACCATCGATAGCTGACTCGACGGAGTGGCAAAGGCCTTATTCTCGTAGGCATTGATACCTGCCGAGAACGACTGGAGGGACTGCTGGCCAGTGGCCGGCAACGCGTTGTACTGCTGCTGCAGTTCTTGGGGGGTATAGAAGAAGTTGCGTTGAGCCTTGTCGGTACTCAGCTCGCTCGGCCCGAAGATCTTGGACAGATTGCCCTCGATTGCGAGCCTGGTCAGCTCCAGCTGGAACATGCGGTCCTGGGCCTGCACCCAGCCGTCAGCGAACCACATGCCTGCCATCGTGGTCGCATAGATGTGTGGAACGCCGTAGGAGTCTCGAAAGACGGTTGCGGTCTCAGTCCCAGTTCCGATCGTAACGCCGCCCGGGCGATGGGGAACAAGCACCGACGACCCATGTAGAAAGGTCCCACTGGCACTCGATGAGCTGGTGCCATGACCTGCAGCGAGAGCTGCAGGCGCCCCCAACATTGAAACCATTGCCCCGAGCGCTGCCACGCCCACCAGTAACCACGCGGGCTTCTGCCTTCGGACCATCGCACATCTCCTCGCAATCTGGACTGCTTCAGGCAGCCTCCCCGTCAGCCCAGACTTGAGACAAGTCGCTCTTCCGGCAACCCACACCGGCTCACGCGACTACCCACCCCGCCCGCTGCCAGGCCCTGACCGTTACAGTATGGAACCGGATGCAAGGCTCTGTCAACGCGTCTTGCGTCCGAATCGGCGCCTTCGAAGCTCACGGCTGGCCCGCGACCCGCTGTATCGAACAGAATGCAAGGATGAACCCTCCCCACAGAGCCGCGAAGCTAGCGAACGCGCCCGCATGATCACCCTGGAAGAACTCGAGACAGCAGTCGCTTCGTCGACCATCGACACCGTCGTTGTCGCATTTACAGACATGCAGGGCCGCCTGCTCGGAAAGCGCCTCAGCGCCCGCTACTTCCTCGACGCAGACATAGCTCATCGAGGTGTCGAGGGCTGTGATTACCTGCTTGCAGTGGATATGGAGATGGAGCCTAAGCCAGGCTACGCGATGTCCAGCTGGGACCGCGGCTACGGCGACTTCCGGATGCTTTGCGACATGAGCACCCTGCGAAAGCTGGAATGGCTGGAGGGAACTGCTCTCGTGTTGTGCGACCTCGTTTGGCATGACGCGAGGCCAGTAGCGGCCTCGCCCAGGCAGGTGCTGCGCAATCAGATCGAGAGGGCTCGATCCCTTGGATTTGATGTGATGATCGGCTCCGAGTTGGAGTTCTACCTCTTCGATGAGACATATTCTGGAGCCCGTTCCCAGCATTACCGCTCGCTCACACCGTCGGTCCCCTATGTTCTTGACTACCATGTGCTCGCGACCACATTCTCCGAAGGGATACTGCGAGATCTTCGTAACTACATGGAGCGTTCCGGGATCAGCGTCGAATGCTCCAAGGGAGAGGCGTCTGCTGGCCAGCACGAGCTGAACCTGCGCTATACGACCGCCCTTGAGATGGCCGACAACCACAGCGTCTACAAGAACGGCGCAAAAGAGATAGCTCACCTCAAGGGACGGTCCATCACATTCATGGCGAAGCCATACCATGACTCGCTCGGCAGCTCCTGCCACGTGCATGCGAGCCTGTGGCGAGACGGCTTCAGCGCCTTCGCTGCCGATGAAGCACTCTTCAAGAGCTTCATAGCAGGACAGCTGGCTTGCGCTGAAGAGCTAGCGCTCTTCTTCGCCCCAAACGTCAACTCGTACAAGCGCTACGTGCAGGGTAGCTGGGCGCCCACGAGCCTCGTCTGGGGTCGCGACAACCGCACGTGCGGCTTCAGATCCGTAGGTGAGGGCCAGGGACTTCGGATCGAATCCCGTATCCCCGGAGCCGATGCCAACCCGTACCTAGCCTTCGCCGCGATCATCGCCTCGGGCATCTACGGCATCGAGAACAAACTTGATCCAGGGCCTCCGTATGAGACCAATGCATACGAGTCGGACGCCAAACGCTTCCCCGCGACCCTTCGCGACGCGATAGCCCATCTAGAGCGCTCCACGATGGCCCGTGACGCCTTCGGCGACGAGATGATCGACCACTATCTCAACTACGCGAGGATCGAACAACAGCTGTTCGATCAGGAAGTCACCTGCTACGAGCGCGAAAGGCTCTTCGAGCGCACTTGACCACCGGAACCATGCCGCTAGTCGGCCTCACCACCTATCGCCAGCAGGCCACCTTTGGGCCATGGGACACCGAGGCAGCCGTTCTGCCAGCTACGTATCTACGCGCGGTAGAACGAGCCGGCGGGCAACCCATCCTGATACCTCCATGGTCCGAAACCGGCAATGATGGACACCCGGATATCCAATCGCTTCTCACCAGCATCGATGCCCTCGTGCTCACAGGCGGCGGCGATATTGATCCGGCAACTTATCGCGCCCGACCTCACCCGGAGACCGGCGGGGTGTCGCGAACCCGTGACCAACTCGAGATCGCTCTGGCTAGGGGTGCGGCCCAACTTGGGGTGCCGGTCCTCGGCATCTGTAGAGGCTGCCAGATCCTCAATGTGGCATTCGGCGGCGACTTGATCCAGCACCTACCGGACCGGCTCACACCAGCAGATGCAGGCGGCGACGGTTTGGACATCCACCGCGGAGGTCCCGGCTGTTTCCGCGACCACGAAGTTCATATCTCCGACAAGAGCGGGCTGTCGCGAATTCTCGGCACGCGCCGGCGCATCCGTTCCTACCATCACCAGGGATTGGGACGCACCGCTCAGCCAATGGAGCCCGTCGCAAGGGCAAGTGACTCTACCGTCGAGGCGATCGAGGCTGGAGGCGAAAGCTTCCTTCTCGGAGTCCTCTGGCACCCTGAAGAGGAGGAGGCATCCGCTCTCTTCGACAAGTTGGTGATCGCTGCAGCCCGTCGTCGGCGCATGAGGATTGATAACCCTGAAACCAAGGAGAACGCATGAAGATCAGGAACCCCGCAACTGAACAGGTGATTGCAGAGACGCCAGACGGTGGCGCAGATGCCGTCGACGCGGCGGTTACGCAGGCCACAATGGCTTTCCGCACGTGGCGCGCCATAGCGCCTACCGATCGAGGGATGCTGATGCGCCGGTTCGCACTGAGCGTGGAGGATCACCTGGAAGAGCTCGCTCTGATCGAGACGAGAAACGTCGGAAAGCCGATCTCGGACTCTCGCTCCGAGGTCGCGATGGCAGCGCAAGTGCTCCACTTCTATGCCGGAGCGGTGGACAAGCACCACGGATCCACCATCCCGGTTGCAGGCGGCGTGGACATGACATTCCACGAGCCGTTGGGCGTGGTTGGGCTGATCGTCCCGTGGAACTTCCCGCTGAACATCACCACGTGGAAGCTTGGGCCGGCACTTGCGTGTGGGAACACCACTGTCATAAAGCCAGCAGAGTTGACGCCGATGAGCACGCTGCGGCTCGCAGAACTTGCGCTCGACGCGGGCATTCCCGAGGGTGTGATAAACGTCGTGACGGGACCCGGCAGCATCGCTGGCCAACGAATCGTGGAGCACCCAGGCGTGGCAAAGGTCAGCTTCACTGGCTCAACCGAAGTCGGCATGAGCGTCATGCGTTCGGCTGCAAGCACCCTGAAGAGAGTGTCACTGGAGCTTGGAGGCAAGTCGGCGAACATCATCTTCGCTGACGCAGATATCGAGCGGGCAGCTGCAAGCGCGCCTTATGCCGTCTTTTCCAACGCAGGCCAGGACTGCTGCGCCCGCAGCCGCATCCTCGTAGAGGATGCGGTCTACGATGAATTCCTGTCCTCTCTGGCCGCTGCGACGTCACAGATCGTAGTGGGAGATCCTGAGGACACCGCTACGGAGATGGGGCCGCTGATCTCGGCTGAGCATCGCACGACGGTGGCCTCGTACCTGACAAGCCGAGACCCCGCTGGCCAGAATCCCGGCGCTGGTGATACCTCCGTGGTCTTTCGAGGGAATGTTCCAGCGAACCAACGGGGATTCTGGTACCCGTGCACCCTCGTTGAGGCGTCTAACTCTGATCGCATAGCACGCGAAGAGGTCTTTGGTCCGGTTGCTGCAATAATCCGATTTTCATCCGAGGAAGAGGCGGTGAGCATTGCGAACGACTCGCCTTACGGGCTCTCAGGTTCCATCTGGACGAAAGACGGGGGCCGCGCTCTCAGGGTGGCCCGGTCCCTCGAGACCGGGGTTGTCTCAATCAACTCGAATACCTCAGTGAGGCCAGCCACCCCGTTCGGCGGCATGAAACAGTCCGGTTTCGGCAGAGAACTCGGCATGCAGGCACTGGACGGCTATTCCGAGGTCAAGAACGTCTTCGTATCAACCGAGCCATGAGATCGACACACGAAGCTACGACACGCAAGATGACAGCAAGAGCTGGGAAAAGGAGAGAGAAAAGATGAGCACGATAAGCACGGGCACGCAGGATCAATCCGGCGCGAGAACACGCCTGCACGGCAAGGTCGCGGTCATCACCGGAGCGGCAAGCGGCATCGGCCGCGAGGCCGCTCTGCTCTTTTCACACGAGGGGGCGAAGGTGGTTGTAGCCGACACGGATCACGAAGCTGGCACACGCACCGCGAGCGAGTGCGCGGATGCGATCTTTCAGGATACCGACGTGAGCGACCCGACGAGCGTATCTCAGCTCTTCGATACCGCCTGCGAGCACTACGGTGGCGTCGACATCCTCTACAACAACGCGGGGATCATGCCCGCAGATGACGACTCGGTTCTCATAACATCTCCCGAAGCATGGGACAGGGTGCAGGCGGTGAACACAAAGGGCGTCTTCCTGTGCTGCCGGTACGGGATACCGCGCTTGATCGAACGCGGAGGAGGTTCCGTGATCAACGTCTCCTCCTTCGTCGCTCTCGCAGGCTCAGCGACCTCCCAGATCTCCTACACCGCGTCCAAGGGTGCGGTCCTCGCTATGTCTAGAGAGCTCGCAGTTCAGTTCGCGCGCCAGTCGGTACGTGTGAATGCGCTCTGCCCTGGACCTGTCGAGACGCCACTGCTCATGAGACTCTTTGAGGAGAATCCCGATGCGTACGAGCGCCGCAGGGTTCACCTGCCGATGGGGAGGCTCGCAACGCCGCTCGAGATCGCGAATGCCGCTCTGTTCCTCGCGAGCGACGAGTCATCGTACGTGAACGGTGCGACCTTTGTCGTCGATGGCGGTCTCACCGCGGCTTATGTGACCCCCGAGTAAACTTCTCGCCTCACAACGGGGCTTTCAAACCTCCACCGCGGCTTTCGAACCTCTACCACGAGGCGTAGGCATGAGAGGTGCAGGCACGACCTCTTCCATGCAGCCCCGTCCACACCGCTGGTGTCCGCCCCTTCGTTCCCATTTCTAGGCCCGGCACAGCTCTCAGACCGAGATCCACGAGTAAGCCGCCGCGCCCCTGGCCCAGAGCACGTGGCGGGATTCTCCGATCTCTGCAAGCCGGTGACTGCCGGATTTCCTATGCTGAGGCGTGTCCGACCAAACTGAGGGGGAGCTTGTCATTCGAACTGCCGCTCGCCTGGGGCTTGGTATCTCGGTGCGGCCGGTAACGGATCAGTGGTTACGGGCCAGCACCAGCGAGCAACACGTCGAGTGTGTGTCACGCTATCGCGAAGAGTCCGTCATGGTGCGCTCGGAGGCAGTGTGAACCTCTATGCGTCCCGCATGGCTCGTGACACGGCCAGCAACGCAGATGAGCTCACGTCGTAGGCGCTTTCCATGGGTATGTCCGTCTCTTCGTCGTTGCTACAGAGCACCTGAAGGATCGAGGAGGCATCCAGCCCGAGCACCGAGCACATGGAGCTGCCACGACCCACTTCGCGACACCAGGCGCCCGCAACGCCTGCACGAGGAGATGCCGAGTCCGAGCAACGTGTGTCTCTACGCGACCGATTTGCAACAAGGACATTAGGCGCCGCCAACGCGACCCGCTGGTGTCCCTGAAGGATTCGAGGCAGCTAACCTGGTACCAGGGACTTCACGTCCACTAAGGACTCCTCGTGCTGGGCGCGTGATCTTTCAGACACTTAGGACGGATGGTTCCTTCAGGGCCGCGACAGCACAGCGGTGAGCCCATCGGCCGGCGCAAGCGGCGGAACCAATAGCCCGGGTCCAGCGTCCAACGTATAGGTGGGTTTGGCTAGTAACGACAGAGCAGGGACGAAGATACAAGGCTCATGGCTGCAAATAACGCTCAATATGACCGGCTAATCACGGGGCAGCTACGCCACCACCTGCTACGACGTACCGCGATTCTCGGAGCCGTCATGGCCAGCGCGCTCGCGCTGTCATCCTGTGGGACGAACAGCAGTCCCGTGGTCAAGAGGACAAAGCCACTTTCACTGAGTACCCAGCTGCGCACCACCCGGATGAGTGCGTCACCAGCCAGCGCCGTCACGGACGGCCGCTTTGTGCGTCCGGTCACCATCGGTGGGCTTCGAATCGCGAAAGCCCCGCCAAGCATGCAAGCCGCGCCCCTCGGTCTCGACCTCGCAGAGGCCAAGCGGTACGTAGGCCTTACCGGTGGCCTGCTCCCCGGTCGCCAGGTGGTCGGCTACGGCCTGGTGACCCTCACGGGAGTCGCCACTCCCACTGGCACGCTGGCACTCGTTGCGAGGCCCGCCTGGGTGGGAATCGTTCTCCCGAGCGCCGCCGCGCCTTACGCGGTCAACTGCCCCGCAGAGACGATCCCGCAGAGACCGTCACCGTCATCTCCGCTGGGGTCAGCAAGACCCGCGTTCCATGCCATTGAGCAAGCTGTCGTGTTCTACGGCCAAGGTGGGCGGGGCGCCCTCCTGTACAGCACCGGGGGCTCCCTACCTTGCGGAGCGGGAACGATCGGCCCGAGGGCATCCACTGCCGACGCTCTGGCGTCGGTTGCCTGGCAGAAGCTGGGACCTACTAGCGCCAGCACCACCATCAGCTACAAAGCGCCAGTGTGTTCCATCCTTCAAGGCGTGTCATCCAACGGCAACGTCCACACCTGGGTCATCACGGTGAATGTCACGGTGAGCTTTCCCTTCAACCGAACTGGGTGCCGGGCCGTGAAGCGCTTCACCACCACCTTTGACCCCTACCCTCCCTCTTCCGCAAGGCAGTCCCCACCTGGCAATGTGACACTGCTGCACTCCCCCGCGCCGGCATTTACGCCACCGGAGCTCATCGGCGTGATCTCAGCTAAGTAATCACCTGATCACACGGGCACGCCCAGATCAAGGAAGCTCAGCTCGCAGGGAGTAGCGCTCTCCAGCCGCCGGGTCCCTCCAAGCGGTCCCGTATCTCGGCCGCGCTCAGCTTCGCGACGTCCTTTGGCACCCGATCGCAGATCCTTCGCTGGACAGAGTAGTCGTGTGCTGCCCCGAGGAACAGTTCCTTTCGATACCCGACCAGGTCGTCAGGAGCAGCCGCGAGGCACCCCCAAAGGGTGAGGGCAGCTTCGCAGTCCCCGAGCATCGGCGCCCTCCCCCAGAGCGCGGCCCGACGCATCGCCTGCGCTGAACAGGCCGCCATCAGGTCCGGTACGTGCTCGCCAGCGGCAAGCACGAGCTTGGGCTCGAAGAGCTGCGCCAGATGGAGCGCGAACCCCTGATCCGGTCCCGGCGCGCCTCTCAAAGATCCACCTACGCTGACCGGGAATTTCAGCTCACCCGGCCTGGTGGGTTTCCATCCCGGAGGCTGTCGCAGTCGCAACGCTCCACGCACCTGGTCCGCTTCACTGATTGGGACGTAGTTGGGTTGCGTCACAGCTCACTCACTCCCTTCGGTTTCTGGATCCATGACCATGTCCCCCGTAGCGTACAACAGGCCATACACTATCGAGTCCTCGAGGGCTTCCCACGACGCCTGGATGATGTTCTCCGACACCCCTATAGTCGACCAGGTGCGCTCTGAGTCCGTAGAGTCGATCAGAACACGCGTCACAGCCCCGGTACCTTTCGATGTATCCAGCACGCGCACTCGGAAGTCAGTGAGGTGGATGCATTCAAGCTGCGGGTAACGCGCGCCAATTGCCTTGCGCAGCGCGGCATCTAGTGCATGAACCGGACCGTTGCCCTCAGCAGTTGCGACCGTGCGCTCGCCGGCGACATGTAGCTTGACCGTAGCGTCGGTCATCAACTTTCCTGGAGGACCTTGGCGGCCGCCCGCGAAAAGGTCGGTCGTGACCCTGAAGGACTCCAGATGAAAGAAGTCCTGCTCCCACCCGCTCGCAGCCCGCATGAGAAGCTCCAGCGAGGCATCGGCCACCTCGAAGTGGTAACCCTCGTGCTCCAGGTGCTTCAGCCTGTCGAGAACGCCGGTTAATGCCTCACCGTCCAGGGACAAGCCGAGCTCCTCGGCCTTCAACGCCAGGGTGGAACGCCCAGCGAGCTCGCTTACCACGAATCGGGCGCCATTGCCCACGCGATCAGGGGAGATGTGTTCGTATGCGTCGCGCCTGCGTGCTATCGCGCTGACATGGAGACCCGCCTTGTGGGCAAAGACACTTGACCCTACGTATGGCTGCTGGGGGCTTGGCGGGATGTTCACCAGCTCGGCAATGTGATGCGCTACCGGGGTTAGCCGCTCCATCCGATCCTCGGGGATCGAGGAGACATCCATCTTGAGCCCAAGGTTCGCTATCACCGCGCAAAGATCCGCATTCCCTGCGCGCTCGCCGTAGCCGTTCACACACCCTTGCACCTGAACAGCGCCCTGGCGGACCGCTGCAAGCGAGTTGGCTACCGCACAGCCGCCGTCATTGTGGAAATGAACACCGATGCCAGCTGAACGCTCTGCGACAACCCTCGAGACAACCTGGCTCACATCATCAGGAAGGCTGCCCCCGTTCGTATCGCACAGGACCAGAATCTCCGCTCCACCAGCCTCTGCTGCCTCCAGAACCCTGAGTGCAAACTCGCTGTTATCCCTATAGCCGTCGAAGAAGTGCTCCGCGTCGAAGAAGACCCTACGTCCCAATCCCTTCAGAAACTGCACCGAATCAAAGGCCATGTTGACCGCTTCGTCAAGGCTCGTTCGCAGCGCATCGACGACATGGCGATCCCATGCCTTCGCGACGATGCACACCACGTCCGTCTCCACTCCCGCGAGACGGACTAGAGCATCGTCATCCTCAGCCCTCACGCCTGCACGCCTTGTTGAGCCAAACGCTACGAGCGTCGCAATGTCGAGACTGAGCTCAGCCTTTGCCCTCGCGAAGAACTCGTCGTCCTTCGGGTTTGCACCTGGCCAACCACCCTCTATGTATGCGACTCCAAGATGGTCGAGCTGGCGGGCCACCCGGAGCTTGTCATCCACCGTCAGCGACAGCCCCTCCTGCTGGCTACCGTCGCGCAACGTCGTGTCAAAGACGTCAACATGCAACCCAAGGGTGGAATTGGGTCCGCGAGTGTCTGAAGCGCTCGTCGGCGAAAAGCTGCCAGCTGGCATCCGTCCAACTTGATCCGTCGCTCGAGCAGCTCGCTCTACGTCTGCATCCGGGTCAGCGGACATGATCCAACCAGCTGCTGTAGCGGTCAACCTCACCACGCACGGTAGCGAAATACACCTCTTGGATCTTGCGCGTGACCGGACCCGGTTCGCCTGTTCCCACCACACGATCATCCACCGATCGGATCGGAACCACCTCTGCTGCTGTGCCAGTAATAAAAGCCTCATCAGCCGCGTAAAGATCGCTGCGCACGAGCGCGCCACGCTCCACCTCGTAGCCGAGGTCTCTAGCGATTGTGATCACCGCGTCCTGGGTGATTCCCTCGAGCGCTCCCGATGCGGCTGAATCTGGCGTCACGAGACGGCCCTTTCGCAGAACGAAGATGTTCTCACCCGAGCACTCGCTGACCTGCCCGGTCGGTGAGAGCATAACGGCCTCGTCGTAGCCCGCCTTCAACGCCTCCGCCTTCGCCATCGACGAGTTGACGTACATGCCAATGCCCTTTGCCGCGGTCGGCATCGCGTTCGGGTCATGCCGCCGCCAGGAACTTATCTTGAGCCGCACGCCGGAGTTCACCCCTTCGTCGCCAAGGTAGGTGCCCCAGGGCCAGGCAGCGATAGCAACCTGGACCGGACATGGGAGCGGGTTCAGTCCCATCTCCCCGTAGCCAAGAAAAACCACCGGCCGCAGGTAACAGCCGTTGTCCAGGCCGTTGACCCGCACAACCGCCTTCGCGGCAGCAACCAACTCTGCGTGCGAATACGGCACCTCAATCAAGAGGATCCGGGCTGAGTCCAGCAGCCTCGTCATGTGATCTCCAAGACGGAAGATCGCCGGTCCAACGCGGGTAGCATAGGCACGTATCCCCTCGAACACGCCGGAGCCGTAGTGGAGCGTATGAGACAACACATGCACCTGGGCCGCGCTCCAGTCAACGAGCTCTCCATCCATCCATATCTTCTCCGTCGGAGTTATCGGCATGAGTCAGACCTTCTCTGCTATCGCATCGCCTATCTCGGCAGTGCTCATTTGTGATTTTCCGGTATACGACCCACCCGGCGTGTTCCGGGCGCTTGACGAGACGGCATGCTCGACCACAGCCTTTGTTATACGTGCAGCAACCTCGGCTTCCCCCAGGTGGTCCAGCATCAGCGCAGCCGAGCGAATCGCTGCCAACGGGTTAGCTGTGTGTTTTCCCGCTATGTCCCAGGCAGCCCCATGAACCGGCTCGAAGAGAGACGGCCCCGTACGCTCCGGATTCAGGTTCGCAGAAGCTGCCAGCCCGATCCCGCCGCTCACCGCCCCTGCCAGATCAGTGATGATGTCCCCGAACAGGTTGTCAGTGACTATCACGTCATAGCGCGATGGCTTCTCGACGAGGTAGATACACGACGCGTCCACATGATCGTAAGCCCGGTGCACCTCGGGGAAGCCATCGCCCACCTCATCGAAGGCCCTGCGCCAAAGGTCCCCTGCGAATGTCAGCACGTTCGCTTTGTGCACGAGGGTTAGGCTCTTGCGCTCGCGCGTCCGGGCAAGATCGAACGCAAACCTCAGGCATCGCTCAACACCAAAACGCGTGTTCACCGCCCCTTGGGTAGCAACCTCCTGAGCGGTGTCCTTCCTCAAAAACCCGCCTTCGCCAGCGTAAGATCCCTCGGTATTCTCGCGCACCACCGCAAAATCGGAGCCCTCTGCGATAGATCCCGGAGTCGGAGTAAACGGGCGGAGGTTGATGTAAAGGTCTAGCTCGAACCTGAGCTTCAATAATAGCCCCCGCTCGAGGAGTCCCGACGGAACCTCACTGCTCCCGACCGGGGGCCCGACCGCTCCCAGCAAGATCGCGTCCAGTTCCCTCAGCTCATCCAGGACGGAGGCAGGGAGTACCTCACCGGTACGAAGGTAGCGACCTGCGCCAAGGTCGTACGCGACGGTCTCGAGTGCGATACCAGCAGCATCAACCACCTTCAATGCCTCTGCAACGACCTCGGGGCCGATCCCATCCCCGCCGATCACACCAACCCTGAAAGCTGAACCCTGCCTGGAAGACGCCTGCCCAGCGCTGCGCGCAGACCCGCCTCCGCCGACGATAGATTCGCTCGTCATGATCGCCGTGCTGTTTTCAAACCCATTCCCATAATCCTTCCCGCCTTCTCACGCCTGCGACCTCGCTGTCTCCAACGTCTCGACGTCAACTATCCCGCACACCATATTCGCCCGGCACTTTGTCTGCCTCGCCAGCCAGAGCCGGAGGAACAACTTCTCGCATGTGGGATCGTGCGAAACTCCGCTCCTGAAGCACTGTGACACCAGAGCAGGTGAGACGACAAATGCCGCCCACCAAGTGGACGGCACTACAAGGCACTCCCGTTCGGGGGCACCTGTTTATTCGATAATTACTGCTGCCTGCAAACGAAGCATGCAACACATCATAGTCGAGCAAACGTCGCCGTGAGGCAAAAACGCCCGAAAAGCCTTCGGGCTGCACAAATAACGGTTGGAATCAAACGACCATACCGACGATTGGCTTGTTCAAGTGCTTTGCACCCATGGAGCCGTAGAACTTTGCATCACCGAATGAGAAGATTCCGCCGTCTGATGCTACGAACCAATAACCCTTGCCATCAGGCGTAGCTGCCATGCCGACTATTGGTTTGTTGAGGTGCCTTGCACCCATAGAGCCGTAGAACTTTGCATCACCGAAGCTGAAGATGCCCCCGTCTGACGCTACGAACCAATACCCCTTGCCATCAGGCGTAGCTGCCATGCCGACTATTGGTTTGTTCAAGTGCTTTGCACCCATAGAGCCGTAGAACTTCGCGTCACCGAAGCTGAAGATTCCGCCGTCTGACGCTACGAACCAGTAACCTTTGCCATCTGGCGTAGCAGCCATACCGACTATTGGCTGGTTCAAGTGCTTTGCGCCCATCGAGCCGTAGAACTTTGCATCACCGAAGCTGAAGATGCCGCCATCTGATGCTACGAACCAGTACCCCTTGCCATCTGGCGTAGCTGCCATACCGACGATCGGAGCGTTCAAGTGCTTTGCGCCCATCGAGCCGTAGAACTTTGCATCACCGAAGCTGAAGATGCCGCCATCTGATGCTACGAACCAGTACCCCTTGCCATCTGGGGTAGCTGCCATACCGACGATCGGAGCGTTCAAGTGCTTTGCACCCATTGAGCCGTAGAACTTTGCATCACCGAAGCTGAAGATGCCGCCATCTGATGCTACGAACCAATACCCCTTGGCGCTCGAGGAAATGGCCGCGCTCACATCAAGTGTGGAAGATGTCGCTGGGGCGAGCGAGCCACTCGTCGCAGAGAGCGTGTAGCCACTCCCCGCGTCGTTGATCGAGCAGCTGAAGTCAGCTACCCCGCTCGTGACCGTCACCGGGTTCGCTGCGCAACTGAGACTCGAACCGCTCGCTCCTGTGCCAGCGGTGATTCCAAGCGTCACCTGGTCTGTAGAGTCCGAGGTGACCACGTTGCCCGCCGCGTCCTCGACTGACACAGCTATAGCGAACCGAGATCCTGCCTGCGTAGTAGAAGGTGGCTGTGTGGTGAACGCGAGCTTCGATGGCGATCCTGCGCTCACTTGAAACCCAGAAGATGTCGCTGGGGTGAGCGAGCCACTCGTCGCAGAGAGCGTGTAGCCGCTCCCCGCGGTGTTGATCGAGCAGCTGAAGTCAGCTACGCCACTTGAGACCGTAACCGGGTTCCGCGCGCAGCGGAGACTCGAACCGCTCGCTCCTGTGCCAGCGGCGATTCCAAGCGTCACCTGGTCTGTAGAGTCTGAGGTGACCACGTTGCCCGCCGCGTCCTCGACTGACACAGCTACAGCGAACCGAGATCCTGCCTGCGTAGTAGAAGGTGGCTGTGTGGTGAACGCGAGCTTCGGCGGAAGCGCCAGCTCCCAAACCCCGCGGCCGTGAGTAGCGGCGTATAGATCCCCATTGGCGTCGACGCTCAAGCCAACAACCTGAACCGTCGGGAGCCCCGTGCCAACCGAACTCCAGGAGGTGGCGGATCCATTTAGAGCCGACGTAACGAAGACCCCGACGTCCGTTGCGACTACGTAGGAAGAACCATCGAAAACCACTGAGTTCGAGGAGATTCCCCCCGGCAGATCTCCGGTTACGTTCGTCACAGTCGGACTCGAAGTCGTTGCGCCTGTGATCTGCTGCACCTGGGGGTTCGCCAGCTTGTCCTGGGTATCACTGAAGCTCTGGCTCACCAGAACCTCCGCGGAGTTCGTGGGATCAACTGCGATGTGAGTGATCCACTCCCCTAGCGTTGCCACGGTGCTGAACGTGGGAATGGAGGACGTCGCGTTCGTCGAGACCATCAGTTCCCCGTTGTCGAAGCCGACATACAGCACCGATGGGTTCGACGGAGCTACTACGATCGCAGAGACCGCAGTGTTGTTCGCGCCCCCGTAGGTGGTCAGTTGCGTCCACGCCGGGGAACTGCTGGCAGGATCTGTGGTTTCCCACAGATCAGACCCGCCGTAATACAAAGTTGGCGCATCCGGGGAAGCGCTGTTCGCAACGATGGTCGCCGGCGGGACAAAATTTCCACCCGCCCCTCCATTGGGTGTGATGTTCGCCTGAGTGGAAGCCCAGGAATCGGAGGTCACGTAAAGGCCAGCATCGGCTTCGGCGAACTGCTGTGTGGAGTCGAGCGGGTTGATCGCGCTGTAGCCGCCATCCCCGCCAAGGACCTGTGGCCACGGATTCGATCCAGAGTACAGGGAGGTGCCGTTGTCCTGGGAACCGCCGAGGATCTGTGCGCCGTTGTTGTAGACGCTCAAGCCCTCATAGAACTGGGTGATATCTAGGTTCGTGTTCAAATTGGTGTAGTCGGACGCCGTGACCGCGCCCGGATTCGACACGCCAGCCGCATTGAGCTCCCAGACGCCGCCGTCGCAGCCCAGGTAGAGGTTCCCCGACGAGTCGAACGCAAGCGCGTGAAAATCTGGGTGCAAGAGGTTGGTGCCAGATCCGAAGAATGTCTGGCCGTTGAGGTTATACCAAGTAGTTCCACCGTCCGTGCTCTCGATCGCAGCGATCCCGCCAGCAACGACCACGTTCGGGTTCCCGGGCTCCACCGCGATCACGTTGTCATACCAGCTCTGGTCCGATGTGCCTGAGCCATAGGCGTAGGACTGGTCCGTGAACGCCGGCGGGCTGAGCTGAGCCCACGATGCCCCCCCGTCAGTGGACTTGTACATCCCCACATACCCGGAGTTTGAGCCGATCGAGACGTAAAGTGTCGTCGAGGACGTGCTCGACGCTGGCGAGATCGCGACCGCTGTTGGGCCAAAAGACGAGGCGGAGGGCAGCCCGGTGCCCGACAACGTCGTCCAGTTCGTGCCATTGTCTGTGCTCTCCTCGATACCTGTGCCAACAACCGCCGCGTAGAGGGTGAACGGGCTCGTAAGTGGATTCACAACAATCGCCGACGTAGAGCCGGCCCGCCAACCACTCCCGGCCTCATGGGACCAGCTCGCACCCCCGTCGGTCGAGACGAACAGCCCTGTTGACGCAGCAACGAGCACTGTCGTGGCCGACAGCGACGAGGCGCCTGGCTCGACCACGATAGCGGAGACGTCAACCCCGGTGAACATGCCGCCGGGGTTGGACATGCTCCATGTCGCGCCGCCATCGGTCGATTCGAGGACTCCGCCACCAGGGTAGCAGTCGCCGCAGTGATTGTTCTCCCCAGTTCCCGCGAATAATGCACTCGGATCGCTCGGATCCACAGCGACAGCACCGATCGCAATATCGGGCTGTCCGTCAGTGTGGGTCGCCCACGTAGTGCTCGTTCCCGCTATGCTCGCCGACCACACACCGCCGCCAGCGGACCCCAAGTATACCGTGTCGGAACTCCCAGAGACCACCGCGAGCCCCGTCACACGCCCTGAATTCTGCCCGCCGGTCGCACTCTGGCTGATCTGGGTGGGCCCGAGCGAACTCCATCGTGCCGAGCTGATGCTGCCCGCAGTATGGACAGCCTCTGCTTGCAGCACCCGAGTCCGAGCAACGGCTCGCGCATAACGCTGCGCTGCCTGGACCCGCGTGCCCTCCCCTGCCCTTTGGGACCGGAGAAAAGCCGCGACCGCACGCGGATCCAACATCTGGTGCTGCGCACCGGCGCGAGCGCCGGTTGCTAGTCCTGCAATGCCCTGCAGCCCCGAAGCTGGGCTAGCTGAAGCATCAATAATGCCGGCCAAGGCCCCCGAGGCAGAGGAAACCAGCATCAGCCCTGCTGCAACAAGTTTGCTGGTTCGTACTCGCATGCGCCCTCACTGGCCTACAGCCGATCTTTCCGCCATCAGGTTGACGACATGCCAACTATAGGTTTGTTGAGCGGCTTGCCGCCCATTGAGCCATCGAACGCGGAGTCTCCGAAGCTGAAGATGCCGCCATCAGAGGCCACGAACCAGTAGCCGCGACCATCCGAACTCGACGACAAACCCACTATTGGAGCGTTCAGGTGCTTTCCACCCATGGAGCCGTAGAACGCGGCATCGCCAAAGCTGAAGATTCCCCCGTCTGAGGCGACGAACCAGTAACCCTTGCCATCTGGCGTAGCTGCCATGCCAACTATTGGAGCGTTCAGGTGCTTTCCACCCATGGAGCCGTAGAACGCGGCATCGCCAAAGCTGAAGATTCCCCCGTCTGAGGCGACGAACCAGTAACCCGGGAGGGTCGAGGTCGTGCTAGAAAGCGAGGCGGCGGAGTCGAGCACCCATTTGCTCCCATTCCAGGTGAGAACGAGATCCTGGCTCATGCCATCGCCGCTGTAGGAACCGACCACGACGCAATAGCTAGCGGATACACAAGAGGCACCGTAAATCTGGTTGGTCTGAAACGCTGAAGTCGACAGAGACCCCGAGGAGTTGAGCGACCATGAGCTTCCGTCCCAGGTAGCGACAAGGTTCTGGTCGGTTGACTTCAAGATGTATTCGCCTGTCACTACACAGAAGCTCGCTGACGCGCATGAGACACCTGTGAACTCGTTGTTCTGGGATCCGGAACTCGACAGAGACCCCGCTGAGTTGAGCGACCAGGACGTCCCGTTCCAGGTAAGAACAAGGTTCTGAAAGTCGACTCCGTTGTCGTAGTAGCCCGCAGCAACACAGAAGCTAGCGGACGCGCATGAGACACCCGCGAGGAAGTTGTCCTCTGACGGGGAAGTGGACAGAGCTGCCGAAGTGTCAGCAGACCACCCCTTGCCGTTCCAGGAAAGGATCGAATTCTGGTAATTCGTGCCGTTGTAGTTGTTTCCAAGCGCGACGCAAAAGCTCGTGCTCGCACACGAGACGCCGGTCAGGCTGGCCTGGGTTGCTGCGATGCTAAAGGGCCCGGCAGCGAGCGCCCAAGAGCTACCGTTCCATGTGAGCATGAGTCCGTGGGAGCCAATGCTGTTGACAAAATAGCCTGTAGCCACACAGAAGCTCGCCGATACGCACGAGACGCCGGTCAGAACGTTGCTCTGCGATGCGGATGTCGACAGCGCCTGCGCATCATCCAGCGACCAGGTACTGCCATTCCACGTAAGCAGGAGGTTCTGCAACCTGGTTCCGTTCGAGTACACACCAGCAGCAACGCAGAAGGTCGTTGACACACATGAGACGCCCATTAGGCGATTGTCTTCGGAGGCTGAAGTCGAAAGCGAAGACGCGCTATCGAGCGACCACGTGCTTGCGTTCCAGGTCAGCAAGAGGTTCTGGCCGGTGCCGCCATTTAGATAATAGCCTGCAGCGATGCAAAATGACTTGCTGGTGCATGAGACGGCCGTAAGGTGATTGACCATGATCCCAGCGGAACTCGAGACAGCCCGCTGAGAAAGTGAAGCACTCGCAACGCTCGAGGTTAGCGCGCCACTAGCGCGGGCGTTAGCTGTGGCTGGCTGCACAAGTGCAACAACCGCGACGAAAGCCACTGCAAGCGGCATCGTGGCACGCGTGCGCAAGCAACGCCTAGCAAAGCCCATCCTCGAACTTCCAACACGCAAAGACCCAACAAAACGCACCAGATGCACCTCATCGCTCACCAGTCCCACGGGAGTTCCAACCTCAGGGAAACCAGCTGGCATGCACTTGACCCCAGCCGCAGTCCCGATGGAATCGAAGTGTAGCCTCCCGGCCATAGGCTGCGCGCCAAACTCGAGGGTGTTACCTACCCAATTCAGCCGATCCCGCCGAGTTCGTAGGCGGTCTCTGCGTGTTGACTCGTGTCAAGACCCTCAAGCTCCTGGTCCTCGCTCACTCGGAGCCCCATCACCTTCTTTATGGCCATCGCGATGAGAACAGTTACAACTAGGGAGAATGCCCCTACTGCGAGGACCGCCACCGCTTGGTCTGCGAGAAGCGACCATCCCCCGCCATAGAAGAGGCCGTCCGCACCACCGATCGCCGAGGTTCCGAAAAGCCCTACTGCAAGAGACCCGATAACCCCACCCACCAGGTGCACCGCGCCAACATCGAGGGAATCATCCAAGCGGAAGCGGAACTTGATCCCCACAGCCAGCGCACATAGCGTCCCCGCTGCGATACCGATGATGGTGGCGCCTAGAAGATTCACATACCCGCTGGCAGGTGTAATGGTAGCAAGTCCCGCTATCGCTCCTGACGCAGCACCGAGAGTGGTCGCCTTGCCACCCTTCAGCTTCTCCACACCAAGCCAGCACAGCATCGCAACAGCAGCAGCAGTGTTCGTGTTGATAAAAGCATGAGCAGCAAGAACGTTGGCGCCGAGAGCGGAGCCGGCGTTGAAGCCGAACCAGCCAAACCACAGCATCCCAGTGCCAAGTAGGATGAACGGAACGTTATGTGGCGGCATCTGCTCCTTGGGCCAGCCCTTACGCCTTCCCAATACGGCTGCCAGGCCGAGCGCCGCGACGCCAGCGTTGACATGGACCACAATCCCACCCGCAAAGTCCTCCGCTCCCAACTTGTGCAGCCAGCCAGTAGGCGAGAAGACCCAGTGTGCAACGGGCGCGTAGACGAAAAGGGACCACAGGACCACGAAAACGACGAAAGCGCTGAACTTCAACCGGTCGGCCGTCGAGCCAGTAATGAGAGCCGGGGTGATGATCGCGAACATCATTTGGAAGATGACGAACGCGAGGGGGGGCACGGTCTGGGCCGATGCGCCCTTGTACCCCGGCACATGCTGGCTTGCATGGGCAAGCCCAGCGAAGTGCAGGGTCCCGATCAGCCCGAAGCCACCCCAGTCGACGCCAAACGCGAGGCTGTAGGCAATCCAGACCCACAGCACCCCGACAATTCCAATTGCAACGTAGTTCTGCATGAGCATTCCGAGCACGTTCTTGCGCCGCACCATGCCGCCATAGAAGAACGCGAGTCCCGGTGTCATGAACAACACTAGAGCTGCACTTGCCAGCACCCATGCCGTGTCACCTGCGTTGTAGTGCACCCTTTGATCCTCTCCGTCCCAGACCACGCGCGCATTCCGCAGCGCTCCGAAGAACCCAAGCCTTGCCAATTGCGAAGCCGCACAGACCACACTTACATCCGGATGATCTGACGAAGGGATGATCTGTGCCGCGGGCGATAGAGAGTTTCCCAAGCAGATGCCGTCCCACGCAACTCGCCTGCCAACACGCTCACTTGAACCATTCGAGCTGCACCGATTGGCAAACTCGCAAGAGTCAAAGCCAGCCGAGTGGGTGGGCTTTTCGGCGTCACACCCCGATTCGCGAGCAGTACGCAGGCCGACTGGGTAGTTGCGTGTCGAATCTCACGATCGGCTTCTCACCCGATTGGGTCCATTCGACCTATCACAAGCTATGCTGCTACAGTTACACGCAACCGGATGAGGCTCCGGTGGGCATTGCCCGAACACCCCAGTTAGCGTTGTCACGGTGAGTCGCCACTCCAAGCGGCAATAATCGCAACGCACCTCGGGTTGATGGCCTCTGAGCGATACGTATACAAAGACGCAGGCGCCCGGAGGCAGATTGTCAACCACCCTAGATTTTGAGCTGGCACCCTGGCAGATACAGCTACTCCAGGTGCTTACGATCCTGGTGGCTGCTCCGTTCGTGAGCGGGGTGATCGCGAAGTTGGGATCCCTCATCCAGGGTCGACGCGGCCCCCGAGTCCTCCAGCCCTATCACGACATCAGAAAGCTCTTTCGCAAGGAGACCCTCGCTCCCGAAGGATCGAGCTGGTTCTTCCTCAGCGCTCCGATAATCGCTTTTTCCTGCTACCTCGTCGTTCCAATGCTCATACCGGTGCTCACCTCATACCCCCTGCCGCTCGGCTACACCGGAGACATCCTTGGCGGGGGCTTTATCCTCGCACTCGCGGGGTTCTCTGTAGCGATTGCAGCAGCAGGGACCGGCGCTCCATTCGCCCAGCTCGGCAGCAGCAGGTCGATGACCTTTGCAGCGCTGATCGAACCCACCATTCTCTTCGTCGTGTTCGCGGTCGGCCTCATCACCGCGACGGACCTGCCCTATGCGATGGCGGCAACCCTTCACTCCTCAATAGCCCAGGAGATAAGGCCAGCCCACATACTCGCCGCTGTCGCATTCTTCCTCGTCGTGCTGGCAGATACCGGGCGCATCCCCGTCGAGACCCACTCGGGAACGCTGGAATTCGGCATGATTGGCGAAGCCCAGACTCTCGAGCACTCTGGGCCAGCGCTTGCCCTTCTCACCTGGGGATCGGCAATGAAGCAGATGATCCTCTACACGATCCTCGCTGACGTGTTCGTTGCACCGTGGGGCCTCGGGGCATCGAGGTCAGCTGGGGCAGTCCTGGTTGCGATCCCCACCCTCATAGCAAAAGCGCTCCTCGTAGGATGCATCTTCAGCATCGTGGACAACTCCTTCGCGAAGCTGCGCCTCTTCAAGATCACCGAATTCCTTGCGGCCGCATTCGTCCTCGCAGTCCTAGCGGTACTTCTTTACTACCTGGGGGGCGGATGACCGCACCCCCGTCTGCGTTTGCAAGCGCCGCCGATGTGACGAGCCTTCTCGTGCTCCTTTGCGTCATGGCAATGCTCCGGGCGCCGTTCGTACGCTCCCAGGTTCGCATCTACAGGTTCCAGTCCCTCGCGGTGACTGCACTCGTCATCGTGATCGCCTCGACACATCACCTCGATGGTCTGTACGCGCTAGCGGCGATCTCTTTTGCCACAAAGGTCGTGGTCGTCCCCGAAATCATGGCACGGCTCGCGCCGAGCCTCGACGCTGACCTCTCATCGAGCGCAAGGCTGAAGACTGCGTCCATGCTGCTGCTCGCTGGGGGGGCAAGCGCATTCGGGTTCTTCGCGATCGGGGCGTTACACCTTCCCGTACGCACGCTGCCGGGCCCTGCATTGAGCATTGCTGTCGCAAGCCTCCTCATCTCTTTCCTTCTCGTGATCCTGCGCTCTGACGTCCTATCGCAGGGGATCGCCTTCTTCTCGCTGGAAAACTCCGTGTCGGTAGCGAGCCTTGTGGTCGCGACCGCGCTTCCCGTGATAATGGAGATTGCCTTCCTGTTCGACCTGCTTGTCGCAGTAGTTGCCTTCGGCCTCTTGATGCGAGTGCATCATCGTAGAGCAAAGACCCTATCCACAGAGCAGATCACAAGGTTGCGGGGATGATTGCAAGAGTAGCGCTCGCTTCAATTGCTATCGTGCCCCTCGTCGCTGCGGGCCTATCCTGGATAGCTGGGGAAAAGGTGAAACGGATCGCGACCGTGTCCGCGGGGTTCGTTAGCTTCCTCTCAGCCATCGCGATCACCAACCTGTTGGCAGGCGGCGAACGTTCGCTACATCTCGGGTCGTTGCTCACAGCAGATCCGCTGTCGGCGGTCTTCTGTCTCGCGGCGACCTTCTTGTACTCGGCAACCTCGGCTTACTCGCTCGGGTACGTGAAGCACCGGGACGCAGGCTCGTCAAGGCTGTTCAACCAGCGCTTCTTCATTGGCCTCAACATCTTCTGCTGGGCGATGAACATGGCTACGATCGTCAACGGCTTGGCGCTTGTATGGGTAGCAATCGAGATCACAACAGTGATCTCTGCGTTGCTCGTTGCTTTAGACGATACCGACGGCGCAACCGAGGCCTCATGGAAGTACATGCTGATCGCGTCAATGGGCCTAGGGCTGGCACTGCTCGCGACCGTGCTCATCTACGCCGCGGGAGCTGTCGGGATCGGCCACGGATTCAGCATTGGGTTCACCCCAATTATGGCCGCCGCGAAGAAGCTTCCGCCTCAGATGGTGCGCTTGGCGTTCGTCCTAGCAGTTCTCGGATATGGCACGAAGATGGGGCTCGCCCCGGTCCATACCTGGCTTCCGGATGCACACTCCGAGGCTCCCACACCAATATCTGCCCTTTTGTCGGGGGCCCTTCTCGCGGTGAGCTTCTACGCGATCCTGCGCTACTTCCAGGTCGCGGCAACGACCCTGGGCCCCGCCTTCTGTAGAGATGTGCTGCTCGCCTTTGGCCTCCTATCTCTCCTGCTTGCCTCCTTGTACCTCGCAAGCCAACGAGATCTGAAACGCCTCCTCGCTTACTCGAGTGTCGAGCACATGGGCATCCTCGCTATTGGGATGAGCTTTGCTGCACCTATTGCGATCACCGGAGTACTTCTGCAGGTTCTCGCCCACGCTTGCGCAAAATCTACAGCGTTCTTCGGAGCAGGGAGCTTGAAGGAGAAGCTCCACACAAAGGACATGACCACGATGCGAGGCGGGATCCACCTCCTTCCGTGGAGCGGAACGATCCTCTTGCTGGCCGTGCTGGCGCTCTCAGGCCTCCCGCCCTTTGCGATCTTCCGCAGCGAGTTCATGATCGTCCAAGGTGGCCTTGCGACATCGAGCGGCATCGCTACCTCTGCGCTCGTCGTGCTCGTTACAGCGGCCTTCTTCGGGCTCTCCTGGTCCACCTCGCGCATCCTTCTTGCTCCCGCGTCGCGAGACGCCCCGCGCCGAGGCGAGCTGAGCGCCTGGATGGTAGCTCCGATGGTGGTCGGCATCGGGCTGCTCGCCGTCCTCGGGGTTCATGTACCTGGAGGGCTGATACACCTGCTACACCGGGCGGCCGCCGAGCTCCACACACCGGGGAGAGTATCCAGGTGACCCACAGTGACCGGATAGAATTCTCACAAGTGCGCGCTGGGGACCTTGCACGAGCTGTTGCAACCCGCGTCGAACACGGGATGCGCTTTGGTGGCCTCGTGGCCTCGGCAGAACAACCCGCTGGGGGAGGTGTCTATGCGCTTCTCCTCGACCAGGACGGGATCCAGGTCCTCGTGGCACACATCCCGCCTGGGTCATCCACATCGGCCAACAGCGGCATGTCCTTGCCGTCGCTCACTCGCTCGGTGCCTGCCGCAGAGTGGTACGAACGCAAGATCCACGACATGCACGGGTTCGCCCCAGATGGCCACCCCCACCTGTATCCCCTGATAACCGCAGGTGCCGCCTCAGCACCCAGCTATGTGAGCGGCGAAGGCATGTTCACCATCCCGTACGGCCCCGTCCGCTCCGGGGTATTCGAAGCGGTTGAGTACTTACTCGAGACGCCTGGCGAGGAGATTCCAAGCCTGGACGTTGGCATTCACCCGAAGCACCGGGGGATCGAGAGTCGCTTCGTCGGCGCGACAATACCAGACGGGGTCCTGCTCGCCGAACGGATCGAGGGGGTCGCCTCAGTAGCCCATGCAATGGCCTTCTGCCAAGCAGTCGAACGAATATGCGCAGCACACGTCCCTTTGAAGGCCGCTCACTTGCGAGTTCTCCACGCAGAGCTGGAACGAATCGCAAACCATCTGGACGTCGCTATAGGCCTGAGCGAAGCGGCAGGGCTTTCCGTAGCCAACGCTCGCTTTGGCATCCACAAGGAGCGCGTCATGCGCTTTAGAGCCCAGCTGTGCGGAAATCGCTTCGGACGCGGAGTCGTGATTCCCGGAGGCGTTGAGCACCCTGTCTCATCCTCCGCGAGCGGTCTCCTGCCAGTGCTCCAGGGTCTCGCTCACGACGTACTCAGCGATACCGAAGCTGCTCTTGGCACCCCCTCGTTCGTAGACCGCCTTCGCGGCACAGGCGTGCTCGACACCGGGACTGCTAAGTATCTCGGAAGCATCGGCCCGATAGCGCGGGCATCGGGCATTGCTGAGGACGTCCGGGTCGACCGCCCTTATGCCTCGTACGAAGAGCTAGGACCGCTGAGACCAGCGACCCGCGACTCAGGGGATGCTCTCGGGCGTATGGAGGTTCGCTACGACGAACTCGATGTCTCGTTCAAGCTTGCAGCAAAGGCGCTCGGAGAGGTTGCCGGCCTCAGCGGATCGCACCTCGAGCATCTCGAGGTGCACGACGGTCGAAGCATCGGCTGGGCAGAGGGGCCCCACGGGGAGATCTTGACGCTGGTCGACATCGAAGCGGGCCGCGTCAAGTCGGTTCTCCCACGAACAGCGTCATTTCACAACCTCTCGATACTCCCTCGCGTCTTTCGAGGAGACATCCTCACTGACTTCGCGTTCATAGAGGCGAGCTTCGGGCTCTCGATCGCGGGAGCGTCCCTCTGATGGCCTGGATCATGAAAGGCCTTCGTGAGGGTATCGTCACCACGCGCTACCCCCACGCACCGGACGGTTACGGCGCCTCGTGGCGAGCAAGCGTGACGCGAGTCACAGGCGCGCCAAGACGCGCCGGTGACTCGCGCCCCGATGACATCGTGGGCAACTGCCCCACCCAGGCAATCAGTATCGAGCACGGCGAAGCCTGCGTGGACCGCGGAAAGTGCATCCTGTGCGGCAGATGCGTCACAGCCCGACCCGATCTGTTCAGGTTCGATCCCTCGGTCGAGATCGCATCTTTGGAGCGCAACCACCTCGTGGTCGGAGCCCTTCCCGAAAACGACCTGAATCTCGAGATCGTCAGCTCCGAGCTAGCCAAGAGAACGAAAGCACTGCGCCGCTCGGTGCACATACGCCACGTTGACTCGGGCTCCGATGGCAGCGACGAGTGGGAGGTTGCTGCACTCACCAACCCTATTTACGACGTAGCGCGCCTGGGCATATTCTTCACCGCCAGCCCCCGTCACGCGGACCTCCTCCTGATTACGGGGGCAGGCGTCGAGGGAATGCGCGAGGCACTCGCTCTCACGATCGAAGCCACGCCTGAGCCGAGGGTGATCATGGCTGCGGGCGTCGACGCGGTCAGTGGAGGGATGATCGCCCCTGAAGGCGGCATAGGCCGCCTGCTCCCAGTCGACGTGTGGGTGCCCGGATCACCCCCAAGCCCCTTCAGCCTGCTCCACGGGATTCTGATTGCAGTAGGTATCCTCAGTGTCCGAACCGGCGCCCAGAGGGATGGCGCTGAAATCAGCCAGCGTGAGCAGTCCGATCGCGGCCCATCTCGTGATACCGATGGTGAGCGATGACAGCAAGCCTCCTCGTTGTCGCCTTCTGCTTACTTGGAGCAGCGATGGCGGCGGACCTCGCATTCGGCACCAAATCGCGCTGGTCGCCCCCCCTGCCATACCTGCTGGCCGCAACCGCAAATGGATTCCTGCTTGCAACAGGGGTGATCGCAATGTCAAGTGCCAAGCACCAGGAGGTGTCTCTCGGGCGCTTCTTCGGCGTAGGGCACACGCTGCTTGTCTTGGACGGCCTCTCGGGGATGTTCCTCGTGATCACCTCCGCTGTAGCTCTATGCACGTCCATGTGCTTCGTCTCGTGGTCCCGGGGCGCAGGGCGCTCTGCTGGGCGCGGGCTGGCCGGTGGGTATGCGCTACTAGCTGCATCAGTGCCGGCAGTCATCCTGGCCGGGGACGCGTTCTCATTCCTGTTCGCCTGGGAACTCCTCTCTGTGTCTTTCTACATCCTCATCGTTCACACAAGGCGTTCGGTGGAACGCGTCGAACGGGGTTGGCTGGCGCTTTCCACCGCAAAGGTGTCCGGCGCAGCGCTTCTCCTCGGATTTCTCATCCTCGCTGGACACTCGGGCAGCCTTACGCTGTCCTCGTGGCACGCTGTCGGGCCCGGCGCTGCTCGTGATGTCGCTTGGCTGCTCATCGTCGTGGGGTTCGCTGCAAAGATCGGTATCGCTCCGTTTTCGGTCTGGATGCCGGCCGCCTATCCATCTGCCCCCGGACCCGCACGTGCAGCTCTGGCTGCTGTCGGGATGAACGTTGGCGTCTACGGACTGTGGCGCTTTCTGGGGATTCTCGGACATCCACCCGAGTTGCTTGCCGCGGGGGTGCTTCTTGCCGGTGGCGCCACCGCTCTCGGTGGAATAGCATTCGCAGCGGTCCAGTCCGATCTGCTTCGCACAATCGCCTACTCGAGCGTCGAGAATGCTGGCATCATCTTCACCGCATACGGCGTAGCACTGGTCGGCGCAGCAAGCGGCAACGACATGCTGGTAGCTGCAGGACTTCTCGCAGCTACCCTGCAGGCGCTGTCCCATGCACTCGCAAAGGCCGGGATGTTCATCGCTGCTGGAAACCTGGAAACCATCGGCGCCTCGACACGCCTTGACGACCTGTCGGGACTCGCTAGACGTCTCCCCTGGAACGCGGCTGCGCTCGCTGCGTCGGCACTCACCCTGGCCGGGCTTCCGCCGAGCATCGGGTTCGTCTCCGAGTGGTTCGTGCTCGAAGCGCTCATGCAGCAATTCCGCGTCCAGAACCTCGCATTGCGCCTGGTGCTCGCCGGAGCGGGCGCAATGGTCGCGCTGACCGCAGGGCTTGCCGCTCTCACCTTCGCGCGCGTCGTCGGCTTCACAGTCCTCAGCTCCAGTGATCGTGACGTCCGCGATTGGACACCCGACAAGCACGCGTCGCAAAGGCGCATGCCGGAGGGTCTCTTCGGCCGGCTCGGCGTCTCGGTACTCGGGGCATCGTGCCTTGCCGGAGCAGCACTCGCTCCTCTGGTCGTGCGCTTCATCGCGAGCGGCCTCGATCCGGTTGTGAGAACCCGCATTGTAGATGGAGCCCTGCTGTCGCCTTTCGTGCTCCAGCCAGTGTTCCGGAACTTCTCCATCCTGTCGCCGTCGTGGCTGTGGATCGCGCTTGGGTCGTTCCTCGCAGCAACCTTTACCGCCGTCATTCTCTTCTCGCGCGGCTCGTTCCTGCGTGTACGCAAGGTTGCGCCATGGAGGTCGGCCTCGCTAACGCAGCGCTCTCCGACGAGCTACAGCTCGTTCGCGTACGTAAACCCGCTGCGACATGTACTCGCAAACCTGCTGCAAAGTCGCAGAGGCGTGCAAGAAGCACCAGCTATCCCTGCGGTCTTTGACCCGGGAGAGGCGGAGGCGCTGGGCTTTGATCCGTCTGCTGTGCAGCCGTGGGCGGCCAGCGCCACTGCAAGTACCTTCGTCGATGACGCAAGCGTCGAACTCGAAAGTGCTCACGCAGAGCGCTACCACACAAGGTACTCCCACACCGTCTCGGATCCCGTCGAGAGCTACCTCTACCGCCCGCTGCGAACCTTGTGGCTCTTCGCAGCCCATCAGGCAAGAAAACTGCAGTCGGGAAAGCTCACCTGGTACATCGCCTACATGCTCGTAGCTCTCATGGCGCTGCTTGCCGCAGTGGCCGGGATCCACTGAGCAGGCGCTGTAATCAGAGCAGACGCTGCTGCTAACAGCGCCTGCTCTGATTACGTCGAAGTTGGTTGGCGAATAAGGTCCATAACGGCATCCCGCTCCCCTTCGAGCTCGGAGACCGTAGCCGCGATCTTGGCCTGTGCAAACTCGTCATGCTCCAGCCCCTCTACAACGCTACAGCTACTGGCGTCAGAGCGAACCGGAAAGCCGAACTGTAGACCTTCTGGCACCCCGTACTCCCCCCTGCTCGGCACCGCAAGGGATACCCAGTCGTCGCTAGCTGTCGGCTGCCTGATGCTCAAGACTGAGTCGATCACCGCGTTAGCTGCCGAGGCCGCTGAAGAGGCGCCCCGAGCTTCAATGATCGCAGCTCCACGCTTCTGGACCGTCATGATCAGCTCGCCTTCGAGCCAGGAGCGGTCCTTGATTACATCCATCACAGGCTTCCCCTCGATCCTCGCATGGGCAAAGTCGGGGAACTGAGTTGATGAGTGATTCCCCCAAATGGCAACGTTCGTAACCTCAGTAACACTGACTCCTGCCTTGTTGGCAAGGAGAGAGCGGGTCCTGTTTTCGTCCAGACGCATCATCGAAAACCACCGCTCCTGGGGGATCTCCCGGGCATGCGCCCGAGCAATGAGGCAGTTTGTATTGCACGGGTTCCCGACCACCACCACGCGGACATCGCTCGCAGAATTTGCGGCAATTGCCTCGCCCTGGGGGCCGAAGATTCCTCCATTGATGCTCAGGAGATCGTTTCGCTCCATGCCTGCCTTCCGGGGAACGGAACCCACCAGAAGGGCCCACGACGCGCCGTCGAAGGCGATATTCAGCTCAGACGTTGTAACCACATCATCGAGCAACGGGAACGCACAGTCATCGAGCTCCATGACCACGCCATCCAGAGCCCGCATTGCAGGCTCTATCTCTAGCAACCTCAGGACCACCGGTTGGTCAACACCGAGCATCTGTCCCGATGCGATCCTGAACAAAAGCGCATAGCCGATCTGGCCAGCGGCACCGGTGACTGTTACGTGAACTGGTCGTTTCCTTTGCTCGCTCATGTACCGGACGCTAGCTCAAGTCTCACAGATCCTGCGACCTTGATCGCAGCGAAGACCGAGGACTACCCCGACAGGAAGTAGTCAAGTCAAGTCAAGTCAAGTCAAGTACCGCGCTTTGAAAACTGCAGGTTTGCGAGGTGTAAGGTCTTGAAAAGGCTCGCTCCCAATCAGCGCTCGCTATACACAGGGGGGCAGATGGGCTGGAAACAAAGAAGAGGACAGGTGCTCTACAGCGAGCGAAGGGAGAAGCGCTGAGATGAGCAGTGACGCTATGCCAACAAGCGGGTCCACGACAAAGGAGGTAGCTTTTCGGGACACTGGCTCCAGATCCGCGGTTGCTGCGTGCCACAGCTGGATTAAACGTGCGCTCGGTCACATGCAATCGCGCACATCCCGCTCGGGTACACAGCGCTTTGGGCTGCACGGACGCGGTGGCGGATGGACAGTAGCGCTCTCTTCGATCCTTGCGCTGGCTGCGATGACACTCGTCGCAATTCCCCAAGCAGCAAGCGCTGTAAGCGCCAAGGGCGCAAAGGGAATTGAAGGTGCAGCGTCGGCAAGGAACCCGGGGTTCCTGCCAAAGTCGACCGCATGGAAGTCGGTCGCGTCCTACCCACCAGCGGTGACAAGCATCTACGCCATCTCCTGCCCATCCGCGTCCGTGTGCTATGCAGCTGCATCCGCATCCAACAACACGGGCCTCATCATTTCGCTTCAACCGTCAAGCTCAACTGCGTGGATGAAGGATTCGATCCCGCCTGGCACGAGCGTCAGTGCGATCGCATGCCCATCGACCACTACCTGCTACGCAGTAGGCATGAACGCCTACCTCGCCCCGGTCATCCTCTCGCTCGCTGCGTCAAACACGACCACTTGGGTCACAGACTCAGTGCCAGCGGGTTTGGTCCTCAACACGATTACCTGCGCCTCGACCACGGCGTGCTACGTGACAGGAACCAACTCGAACGGCGCCGCAGTCATCCTCTCGCTCGCTGCGTCAAGCGCGACCACATGGGTCGCGGACTCAGTACCTGCTGGAATTAGCTACCTCTGGGACGTCACGTGCCCGTCGAGCACCGTTTGCTATGCCGCCGGCTCTTACTCGAACAACCAGGGACTAGTCCTATCGCTCGCTGCGTCGAACACGACCACGTGGATCACAGATACGATCCCGTCGGGAGTCGGCTCCGTGAACTCAATTGCATGTCAAAACGCGAACGTCTGCTACGGCACCACCGGCGACCTCCCAATCGCGGTGATCTCCTTGTCCGGTCCCACCACATGGGTCGCCGACACCGTCCCGTCGGAGATAACAAACGGGGCCTTGCTCTTATCCGTCACCTGCGCACCAACTCTACCGGCTTGCTACGCGACCGGTTTCACCTTCGCGAACGACAACCTCGCGGTGATCTCTTTGTCCGGTCCCACCACATGGGTCGCCGACACCGTCCCGCCGGGAATAGGCACCTTTAATGCAGCCGCGATTGCCTGCTCTACCAGCGGCGATTGCTTCATCTTCACACCTAACTACGGACAGGGAATGGCAGCAAACAAGGCTGTCATCCTCTCTTTGTCCGGTCCTACGACTTGGAGTTACAACACCCTGCCGTTCGTCTCGGCATTTACCAACAATCTCGCGCTCACCTGCGCTCCTTTCGGCAATTGCTACGCATACGGAACTAGCGCTGGCGGCAACGACGTCATCGTCTCCAACACGATCTCCACCCCAACGACATGGATCAGCGATACCACGCCATCGACCGTGAACCATATGAACTCCGTCACATGCCCGACTCCTTCTGTCTGCTACGCGGCCGGTTCCAGCTCCGACGGCAACGGCGTCATCCTCTCGCTGTCGAGCACTGGCACATGGGCGAGCGACACGATCCCCACAGGAGTGAGTGCGCTCGTTGCGGTCTCGTGCCTGAGCGCAAGGGTCTGCTACGCTGCCGGCTTCAGCTCGGACGGCTCAGGTATCATCCTCTCGCTATCGGTGTCCAGCTCCACGACCTGGGTGAACGACACGATCCCCACTGGGTCGAGCGTGCTGAACACACTAAGATGCCCCTCGACTACCGCGTGCTACGCAGCTGGGCTAAACGCCGCGGGCACTACCGCTGTCATCTTCTCGCTGTCAGCGTCCAGCTCTACGACCTGGGTGAACGACACGATCCCAGCTGGGATTGCGCAGCTCCTTGCCCTGAGATGCCCATCGACCACCGCGTGCTACGCAGTAGGCGCCAACTACTTGGGCGCCAGCGTCATCATCTCTTTGTCAAGCGCGACTACATGGACCAGTGACGCCCTGCCCTCACAGGTTGACAACCTCGACACACTTGGGTGCGCGTCGGCAACTGTGTGCTACACAGCCGGAATGGGGGACATACTGTCCCTGTCGGCTCCGAACACATGGTCTTTCGACGCAGTCCCGCAGGGGACCCAAGACATCTTCGTCATCACCTGCCCATCTAGGACCGTGTGCTATGCGGGCGGGCTGAGCCCGAACGGCCCTCTTCAACTCCTTTCGCTGTCAGCACCATCTAAGTGGATCTTCGACACAGTCCCGCAGGAAACCGGCTACGTTCTCACGATCGCCTGCCCATCGACCACCGTGTGCTATGCAGCTGGAAGTGGCCGCGCGCTCTCACTTGCACCAACCAGCTCCATTTCAACCAGGTGGGTACCGAGTCAACTCCCTGCAGGAATAAGCAGCGTCATCGCAATCTCGTGTGCATCCGCCACGACGTGCTATGCATCAGCAGTTGGAAGCACAGCTCAAACCGGCACCACCATCCTCAAGTCGCTCCCCCCATACGCGCCGCCGATAACCGGCTACTCAGAGGTGGCATCAGACGGCGGGATATTCAGCTTCGGGACCGCTAGGTTCTACGGCTCAATGGGTGGAAAGCCTCTGAACGCTCCAATCGTCGGCATTGCAGCAACGCCCGGCGGGCACGGCTACTGGCTCGTCGCATCAGACGGCGGGATATTCAGCTTCGGGACCGCTAGGTTCTACGGCTCAATGGGTGGAAAGCCTCTGAACGCTCCAATCGTCGGCATTGCAGCAACGCCCGGCGGGCACGGCTACTGGCTCGTCG
>JAJZXF010000104.1 GCA_021802485.1 Actinomycetes bacterium | reverse complement strand
TGTCGCGGATGCGTGCCGCGAAGCGGGGATGCGTGCGAGCTTGTCGACCAGTGATCCCCTGGATGTGCTGACGCGGGCGGTTTCGGGTGTGCTGGCGGCCCTGCCAGGAAAGGCGCGGGTCGTTGCTCTGGATGGGACCGGGTCTGTGGGAGAGTCAGGCAGAGCAGAACGTGAGCGCATTGAGCGGCTCACTGCGAGGGAACGAGAGGTGCTCGGGTACCTCTTGGACGGCATGCAGACCAAGCTGATAGCCCGCAAGCTCGGGGTGAAGCTGTCGACGGCCCGTTCGCATGTCGCGGCGATCCTGCGCAAGCTGGAGGTGAACTCCCAGATACAGGTGGCCGCGATTGCAAGGCGCGCTGGCTGGCCACTGTGACATGCTCCGCTCGCTGGTGCTACGACCTCGCGTCAAGAGAGGCAGCGAGTACCTGGAAGCAGTGCTCCGTGTTGCGCTCTTGGCCACCCTCCGTGGGCGAGCGACTACGCAGCGTAGCGAAATAGCTGGTTGGATACGGTTTTCTCATACAAATTGCTAATAGAAAAACGACAATTACTAGTGGATGATGTAACCGTGGGACAGCATACGGGGAATCGTGGGACGGGGATTAGCACTCGCCAGATGACTTCGAGTGATGTTCGACGCACTGTGAGCGATGCAGCGAGATGCTGCAGAGCCCATTGGCGGAGCCCGGCAACCGGCTGGCATGTCCAGTCGTGGAAGTCGACCTTGCTCAAGGAGAACTGTATCTTCACCGCTCCTTCCATGGGGTTTGCCCCTTCGAAGGTGCGGGTGCGTTGGGTTTCGCCTGTATCGGCAGCATTCCGGGGAATGTCCCGGATGCTGCTCCCAACGGATGGATCAGCCGGCAGCGGTTGGTCCATATAGCGAAAGGAAACACACATGAGGAATCTATTGAAGCCGAGGACCTTCGTGGTCGCGGCGGTAGCGATGCTGCTCTCTGGCGGAGCGTACGCGTTCACCGCGAGCAACACCGTTCCGACGACCACCGCCGGCAACGGCAGTGCCACTATATCGGGCTACACGGTGTCTGGGGTCACTTACACGCTGAGCAACGCCACCCCTGGCACCGCTGCCAGCCCCGTGATCACTAAGGTCAGCTTCAACCTGGCCGCCAAGAGCTGTCCTACTGCTGACCCTAACGTGAGTGACTGTACGCCGAATGTGGTGGACGCCGTTATCACAGGCGCAACAACGACGCATGACTACAGCGGTTGCACCACCAGCGCCACGAGTGGCGCCACCAGTTGGGCGTATGTGTGCGTCCTGTCCACCGTGAGTGGCGCCACTGATGCAACTGTGGGCGGAGCGTCAAGCCTTGCAGTTACCGCTACCGACAGCAACGCCAGCACCGGCAGCACCCTCTGAGGGCCTGAGGATTTGAGCGTTCGGGCCAGCGGCTGTTTTGTTTACAGCCGCTGGCCCTGCGCCCGGAGTCTCTTCGAGACGAGAAAGGAATCAAACATGAGAATCGTCATGAAGAAGAGAATCATCATGAGGAATCTATTGAAGCCGAGGACCTTCGTGGTCGCGGCGGTAGCGATGCTGCTCTCGGGAAGCGCCTACGCGTTCACCGCGAGCAACACCGTTCCGACAACAACCGCTGGCAACGGCAACAACACGATATCGAGCTACACGGTGTCTAACGTCAGCTACACGCTGAGCAACAGCGCTAGTCCCGGCACCGCTGCCAGTCCGGTGATCACTGCAGTTAGCTTCACGCTCAGTTCCCCTGCCACCGCAGCGAACGTGTCGGCTGTGATATCAGCGGGATCGACAACGAGTCCGACGACACCCCAGGCGGAGTACAGCACCAATAGCAGCGGTGGAACTGGGACCGGATGCGATAACACCAGCAGCGACAACTGGACCTGCTATCTGAGCAGTGGGCAGACCGCAGAGACAGTCAACGCAGCAACTGTGCTGACCGTCACCGCGGCTAACTAGCGAGAATCTGCTGAGTGCTGGGTCAGGGCCAGCGGCAGGTAATAGCGCTGGCCCTGACCAGCGGATCCGAGCGGTAGCAATTGGTCGGTAACAGCTGACTGGTTGCCTTGAGAGGCAAAGGTCGAGCGGCGACAGCCGAGTCGGGATCAGGCGAGGAATTATCGAGAGATGGGATCGGAGGTGGTTCGAGTGGTGAGGTACGAGTTTATGGCCCTGGTGGTTGGCGTGGCGGTGGTCGTAGTGGGGATAGCTCCTTTCATCCGCGTCGCATTCGCCGCTACGAGCCTTGTCGCACAGACGGCCCACGATACGGGGAACACGGAGATCGGACGGGCTCTGCAAAGGCGTGCGAGTCACCACGATCAGGGAAACCAGGGGAGCCAGGATCGCGCGGCTCTTCGCGCGCGAGCGGTGCCATCTCACGACCACACGCTTCGATGCCACCCATGTGGCCGAAGCGGCGGTGGGGGCTACGTGAGTTCGATTCTGAGTTCGAATCAAATAGCGGGGTTGCTAGGCAGATGATGACCAACCGCCTCGACAGGTGTCTCAGCGACGGAGAAGAGGGAACAAATGAGAGTGAGGGGTAAGAGGAAGCGGGCATCGGCAAGGGGGGTGCTCGCTGGGCGGCTCGCGGCCTGCGTGGCGTCCGCGATGCTTGTCTCCGCAGGAGCGTACGCGTTCACAGCGGCTAGTACGGTCGCTGCAACCACCGCGGGCAACGGCAGCAACCCGATATCCGGTTACAGCGTGGAGAACGTCAGCTACACGCTGAGCGGCGCGATAAATCCGGCAAAGCCTGAGATCATTGCGGTCAGCTTCACCTTGGTGGACCCGAATGGGGGCACGCCGCCAGCTGGAAACGTCTCCGCAGTGATCACCGACAGCACTGCGAGCGCCGTCTTCGACTCTTGTCTTGAGTCAGGCACGATGTGGACGTGCAGCTCAAGTTCGGGGAACATGATATGGGTCTCCGCTGCGGACACGCTGTACGTGACCGCAGCGCAGTGAGGCGAGGGGTTGAGCGTCACATCTGCGCCGAGCATCGCGAGGCGGGCCCAGGCGGCACGAGCAAGGGCTGGTGCGCCAAGAGAGTCCGAGCTTCGCAGCCGCGGGGGCCATCTAGTGCGAAGGCCGCGGTTCTCTCTCGCAAGGGCGATCGTGTTGTCTGTCGCAATCGTCGCGCTCGGCTGGGCATGGTGGCTGTTCGCTCCGAGCCAGCTCGGCGGGGACGCGACTTACGTCATGACCCGGGGTATCAGCATGGAGCCGCTCTTTCACACCGGGGACCTCGCAATTGTGAAGCCCGCTCCCTCTTATCATGTGGGCGAGATCGTCGCTTACCATGCGCCGATCGTCGGGGTGACGCTTCACCGCATAATCGCGGACCACAACGGCCATTTCACAATGAAAGGCGACAACAACGACTTCACCGACCCGTTCCACCCGACAGCGAGGCAGGTGGTCGGGCGGTTGTGGCTTCACATCCCAAAGCTCGGGGTGATCATCCCCTTCGTGCACCAGCCGATCGTGGTCGCGATTGTGGTTGGGCTGCTCGCGATGTTTCTCTTCGGCCTCGGGGCGAGCCCACGCGTCCGCAGAGCACGGCGAAGGCGAAGGCCGAACCGAGAGCGTGTGGGACCGCCAAGCCCGAAGGGTGCGATTGGCGGTGGGGGAGAGGACCCCAACAGGACAGGAAGTGACCGGCGAAAGGAAGGAACTCAAGTGAGAACGAGCTCAAACCAGCCAACAGGCCCCGGGTCGGCATCCGGGCCGGGTCGGAAGGTGCCAACTGCCACCGTGCTCGGACCGGTGGGCCAGTCAGTTGCGACGATCGCGGCAGTAGTGGCGCTTGTGTCGCTCGGAGTGGGTGCGATGGCGTTTCTAACGCCCACACGCTACGCGACGGTCCGGCCAGTCCCCTATACGGAGCAGGGGACCTTCAGCTACCAGGCGCCTGCTTACGGCTCGGTCTACGCATCGGGCAGCGTGCACACCGGCGAGCCGGTGTTCTTGAGATTGTCGTCGCTCGTGTACATGAGCTTCACCGATCAGCTCGTGACCAAAGCGCCTGCAATTCTGCAAGGCACGGAGAGCATGAACGCAGTCGTGAGCCGCTCGGATGGCTGGCACACCACGATCCCGCTTGTCGCGAAGAGGCCGGTCTCGGGAGCGTCAGTGAGCATGACCGGACTGCTCTCGATCCCATCCGTCGAGGCTGCGATCAACTCCTTCCTCGCAGCGACACAGCCCATCAGAACCGCGACGCCCGGCCAGCCTGCGCCAGCACCCGCGACATTTGCCACATCCGGGGGAAGCTACAACGTCGTGGTAACTGCGAACGTAAGTCTTGCAGGGACTCTTGGCAAGGTTGCGTTCTCACGCACCTTCGATCCCCAACTTGCCTTCCAGCTGAGCCCCTCAGAGCTCCAGATGGCGAGTGCTGGCTCGGGATCTTCGGCTGGCACTGCAGCTTCGGGATCCGGGCCCTCCGCGGGCTCTGCGGGGCAGGTGTCTACTGCGAACCCAGCGGACTCATCGCTCGCTGGCTCGGTGTCTGTTCCCGCAGTCGCTACGAGGGACCTGCGCTTGCCGTTCGTGCACCCGAGCGTGCCTATGGCGCGGAAGGGAGCGCTTGCGGGTCTTGTGGCAGCGATCCTGATCGGCTTGATCGTCTACGCACTCGCAAGGCTTGCGATGCGCCGTGACGAGCCGGCCCGCATACGCACCCGTTACGGGCCGCTGATCGTCTCGGTCACCGGCAAGTCGTCCCTAGCGACAAGCGAGCACCTCGTTACCGTGGATTCGATCGAGGACCTGGTGAAGGTTGCAGACGGCGAGGGTCGTATGGTCCTGCACGAGGTGCGCGGCGGTGCGGACGACTACTACGTCCAGACAGAGGACATCATCTACCACTACCAGGCCATGCGCGATGGTTCAGCGTCGGCATCCGTCCCCGCTGGGGTGGGTGGGGCACTTGCGAGCGCTGTTGCAGGCTCGAGCGAAGCCGGCGGAGCAAGCGAGCCCGGCGCTGCTGCTGGGACTGGCAGCGAGGCAGTTCTCGACCCGGTGGCGAGCCAGAACGGTTCCTCGGTCACGAGCGATGTCGACTGAGGTCGCTATCAGCGTTGCGCCGACGTCCAGAGCGGGTGTGAATCGAGAACAGCAGGCTGCAGGGGCCGCCTCGTGCCAGAAAGGTTTCGGGTCGCGAAGCCCGGGGAGATCGGCAGGATTCCGAGGCAGGTAGGCGTGGCGCGAGGTTTGCTATTCTGGCCCGCTTGGGCGGTGTCGGGCCACTCAGGGTGGCGCTGAACTTCCGGCTCTTGAGCTGGTAGCTTCGACTGGTTTCGCTGTTCGCCTGGTCTGAACGCGAGAGCACTGCGTAACTCACGGATCTCGCATAGGAGGGCGTGCTGTGCGAATATGTGCGCAAACGCGAAGCCTGCTAGATCAGCGCGGAGTGAGCACAGCGCGCGTAGGACATCGCGCCACCGAGACGAGATCCGAGTTGGCGTCGTCCTCGTGGCGGAGAGCGCACCAGCTGACCAGGGAGCATACCGGGACCGCCACTGGGCTTGGGACGCTGGCCGGAGCTCGAACGGCCGCTCAGCCGACCGACTGGCACGCGGAGCTCTTCGACGTAGAACTCAGGCGATCGGTGTATGTGCAGCGATGGCGGTGACCAGGGGGTCTTGGTGGTCGATCAGCTTTGCAGTGAACGGGTAGGCAGCGCTGAGGTGCACGTGATCGAAACGGTGCTTGGCCTTGGCGTAGAAGATCAGCTGGAGCACAGGCCCGCGATGCTCGCTTTGCGTACGGTATGAGTTGGCTCGCAGCTGTATGGTCGTCGCCTGGAAGCTTGTTGGATCTCCGAGGGGTCAGCGTTAACCCGGCGTGCAACTCGGTGAACCGATTGGGGAAAGTTGTGGTCGGAGCCTCAAACGCGGCGTGGTGGTGGGACCGATTGATAACTGCTACCTGCTGCGATCTCGGCCGGCGTGTCACGCGCTTGGAAGTCATCCACATTGTGGGCGAGTAACTCTGCTTGTGCGATCGGGCTGGGGTGGCTGTCAACGCGTCGGGAGCGTGGATGGTCCGGTCATTGCTTGCGAAGTTGGCCTGGCATCGACCCGCACGGCCCCCGGGTCCCGATTGGTCACGAACAAGCGGAGGGGATCGAGGAATGAAGCTGTTCGGTTGCACTTCTTCGGGCGGAAGACCCCGTTCAATGTAGCGGATGTCGTGGCGCTCAACAGCGTGTGTCTCCCGCACAACTTGTGCGGGAGATCAGATGCGATCGGGTCGTATCCACCTATTGCGGATTAGCAAGGTAGTAGTGGTGTAGACGCTCGGGTTCTGTCCTGGCTGCGATGTTCGGCGTATACCTACTCGTTGATCGATGCCTGGTCCTCGAACGAGGGGGTTTCCGAACCAGCTGTAGTTAGTCTCGTTCCTTTTAGCGGGTGTACGCATCGCGGAGGCGGAGACCCAATTGGCAGTGGATATCAGCAGGGCCAAATGGCCTTTGCCTTGCATCCTCAGCGCTCTGGAGGTCGTGCCGCGATACGCAAACAGAACCTGACTTCGAGGTTCGCGCGACGAGAGGCTCAGCTGACCACATTTGCAACGGCCGGTCTGGTTCCATGTTGGATACCGGAAGCAGCTCGCGCGTGCGCCATGAGCCGCTTCGCCGCGAAGCGGGCTTCTTCGAGTAGCGCATCAGAGGGTTTCGACATGTCAATGCCTACGATCTCAAGCTCGGTTCCCGACCCGCTCACCAGCTGCACCTCGGGCGGGTGCTGGCTTGCATAGATCAGAAGGCCCCTTGGTAGGCCGAGAGCGATGCAGTAGGCGAGCAGCTGGTACACGTTCGCGTTGGGCCATCCTTCGTCAAGCTCAACGTACTTGGCGTCGGCGACCGCCACAGGGTTCCCGTGTTGGAGGAGCACGAGATCTGGCTTCATCTTCACCCGCTCCGTCAGATGGACGCTGAACTGGGGTTCTAGCTCCCAACCTCGTCGGCGCGCCTCTTCGGCGACTACCTCCTCGATGAACTTCTCGAACAGCACGTTCATGTCCACGGTGAAGGCTGTCCCTACCGCTACCCCCGTCTCGTCACGAAGCGTCTCACCGCTGAGGATGAGTCGTGCGAGCCTGAAGGCCGGCTCCCACTGCGCGTTCAGACGCGTGAAGGTGACCTCTGGCATCCGGGAGGGCGCGAAGTGAACCTCGTCGACCATCGAGAGTTCGCTCGCGATGTGCTGAAGCGATCGCACGAGGTCGAAGCTCAGGCCTCTGGCTGCGAGAAGTCGAGCGGTCGCTGCTCGCAGCACCTGGTTGAGCACGATATTCTCGCTGTAGTCAACAAATCGACACTCTACAGGGAAGGGCCGGTCCTGCCAGATGGTGATCTGGCGCCCAATGTCGAGACGACCGCGGATGGTCGCGAGGGGCTCAGCTCTCTCCTCGTAGGACCGGTTGATTCCGTAACGAAGGCCACGCTCCATTTCGGCGCGAAACACCCAGACAATCGCTCTCAGGAAGTCCCACTCGGCTTTGTAGGGGAACGCCTCGTCGGTCCATTTGGCGAGCCCGCCCCGGAATCCGAGGAGGAAGAAGATGTTCTCCAGCTCCACCTTCGGCTTGATTAGCACGCGTAGCTCCGGCCACACGAGAGTTCCCACGACGCTGCCCGGCCGCACAATGCAGATCCCCGGGCTCGGCTCATGCGGTGTCAGGGCGAGGAGCTTCGGCACGCTCAGCAGGCGAGCTAGCTCAGGATTGGTCAGCTGGACCTGCTGCGGGCTCCACTCCTTCAGCGTCAGTGTCTTCATGCACCCCCTTGACGAGATGCTCGAGCTGGAAGGCGGCGAGGTCCTCGTCGTGTCCGAAGAACTGGTCTTCGAGGAAGGGGAGGATGTCTGCTTCCCAGATGCGAGCGAGCACCTCCTCCGACAGGTCCGGGCGCAGGAAGTAGCTGTAGCCGACTTGCAGATGGTGCCCAATCTGTTTGCATAGCTTGCGGTTGAGTTTGTCGACAACTCTGGCGACGTAGCTCATCTCTGGCATGTTGTTGTCCAGCCATTGGGAAAGCAGATTGGTGAGCGCTCCCTCGCCGGGGAAAAGCGGGATGAAGTGAAACCTGCGCCTGAGCGCGGCATCGATCAATCCAATCGACTTGTCGGCGGTGTTCATGGTGCCGAGCACGAGAAGGTTGCGCGGCAGGACGAGCGGATCGTCCACCGAGTACATGAGCTGAATCGGCTCGCCGCGGTACTCGAGCGCGTAGAGTAGCTCGCCGAGGATGCGAGGCAGGTTGCCGCGGTTGATCTCATCGATGAGCAGTACGTGCTCGTGCTTACTGGCGCTCGCTGCTTTGGCCAGCCGGAGCAAGGGACCGGGCCGGAGCTCGTAGGCGAGACGGCCATCATCGGAGGTGGACGGACGGTAGCCCTCGACGAAGTCCTCGTAGGAGTAGCTCGGGTGGAACTGGACGACCTCGTGCCTGGCTGGCTCCGGGGCAATGAACTCCATGAGCTTGCGAGCGATGTAGGTCTTCCCGGTCCCAGGCGGCCCGTAGAGGATGAGCTGGCCTCGTTCACGAAGGAGCGTGAGCACCGTGTCGAGGAACTCCTCGGGAACGAGCAGGTCGTTCGCCAGCTGCTGCAAGCTGCGGGCGACGGGCGGCGCCTCCCCTAGCTCGGGTTCTACTGGTGAAGGAACGCTCGTACCCGATCGCCAGGCTAAGAACGCAGCCCGCTCGTCATCGGTGAAGATCGGTGGAGGTTCGTTCTCGGTGATGGCTCGCCTGACCGAAAAGCGAGCGCAAGCCCATGGCTTTAGCTGTGGGTCGAGCGAGCCCGGTCGATGCGGATCAACGTAAGCGTTACAGCCTTGTGGAATA
>JAJZXF010000103.1 GCA_021802485.1 Actinomycetes bacterium | reverse complement strand
AAAGACATCTACCTCTACCCCTTGGTGCGAAACTTTCGCCGCCAGCTCACCGCACCCCTGGGCTGAGTAGGCACCTGGAGGGAACTCTGTGCCCTGCGACAGGGGCCTACTTCACCGAATACGTACGGTGAGTTCGGTCAGCTGTATTCGCTTGTGTACATGCGTCGATCAGCCCGCAAGCAGAACTCCCACAAAGAGTGCCGCAAGGGCAGATAGGCCGGTCAGGCCTCCCCAGACAGCCAGGCCCTGGCGGCTCTTTGTACGGGTATGCATCCACGCCGAAAGGCCCGAGATCCCAACTACAACGACCTTGACGACCAGCGCGTCCCGCCAAGCTTGGTTATGAAGCGCACTCGCGTCAGCAGCGACGTTCCAGATCCCAGTCACGATCAGCACACCGAACGCAGTCCACGCAGCTTGGTTGAATCTGCGGGCGACTGAAGCAGGGGCGGTTGGACCCAATGCCTTGAGTGCTGGGAGAATCCATACGAGGGTGATCTGGCCACCGACCCACACAGTTGCGGCAAGGATGTGCAGAAAGAGCCTGATCGCCGTAACGGTCGGAGTCAACATTGCGAGATCCGCATGACCAGATCAAAGAACACGGCAGCCGGGGCCTTTGCAAGCAAGTTCCCGGACTGTGCCTAAGCATTGAGAGCAAATCACCGCGCGCAAAGATCTTTGGCTCGTGATATCCGATCTGGTTGAGATCTGGACGCCAGCTGACACACTACTTCTACCTGCCCTTCCAGGAAGGTGGGCGTTTCTCGGCAAACGCTATTGCGCCTTCCATGGCGTCTTCTGTTGAAAAAACCTCGCGCACCGCTTGATCCGTGAGCTCCCATCCCTCGGATTCCGGTCGCGCGCAGGCTTCACGCATGACACGTTTCGAGGTCCTGACTGCAACGGGCGCGTTGGAGCAAATCGTCGCAGCAAGCTTGAGCGCCTCGGGCAGTAACTGGTCCGCCGGCACGACGCGATTGACAAGGCCGAGCTCTAGAGCGCGCTCTGCTCCAATCGTTTCTCCGGTAAGGGCAAGTTCAAGCGCTACCGACAGCGGCAGGCGGGTTTGAAGCCGGATCAAGCCGCCCGCACCAGCGACCAAGCCGCGCTTCACCTCCGGTATCCCGAAGACCGCGTGATCAGCAGCGACGATGAGATCACAGGCAAGAACCATCTCGAAGCCCCCGGCCAGGGCAGCACCGTTGACAGCCGCTATGATGGGCTTTGGAAAGGCACGCCGGGTAAAACCGGCGAAACCGCCGGGAGATTGCGTGATGTCACCCATCTCACCCGCCGCGAATGCCTTGAGGTCCATACCAGCGGAAAAGGCCTTGTCGCCACTCCCGGTAAGTACGACTGCCCGTATGCCGTCGTCTCCCTCTAGCTCCTCGAAAGCGCTAGCGAGAGCAGCGCTTGTAGCGCCGTCAATCGCGTTCCTAGCCTCTGGCCTGTTGATAGTTATTACTTCGGTGTAGTTGTCGCGTGTTCGCTCGACCGGCATCCGCTGTCCTCCTTTAGAACTTATTCTCGGTTCTCGATAGTGTTTTCTAGTGTTGCAGCGCAACAAAATGCCAGCCGTACAACTCCTGCTGATTGTTCTTGGTGGCTACACGGCTGCTCTGGAACGCTCACCGGCACCCATGGATAACCCTGACCCGGTCTTCAGAAACCTGGTCTTGCCAGCCTCACCGTTGAAACAGCCCGTTGCTGAGTAAACTACTCGTTACCTCCGGGCCGAGCTTCCGGACCGTCTACCGTGAGGCCTCGGTGTGCGGGGCGATAGCCTCGACGAGTGCGCCAGTGAGTCCCTGGTAGGCATCTGGGTCCGCTGACAAGAGCCATCCCTCAGGCGTCACTAACTCTGTTCTAAAGCAGTCTGAGCTCACTCCGAGGCGACCTCGGTGATTGCTGCCCTTGCTGAGGACTCGTCTGCTATCGCCTTGTTTGCAACGAAGGCTGCGACAAGGGACTGAATGAAGAGGTTGTTGACCGCACGGGGCAGGCCCCTTGCAACAGGTGGATGAGAGCGACAGCATCGTCTGAGAACAACGTGTTCAAAGAAGCCGTAACGGGCCATCCGCGGTGGCAGGGAACCGTCTTTCACTCTCGGCGGCTCAACACTGACAACAGTCGTCGAATTAGGTCTTGAAGGCGTCCTTGACTTTTTCGCCGGCCTGCTTGAGGTTGCCTTTCATCTGGTCGGCCTTGCCCTTGGCCCGGAGGCGGTCGTTGCCGGTCGCCTTGCCGACTGTCTCTTTGGCTTTGCCCTTGGCTTGTTGGGCGATGTTCTTGGCCTTATCTGTTGTTGCCATGGTTGGATCCTTGCTGTGGGATGAAAGAGGCACGAGCATCTGGGGTCTGAGTGGAATGCGCTGACATCGTGGGGCCCACCCAGTCCGTGTCAATCCGGACAGTACGCCCCGCGTTAGCAATGCGCAAGCACCGCCGCCTTGACGTCGTCGATCGACAAGGCCCTACGCGGGTACGTCGACTCATATGCGGAGACCTTGAGCGTCACGACTTCTCGTAGCGATGCACCCCAACATGTGCTTCCTGGCCGGCGGCGATCCGATTAGTTGGCGCGCCGCGGTCGACTCCGTTTGCGTTCGGCGTGGACGAGGAGATCGAGGACTTCGCCGATGGTGGGTTGCTCGATGACCGAGTCGGGCAGGGGGAGGTGCTGCTGGATGTGGTAGCGGTTGCGGCGACCCTCCTTCTCCTTGACGACGTAACCGGCTTCGGTCAGGTCGGCCACGATGCCGTACGCGGCGCGCTCGGTGACACCTACCGCTCCGGCCAGGTCGCGCAGGCGGGCATCAGGGTCATGGGCGATGAACACCAGTACCCGGGCATGGTTGGTCAGAAAGTTCCACTCAGCCATCAACCAACAATAGCATCTAGATACTAGAAGTTGTTTGCTAGTTTTGCTGATCCGGTGTATTATGGAGGACTGGGCGGCCCGCCGGGCCGTCGAAAGTAAAGGGCGACCCACCCGTCGCCAGCAGTAGGAAGGTTTACATCATGGGAATCGTTACCAGCATGTTTCTAATCGCAGCCGGGGCCATCATGCGCTTCGCTGTCACGGTGCAGGGTCACGGGTTCGACGTCCAGACCACCGGCGTGGTGCTGATGATCGTCGGTGCCGTCGGCGCCGTGCTGTCGATCGCCTTCTGGGCGAGTTGGGGTGGTTTCGGCCACTACCGCCGTGGCGCCGTCCAACGGACGGTCGTTACCAGCCCGGGCCCACCTGTCCAGACCGTCCAGCAGACGCAAAGAGAAGTCATCTAGTCCGCAACGCCCGCGCGCTCCGGCTAAGCGGCGCGCCGATCAAACCCTGGGTGGGGCGGCGACCACCGTACCAACCCAGGCATCGGCTAGCAGCAACCAGGCGGCCGGAGGGCCATCCCTCCGGCCGCTTGATTGCCGTCCCGGATGTCAACGCAGCTGACAGCAGCCGTGTCGCGCTAGCGGGATCGGTGCGTGTTCCTGGCAAGCTCTCGTCCCAGGTGAAGCCAGAGTGGATAAGAAGCGAAGATGCACGCCGCTATGACATGGGTGGCAAGTGAGGGTCGCTCGTGCTCAAGCGACAGCACGCCTGAATTCAGCATCCAGTCCCGACCTGAATCTGCGCGGCACAGCTCCCAAATCCAGCGGGTCCACCGCAGGTTAAGATACAAAGAGACGGACGTGACGAGAAATCCGGCCAGGACTATCCGGGCCAGGGCGTCGGCAGAACGCTTCCCGGTTGAGTGACGCTCGATCATGGCTCCGGAACCAATGAGTAGCGGGGGATCCACGAGAAAGCTCACAAGCGAACACTGTAGTCACAGCGCGACGATGCTGCATTTGCCTCCAAGAAGGTGAACCTGTGGCCTGCAAAGGCGCGAGAGCCTTTCCGGCCCCTATAAGCGTCGGCAAGCGGACCCAGGCGAAGCCGCCGCCACACTCAGCCGATGAGCGGTAGCAGGCGAGCATCTGCAGCAAAGACGCGGCCCTGGTAGACGACGCTCACGTCGTTGGGCACAGAGATCTTGCGCGCCAGGAACGCAAGGGCAACCGGAACTCCTAGCTCAAGTGAGAACGAAGAGGTGGTCACCATGCCGCAAGGCGTGTTCTCAAAGCGAACCTCCGATCCGCCCGGTGGAGCCTCTTGATCGCGAAACACCAGCCCGCACAGACGACGAGGGGCACTGCTGCCTCTCGCGTGCATCCGAGCTACTAGTTCCTGGCCCGTATAGCACCCCTTGGTGAAGCTGACGGTCCGATCAACAAGTCCGGTCTCGGCTGGGATGCTCGCAGTTGTCAACTCCGCGCCCATCGTCGGCATGCCAGCCTCGATCCTCACGGCATCCCAGGCAGCCTCCCAAGCGGGAACCGGCTTGATCTGCGCTGGTGATTCATCGCTGATCAGACACACCCCAGCTGGCACCAGGGGCGCGGGTCCCAAGACGTCCAACCCGGGCAGCCCTGGCCATTGAGCATTGACAAAGACGCCATCATCATAGGACCGCAAGGCCCTTGGAGCCTCCAGCACACCCTCCGCTCCCGCTATTTCACCTGTCAGGATGCCAAGGCGGCTGGTCCCTGGACCCTTGATCGACAGGCACTTCCAGTCGAGAATGTCCATGTCGACGCGAGTGCGGAGTCGAAATCGTTCCAGGCGTTCCAATACCGAATTCCCCCAACCAGCAGCGACGTCCAAGACCAGCTCGTCCTCCGACAAGCGGGTCACCCTGAGATAAGCATCCAGGCGTCCCTCGGGTGATAGCAACAGCGACTCCACGGAGCCGCCGATGTCAAGAGAGGACACGTCTTGGGTGAGCTGACCCTGCAGGAACTCGAGCGAATCAGCGCCTCGCACCCTGATGAAGTCGCGCCTCAGCCAGCATGCGCCAGCTCCTTGCCTCAATTCACGGTAGGGGCCTTCGAAGCCACCAGGGACTGAAAGCTCGGTCGCCATTACGCGGTTCCCGTCACGTGCGCTTCGTCCTCGCTTCTTGAACCTCTACGTTGGAACCACCTTCCTGTCCCAAGGTGTCCTCTCGGGATCTGGCCATGCGCCTGGCGGCCGGAACCGCTGCGAGCAGCGCCGCTGCCTTGTTCGCGCATTCTTGGTCTTCGGCCTCAGGGTCGCTGTCAGCCACGATCCCCGCTCCAGCCTGGACGTGTCCCTCGCCATCAGGGGAGACGAACATGGTCCTGATGGCAATAGCTGTATCGAGATTGCCCGAGAAGTCGAGATACCCGACGACGCCCGCGTACGGCCCACGCTTGGTTGACTCGAGATCGTCAATAATCTGCATTGCCCGAACCTTCGGCGCGCCGGACACCGTGCCTGCAGGCAGGGTAGCCCGCAGCACGTCCACGGGACCCTTGCCAGGTGCGAGAGTCCCATGAACCTGGGATGTCAGATGCATGACGTGGCTGTAGCGCTCGACGGTCATCAGCTCATCAACCTCTTCGGTTCCAAATGACACGACCCGGCCAAGGTCATTTCTCGCTAGATCCACTAACATCACGTGCTCGGCGAGCTCTTTCGGGTTCTCCGCCAGCTCGCCGGCCAGCTTGGCGTCCTCGAAGTCTGTAGAACCGCGCCTGCGAGTGCCGGCAATCGGTCTCGAGATGACGACACGATCTCTCAGCCGGACCATCGGCTCAGGTGAGGAACCCACGACGGTAACTTCTGGAAATCGAAGGAAGTACATGTAAGGGCTAGGGTTCACTTGCCTCAGGACGCGATACAGATCGAACGGGTCAGCGTCCAGATCGATATCAAAACGCTGCGAGAGCACTACCTGAAAGGCATCTCCAGCGAGGATGTGCTCCTTCGCCGCTTCGACAGAGCGCATGTAAGCATCTTTCGAAACTGTACGCCGGGCGGTAGCCGGCGCCTCTTGCGGATCTGGTATCTCGATCCCGCTCGCCCTTTGCGGTTCAAGCAGATCCGCTAGAAGCCGATCTAACCCATCGGCTGCAGTGTCATACGCTACGGCCAGCTCCGAACGCCCCCAAGACGGGTCCGGAACGACGTTCTCGATCAGCACCACACGTTGACGCCAATGGTCAAAGGCTGCAAGCTCCCCGATCACAGATAGCGCTGCATCCGGGAATCCCTGGTCGTCGGGGGCCGGACATGGGAGGTGCTCTATCTCGCGGACAACATCGTAACCCAGATACCCAACAATTCCAGAGTGCAGTGGTGGCAATCCCGGCCAATCCTCGCAGCGGTAAGAGGAGAGAAGGGACTCGAGCATGTCGAGGACTCCGCGTTTTCGATCCACCTCTTCGGTCAATGTTCCCCTGACCTCGATAGAGCCTTCGCTCGCCACAATCGTCGCGAGCGGCGCACGACCCACGAAGGAGTAGCGGCCCCAATGTTCGCCGCTCTCAGCTGATTCGAGCAAAAAGCCAGGCTCGCTGGCCACGAGCCGGAGGAAGGCTCCGACGGGAGTGACCGTATCGGCAAGCACCTCCCGCCAGACAGGCACTACAGAGTGGTTCCTCGCCGATCTGACGAACTCCTCGAATGTCACCATGCCATGGGTGCGCGAACGCGCTAGCGATCTGGCGACCTGTGGGTCGTGCAAATCCTCAGCGTACTGGTTGACGCACATCTCAGCGCAGATGTCGTCCGCTATGGCTGCGCCGTCTTTGCCGTTGCAGACGGGCCATAAGAAGCATCTGCGGCCTCGCCTCGATCACAAGAATCGAAAGTCTGATCAAAGGTCCTGAAGAAGCAGGACCACTCCCCGGTATGACATGCTCCCCTGCCCTGCTGGTCGACGAGAACAAGAACACAGTCGCAGTCGCAGTCGTAGCGCAGTTCTCTAACGATCTGGCGATCTCCAGACGTGTCCCCCTTGCGCCAATACTCGCCGCGGCTCCGGCTCCAGAACCAGCTGCGGCCGCTCTCGAGCGTCTTTCGCAGCGCCGACTCGTTCATCCAGGCGAGCATGAGGACGTCTTTGGTCTCGCGATCCTGCACAATCGCTGGAATAAGGCCATTTTCGCCGTAAGATACGGCCGACAGCTGAGCCTCGACCGTCTCTGAGAAGACCGGGGGGGGATCTGACAACCCGGGCGTGGAAGCCAAAGGACCGCTCACAGGTAAAGACCCGTGCCGTTGTCCATACGATCAGAAGCCACCGCGTGGATGTCTCTCTCCCGCAGGATCAGGTAGTCATCGCCTCGAACCTCCACCTCATAGCGGTCCTCGGGATTAAACAACACGTTGTCGCCAGGCTTGATGTTGCGCACATGCGGCCCAACCGCAACAACCTCCGCCCAGCTCAGCCGTTTGGAGACCTGGGCAGTTGCGGGTATGAGAATCCCAGCCCGCGAGCGCCTTTCGCCCTCGGACTGCGGAATCTGGACGAGAACACGATCCGCGAGCATGTTGATCGACTGCTTAGAGGTTTCATCTCCCACATATGAACCGTAGCGCCTTGAGAGCACCAACGGTGGCAGCACTCACGAGACGCCCTCTCTTACCTCGGCAAATGCCTCACGGGCTGCGTCAATAGTGCGCCCGATGTCCTCTGCGCCATGGGCAAGGCTCGGAAAGAGGACCTCAAATGGACTTGGCGCGAGAGCAACACCCCTGCGAAGCATTGCGTGGAAGAAACGCGTGTACGCAGATCCCTCCGCCGCTCGCCGGGCGCCCTCGAAGTCACGGACAGGCCGGTCTGTAAATGCGATTCCAAGCAGCGAGCCAAATACCGGAACCTGTACCTTCACCCCAGCTGCCTGTGCCACGTCGAGAATCCCACGAGCGAGAAGCGCCGCGGTCTGCGACAGCTGGGCATAGGACGTTTCATCCAGAGTAGACAGCACAGTCAGGCCAGCCGCCGTAGCCACGGGATTCCCCGAAAGCGTACCTGCCTGATACACGCCTCCAGTGGGAGCGATCATCCTCATGATCTCCCTCGGGCCGCCGAACGCGCCGATCGGCAGGCCGCCACCGATCACCTTCCCGAAACACCACAGATCAGGTTGGGTCCCAATAAGGCTTGCGCACGATCCTTGACCAAGGCGGAAGCCGGTTATTACCTCGTCGAAAACAAGAAGTGCGCCCACCTCGTCACATGCTGCCCGCAGCCCTGCAAGGAAGCCGGGCTCTGGAGAGACCAGACCCATATTCGCGGCCACCGGCTCAACAATCACGCAGGCCACCTCCTCGGTAAGGTTCGGAACGCGGTTGTACGCAACCACAAGGGTGTCTCCCACAGCGCCCTCGGTAACGCCCATCGAACCTGGCAAACCAAGCGTTGCAGCGCCACTGCCACTAGCAGCAAGCAGCGCATCCGAGTGGCCATGGTAACAACCGGCAAACTTGACCAGACGGCTTCGGCCGGTAGAAGCCCTTGCAAGACGTATCGCGCTCATCGCGGCTTCCGTCCCGCTGGAGGTGAGTCGGACCTGTTCACATCCAGGCACGCGATCACAAATTGCCTCCGCTAGAAGCACCTCCCGCTCGGTCGGAGCCCCATAGGTCGTGCCCGCGGCCGCAGCGCTCGCCACAGCCTCTACAACTGCCGGGTGGGCGTGTCCGAGGACAAGCGCTCCATAGGACTGCACGTAGTCGATGTACTCATTCCCCTCGACATCTCGGATCCGCGATCCCTTTGCACTCTCTACGAAGTAGGGGGTGCCCCCTACCGACGAGAACGCTCGTACGGGAGAACTCACACCGCCAGGCATCACCCTCTGGGCACGTTCGAAGAGAGTTGCGTTCGTTCGCCAACGATCACCGGCACCCGCGGCAACCTGGACATCACTCACCGGAATCACGCGGAGAACTCATTGAAGATGGGTGTGGGACGGGATACCCCCGGCTTCAGCCGTGGGGAGGGATAGTCCCACTCGGGCCGGAGGCCCAACCTCCTCCCAGTATTCGTATCCCCAGCCATCCCCATACTGCATGAGCTTGCAGTAG
>JAJZXF010000102.1 GCA_021802485.1 Actinomycetes bacterium | reverse complement strand
GCGGATGTAGTCATCCGAGTCACGTATCTCCGGGACGAGAAGCGCTGGTCACCTGATCAGCGCAACACACACCGTATGGTGCAGTGCCGAAAGGCCATAACCCTGAGTAGTGCCAAGAACCAGGCCTGGACGGAAACGTCGTGCAAGCCGAAGCTAGCAAACTCATCCACCAGCTCTTTAGAGCCAGACCCGTTGGTCGCGGTAGCGTGACGTGCGCGATGTGAGGCAAACCAAGCCAGACGGCAGGGCTAGAAGCCCCGTCCGTGAGGGCGGGGAGGTTCACGCCTGCTGGCGTCGGTATGAGCGTGCGGGGGCGATACCGGTATACGGTGAGTACGTGAGAGCGCGCTGTCCTGCAAGTTGTGCAAACCTTGGGCCTGGTTTCGATGTCCTTGCGCTTGCGGTGAATCTCTACGTTGAGGTGGAGGTGACCCGCGCTGAGCGATTGAGCGTCAGTGCCACAGGAGAAGGTTCGGACCTGCCTGCGGACTCCTCGCATCTGGCTGCAAAGGTAGCGATGGAGGTTGCCGGAGATGAAAAGCTTGCGATTAGGGTCCACTCTGACATCCCTGTCGGAAGGGGTCTGGGATCATCTGCAGCACTAGCGCTTGCAACTGCGGCAGCTGCGGGATCGCGCGATCCACTTGGCGTGGCTGCCAGTGTGGATGGGCATCCAGAGAACGCGGCGGCTTCAATGCTTGGAGGTTTGGTTGCAGCTACGAGGGTCAAGGGAATGGTGAGAGCAGTCCCACTTGCTCTCGATCCTGCCCTCAGGTTCGTGGCTGTCGTGCCGGACCATCAGCTCGCGACTGCGAAGGCCCGCCAGGCGCTACCAAGCGAGGTCAGCCTCTCGAATGCGTCGTTCAATTTGGGCAGGATGGGTCTTCTTGTAGCGGGACTTGCCGACGCTACGATGCTGCTGCAGGAGGCTACGGAGGATCGCCTCCATCAGGATTTTCGCAGTCCAGTTTTTCCTGTCGCGCCGCAATTGCTTGCCGAGCTGTTACGTTCTGGCGCGCTTGCCTCGTGTTGGTCTGGGGCCGGTTCGACGATGCTCGGAATTTGCAGAGCGGGTGATGCTGACGGGGTTCGCTCACATTCGGAGGCTGCGATGGCTGCGATGGGTATTCCCGGCAAGGTGCTCCTCCTTGACGCCGACAGGTCCGGTCTCGTTGTCGACGAAGGCAATGCGGGCGCCGGCGGGTCTTCCCTCGGAGCGAAGGAGCGTTCTGGCCGCCAGTTGTTTGACATTGTGGGCGAGTAGGGTGGGCCAGTCGCGGGTTCACGCTGGGACTCGGGGGCGCACCACCCAGTTGGTCGCGCTTGCGAATCCACACCCGGAGAGGGAGTACGAGGTCACGTGTGAGACACCGGAGCTGACCTGTGTGTGCCCGGTCACGGGGGCCCCCGATTTCGCGACGATCAAGATCTCTTACGTGCCAGACGCCTCGATCGTGGAACTCAAGTCACTCAAGCTCTATATATGGAGCTACCGCGATCTCGGCGCCTATCACGAGGACGTTACGAACCGAGTGCTCGACGACCTTGTGGCCGCGATATCTCCGCGCCGGATCACGGTGATCACCGATTGGCTGGTGCGCGGCGGAATCCACACGGTCGTGACGGCTAGCCATCCATGAGTTGGCACCGGATAGCAGCACCTATTTGCGCCTGATTGGCCCATATCTGGAAGTTGCCACTGAGGTCAGGGCTTACCTGGCACTTAGCTGGATTGCGATGTGGCGAGGTTTGCCGAGCCTCTGCCAGGCAACTTTCTGGATGTAGACGGTCACGAGTGCCGGGGTGCCAGGGTGCTCGTCGGGCTGGTTGTTCTCGTCCTCGGCAAACCGTACCGTATTCTTCGTTTCACGTTCAAAGGTCATGTGCACTCTCATGCTGTCGAGTGTCTCATAAGGGTGTATCACCATAGGTCTTTGGCTGGCTACAGGTGGCCGGCCTATCGCGCTGGGAGCGCTGGTCCAGCAGACCTTTGTGGTTACTCGCCGATCTCGCCCGGATCGCGACCTCCGGCGCGGCCAGGGTGTTGCTAGTGCCGCGAGGCGCTCTACCTCCGGGGCGAACTCCGTTTCAAGCTCACCGAAGAGCCCTTTCCGGGCTCGTGCGACACATCCGTGGGTGGGTGATAGCGAACGTGGGCTCGAAGGAAGAAGGTAGTGAGGCCAGCCGCAGTGCGGCTGGCCTGGGACATCGTGGATCACTGCGTCAGCGGCACGAGGTCCTCAGGGATCTGGCGGCCACATGTGCCCGCGCTCGGCTCCGCCGACCCTTGACGACCCCTCCCACGCTGGCCGCCAGAGTGGAGGAACCCTGGCGCCGCAAGCGTTTCGCGCTGTGCTCCTGCTCAGCGGGCCCACGGATGGAGCAGGAGACCAAGTTTTCACTGCCGCAATCCCTACTGGGAGTGCAACTCACAAGGTGATGCAGACCACGTGGCTGCCATGAACCTAATGAGGATCGACGATCACGAGATCGGCCGCTACACCCCCTACACGGTGGTAAAGAAAATCCTCGACAGAAGGTTCCTACGCCGAATGGAAAGCAGAACCGGAGGACGGGACGCAACCCCTAACAGACAAAGCTTCCAGAGGGATGCCGCCAGCACGCCTGGTGCCCGAGGACCGTCCGTTGATGGGGATGATATCCCTCACGCCAGGACCCCAAGCAAACCACGACGGCGAAAGCTGGACGTGGGAGGTGGAAACGCCGACCCGAAGAGTCCTGTCCCCGTGTTGGGGATGGGGGAGACTCAACGGCTGGGGAGCGAAAAGAAAAGGAGTATCTAGGAATATCTAGGTTCTCTGGAGCGGCGTCATGCCCCTACCACGCGGCAGACGGTTCGCAAGCCGGCCCATCATGTCGAGTAGTTAACGTGGAGCGCATGTCGGTCGTGGATTCTCAGTACGAGCTTCGGTCTTGACGCTCGTCACTTGTTCCAGGCTCGTGGCCGTCATGTTCATCGCTGGATCCGTGTTCTTCGGAGACGCTCCGTGAGGTTCCGGCGAGGCCGCGATCTTGCTGAGGCAGGAGTCCAGCCTCGCGGCGCAGCCTGTCCATCGCTGCCATGAAGGCGATCCACCCTTCGAAAGCAAGCATGGTTGACGAGCCAGAGATGCCCACGCAGCCCGCGAGCTTTTCACCGGAATCGATCTCGACCTGTAAGACCAGCCCATTCATTTGCCCTTTCCTTTGCATCCTCGCCGGATTGCAACGCACGACGCGCTTCCAGCTGATTGGGTAATTCGAGTATCGCGAGGAAGGCTATGGCGAACATCGGGGATTACCCTTACATCGGAAAGCCATGCACTGCGTGAGTGGCTACGTGTATCGATCACCAACCTCGTATACAGAGTCACGCACGTCCCTGTTGTGCAGTCTTTGACAAATGGGTAGACTGAGCCCGTCAGTGGGGAGAGGAGCCGTGAGCCTACAGACTTTCGATGTCGGAGACCCGAAAGTGCTCTTAGAGCGCGAGGGTGTTCTGGAACGGGTGGGAGCTGCTTCGGCGCGCCTAAAGTTGGGCTCTGGGTGTGCGCTGTTCGTCGTCGGTGAGGCTGGTCTTGGTAAGACGAGCATTTTGCGAAGGGCAATTTCAGATGCCGCGATGAGCGGGATCCGTGTTGGGTTCGGAGAAGGTGTCGCTAGTGAGTCGCGCCTCGGCTTCGGTCTTCTCCAGCAGACCTGGAAACAGCTCGGCAGTGATGGCTGGATTGGTGGGTCAGAGTCACGCCCGTTTGCTGATCTGCGGACCGCTCCTTTTTATTGGTTCATGAATTGGCTCGAGGAGCAGGCAAACAGCGCTCCGGTGATGATAGCGATCGACGATCTTCACTGGGCGGATCCTGACTCGCTGGCGTTGCTGGCCTATGCGTGCAGACGCTTACGGGATCTGAATGTTCTTGTCATGGCCACCTTGAGGCCATGGCCTCGTGAGGCCTTCGATGCTGTTGCTGAGCTGTACGCTACCGGCCATGTGGAGGTGGAGCAGGTTCGTCCTCTCAGTTTCGAGGCTGGATCGAAGTTGATCATGGAAGCGGCAGGCGAATGCAGCGTTCCGGAAGGCGAGCTGAGAGGCATTTGGGACGCATGCGCTGGCAACCCCCTGCTGCTCGAGAACGCGGGAGCTGCGTTTTCTGATGGTACAGCAAAGCCGGGTGCCGGTGAAGTTGTGGGACTGCCATCGAGGGCATTTCGGTCCCGTGTGCTGCTCTTGCGGTTCGCTGGCCTAGCCGATCAGGTATTGCGCACAGCACAGGCAGCTAGCATTTTTGGCACCCGTTTTCGAACTCAGCTTGTCGCGGAGATTGCTGGGGTCGATCCGTCAGAAGCCGCAGAGTCGCTGCGAGTGTTGACGAACGCAGGGTTGGTCTTGCACGTGGGAGATGGCTGGAGCGAGTTTGTGCATCCGTTATTCCGCATGGCTCTTTACGACGACATAGCAGAGCCTACCCGAGCGAACCTACATGCAGTTGCGTTGCGGGTTCTGCGTAGGTTTGGCGCGGATCCGACGGAGGCGGCGGTGCATGCGCGGCGGGGGAATCTTGTCGGTGATGAGGTGGCGCTTGCAGTACTCAGGGATGCCACGCGAGTGTCCCTTGCCTCCGGTGGTATTGGCACCTCCCTGGTCCATTTGCGGACTGCTGTTGAGCTCGCGGGGGCCAGTGACTCCGTGGGATTGCGGCTCTCACTGTCGGAAGTCTTAGTTGCAGCGGGGCAGTTCGCGGAGGCGGAGGCGATCGGCCAGGACCTTCTCTTGGTGGACCTGAGTGCCGAGGTGCGCTCGAAGGTGTTGTCCTGCCTTGCCCAAGCGGCGCTTTGGTCGGGTGAGCCAGGAAAGGCGGAAATGCGCTTCGACGATGCGATTGAGGCGGTTGCTGATAAGCCAGACCTAGCAGTCAATGCGATTTTGGAGGCATGCAGGGCATGTTTGCCGGTGTCGAATGCGCGGCGGCTCCTCGGATGGTCGCAGCGAGCGCGCGAACTTGCTGGAGGTAAGGTTGCGCGAGAAGGAACTGTTTCTGCTGGTAGGCTAGCTGAAACGGAGATCGTCTGGGCTCAGTGCGCGGTCATGTGTGGCGACAGCCAGGGCATAGCGGCTGCGGATTCAGCTGGACGTCGGGCAGGCTCGATGCAAGGTCGCGACGCCGAGGCAATGAGGATGGGGATGTGGGCAGGATTCAGTGCCTTTGCAATTGCAAAGGCGACCGAGCGGTTCTCGTTTGCCCACGAAGTATTCACAGCGTTGTTTGCTGAAGCAGAACGCATGGCATCACCGGTGGCTATCGTTAGCCTGGCTATGAGCTATGCAGATGTCCTGGCGCGGGTTGGCCGCTTGCGTGAAGCAGCGGAGCTCGTTGAACGGGCATCCGTCGCGGCGGAACTGGTGCCCCTGGTGCTCCCGTGGGTCAGGGTTGCGCGGGCGCACATCGGCAGGGAGCGAGGAACTGAATATACAGAGTTCGGGGATGCGGCAGCGATAGCGGCCTGTGATGCGGTCGAGGCGCTTGCGAACGGGTTCCCTGACCACGGCCCGACACTACGGCTGTGGCTGTTGAAGCTGCGTATTGGCATCGAGATGGATGCTGGCCGTCCAAGTGATGCCTGTCGCCTTGCGAGGACGGTCGAGGACAAGGCTCAACATTTCGGGCTCATGGAGCCGTGCGTCGTTCCTTGGGCAGATACAGCGCTTGAAGCTTATATTGCCGCCGACGCCCGTGACGATGTCGTGAGGTTGCTTGACAGTGTACGACGGGCCAGCGATGGTTGGCCCTGCATATGGCCTCGTTCGGTTGTGCTGTCAGGTGAGGCATGGCTTGCTGAGATTTCTGGTGAGCGAGGCGTCGCTGAAGGCCATCATCGTGAAACGATTGAGATGCTTCGTGAAGTGGAGCTTCCGTTGGTCCGAGCGACGGCTCTTGTGAGCTTTGGGGCTTTTCTCCGTAGGGGAGGGGAGCCGCGCCGGGCCCGCTCTGTGGTAGCTGAGGCGATCGAGATCGCCGAGGAGTGCGGAGCGGGTCGGATTGGCCGTATGGCTCGGGTCGAGTTGGCCGCCTGCGGCGGCCGCCGCAGGCGCTCGCTATCCGAGCGCTGGGAGCTCACGGCGCGCGAGGCTGTCGTAGCGGGCATCGCGGCCGAAGGCGCTAGCAATATCGAGATAGCGTCAATTCTCGGCGTGTCGCCGAAGACGGTCGAGCACCACCTTCACAGCGTCTACCTGAAACTCGGAATGTCTTCGCGACGGGAGTTGATTCGTGGTTGGAGTACGCGAGATGGAGATGGGAAGCGAAGCCCTGGGCCACAGGTTGGCTCCGTTGTGGCAGTTGACGCGGGTCGAATCTGAACTGAGGGCCGGACCCTCTCCCATTCAGCGCGAGAGCGACCGCGCGCAAGCGCCGTGGAATGGCAACGGTAGGGGTGATCCCCGATGTTATCGATTCATTCAGGTGTCACGCTGAACACGTGAGGGTGAGGTGCACCACTGCGTTGCACCCTCAGGGGCCTCGAGTTCTGAGTCTCGAAGCCTCAAAGACCAGGAATTGTGCACTTTCTCGGAAGGAGCATTGGTGTGGACCTAAAGAAGCTGTCTAGCGTAGACTGGATTATCGGCGTCGCTGGTGGGTTGCTTGCCATAGATTTGATTGCATTGCCGTGGTTCGACTTTGGGGGGTACCTTGGCGGATCGTGGTCAGGCGTCGAGTATCCGGATGGTTTTCTTGAATGGCTGGCGGTGTTGATTGGCTTGGCAATGGTCGCTCAGGTGGTCCTGTCGAAGCTCACAACCGTCGAGCTACCGGCACTTGGAATTTCGTGGGGCAAGCTGAAAATGATCGGTGGCTTCGCAGCGCTTGCGCTCGTTGCCCTGAAGTTTGTCCTCCACCTGCACCCTAGCTACCTAGGGATCGGCTGCTGGGTAGGGATCGTCCTCGCTGTCGCTCTTGCGTACGGGGGCATGATGGCCGCGAAGGAACCCACAGGCACCGTTTGAGCCGCGTCACACTCAGCGATCACGATTCCAAGTGATCCCACGTGTGGCTCGCTGTTGGCGATCACGGAGCATTCTGTGGCAAGAGAAGGTGCTGAAGCGCGGGCAGGAGTTCATACCAAATAGCTGGTGATAAGCGGGATAGGAGTTCGAATACCAACCGGTGGCACTCACCTGATATGCTGAGCGTTCCATGTATGCAGTGATCAAAGCCGGTGGAAAGCAAGAACAGGTGTCGCAAGGGCAACGGATCCAGGTGGAGCTGCTGCACGAGGATATTGGATCAGAGGTCTCCCTCCAGCCAGTATGCCTTGTCAGCGAGCCTGGGTCGGTACTCGCGACGCCATCGGAGCTTGATGGCGTCAAGGTATTGGCGCGTGTCGTCGGCGAGGCTAAGGGACCCAAGATCACGGGGTTTACATACAAGCCAAAGAGCAACAATCGGCGCAGGTGGGGTCATCGGCAGCGTTACTCGGTGGTGGAGATCACCTCCATCCAGACGCCTCGTGTGGGCCCCGATCCGAGCGGGCCAGCAGATTCGGGCGTGAGCGCAGGAGAATCAGTCAATACGGAAGGTACTGGGAGCTAGCAATGTCAAAGACTAAGGGCGGCGGCTCGACCAAGAACGGGCGTGACTCCAGGTCGCAGCGCCTTGGCGTCAAGAGGTTTTCCGGGACCGAGGTGTCATCCGGGTCGATAATCGTTCGCCAACGCGGTACGCACTTCTACCCTGGAGTGAACGTCGGCCGTGGTGGTGATGACACCTTGTTCGCGAAGGCGAGTGGCACCGTTCGCTTTGGTGAACGCCGAGGGCGCAGGGTCGTGGACGTCGTGTCGTCAGCACAACCCTGACTGTTGCACTGATCGCCGGGACGAGGTCACATTTCGAGGGTAAGAGAAGCGGGGTCCATCGCGATTCCGACCACCTGTGCCACTCGCACTCGGGTGAGGTCAGCATCGTGGGTGAGCAACGTGGCATTGTTCCGGCGAGCGACCGACGCGATCATGCAGTCGATCAGACCTCGCGGCGTGACCCCGACTCGCCTGCACAGGCGGTAGATGCGCGCCGCTGCCGTGAAGTCCGCCGCCGCGTTGAACGGGAGCAGATGGAATCGCAAGAGCAATCTACGCAAGTCCTCCTTCCCAACGTCCGTCCTGGCCCCTGCCATGACCTCCATCATCACCAGCTCGGTAGTTGCAAGTGGGCCATCATCAGCGATGAGCTCGGACACTCGGTCGTCTGCCCGGCTCCCCCGGTAGCCCGGTCGTACTCGACCCATGCCGACGTATCGGCGGGGATCATCGGACGCGAGCGGGACCGGTGTCAACTGGCACCCTGCCTATGGCGTGCCCCCCACGCATGGCGAGGGCTTCCTCGCGGCTCATGGGCTGGCCCACAAGGTGCCGGAGGGCCAGGTCGACAGCCTCGGTCTTCGTGTGGATACCGTAACGGTCCATGACGGCTTGGATGTAAGTGTGCTCTATCTCGTCTATCTCGATGTTGGTCCGAATGCGGCTCATACACGGCTCATACACGATACGTGTATGAGCCGTGTATCGTCAGATCGAAGGCTCTGCCGTCCCAGTACATCACTCGCTGGATTGACACGCTGTGGGCCTAACGCTGGGTCTGCGCGCCCAGGGGTCCATTCACAGACGGTGGCTGTCAGCGGGAGTTGCGGAACCGTCCTGGGATGCCGAAGACGGCGGCGGCTGCGGCAGTGATCAGTACGAGAACAGCAAGGCGCATGCCGAACCAAGCTTCGAGGTCCGCCTGAAGAAGGGGGCCGGGATTCACGGAGAGGTGGGTGGAGGCTTCGAGGACGGTCATGAGGACGAGGGCGGTCGCTTGGAGTGGTAGGAGGACGAAGAGGACCTTGTGGCGCGTCCGGATGGTGAGGGTTGCCAACTGCTGCCCAAACCATCACCGACTATGTGCGAACGTATGTGCTAGTCTGCCAATGTGAGATTGTCGGAGTGGGCAGAGCGAGAAGGGGTGCACTACCAGACCGCCTGGCGGT